>NZ_JBAVCF010000042.1:0-9324 GCF_049586575.1 Bradyrhizobium sp.
AGCCGGCCGCGGCATGACACGAATGTCAGAACCGGGCCCCAGGCTCCCGGGCGCTAAGCAGGCGCCTCGACGATTTCAGTCACACGTGGAATGAGACGCCATCACTGCGGACGGCTGAGCGAAGCCACCGGCATCTTGCCGGCGCTGGCGGTGCGCGGATCGTCCTTGCGGCTCAGCATCTGCTTGAGGTAGGCGACATTGGCTGCCGCCTCGTCGGCGGGGAGATCGGCGCGAACGATCTGCTCGGCCTCCGCAAAGCGGCCTTGCAGGCCGATCACCAGCGCCAAATTCTGCCGTACCCGCGCATCGGCCCGGGCGCTGGCATAGGCCTGGCGAAGCGCTTCCTCCGCCTTCGGCAGATCCTTCGACAGAACGTAGGAAAGACCGAGGTTCGAAAGCACCGTCGGCTCGTCGGGGACGATCTTCAGCGCGCTCTCGTAATAGCGGCGGGCTTCGTCGTGGCGGCCGAGTTGATCGAGCGCGGTTCCCTGCACCGAGAGAATCCGCCAATCGGGATTATCCGGCGAGTGCGCGCGGCTGAGTACGTCGAAGGCCTGCTGGAAATTACCGTTGTCCACCAGCGCCCGCCCATAACCCGCAAGCAGCGCCTTGTCGCCGGGATGGGCAATGGTGGCCTGCTCCAGCACGGCAGCCGCCTGGCTGCGTTGCCCAGAGGCCCGCAGCGCCTGGCCATAGGCGAGGGCTGCTTCGGGATTTTTGGGGTCAGCGCGGTAACGCTCGCCGGTGACTTCCACCGCTTGGCGCGGGTCGGTAGCGGAAGCTGCCGATGACCTCGGCGATATGGATCCCGTGATATCAGACATGGTCTGGCAGCCGCCAAGCCCGGCGGCCAAAATCGCCGTCATGGCTGCGGATGCAAGAAGCCGGGCAAAACCAGGTTGCTGACGCATGGCACGGACTCACGGATATCGGCCGGCAAACCGGACCGAATTGGCCCAGCAATAGTCTGTTAACCCTAATGCGGGGTTAACGCGGAACGCGGGCCCGGCCCGGTCGCTTCCGCGATTTCTGATGCCAAGTTCTGATGCCAATTTCTGATGCCAGGAGTCTCCGGGCCGACAAGCGTCGGCCCGTGCCGGCTACTTGTGGTGCTTGCGCAGATAGGCGTGAAGCGAGTCTGTGCCGGTCTCCGCCAGCAGGGTCTTCAGCATCATGTCCTTGCGACGGCCTTTTGCGAAGTGGTCGCCATAGGTCTTGCGAAGCGAGCCAACGCGCGTGTTGCCGTGCTTCTTGTCGATGCGGCCTGTCGTGTCGCGATGTCGGCCGTCCAAAGCTCTCTTAGCCATTTTTGACACTCCCCTGCTGACCGAATGCACGAGGCTATCAAAGCTGCGCGGAAACGTGTAGATGGCGCTGCCGTTCGCTCTGGTTTGGCGCCGTATGCCATTGTAGAATTTGGCTGGCTGGCAATGTCGGACCTTCTGCAAACGTCTGTCCTGCCGAAAATCGAGAGAAGCATGCCTTCAGCGTTCGAGACCGCACCTGCGACGTCCGCCATTCCGATTACGTTTGCGACGAAGGCGACATGGGAGGCGATCTCCGCCGGTCTTCCTGAACCCTCCTCCCGGCAATTCGCCCGAGCCAACGGATTTGCGGCAAAGCCGGGAGCCTATCTGGCGCTCCCAGCGGCCGACGGTGAGATCGCGCAAGTCGTTTTCGGCCTGGAGGACGAGGCCGCCAAATTCCGCGATCCATTCAGGCCCGGCCAATTGCCAGGCCTGCTGCCGCCCGGAATTTATCGTTTCGCCAACGTTGCGGCCGATCGCGCGCATCTTGCGACGCTCGCCTTCGCCCTCGGCTGCTATCGTTTTGGCCGCTACCGAAAACCGGAATCACCCGAAGTGAGCCTCGTGCCGCCGGGCGGCGTCGATGTCGCCGAGATCACGGAGATGGCGGACGCTGTCACGCTCGCGCGCGATCTCATCAATACGCCGTCCAATGACATGGGACCGGAAGAACTGGC
This sequence comes from Bradyrhizobium sp., assembly GCF_049586575.1. Classification (GTDB taxonomy): domain Bacteria; phylum Pseudomonadota; class Alphaproteobacteria; order Rhizobiales; family Xanthobacteraceae; genus Bradyrhizobium. The sequence continues at coordinate 1,985 of NZ_JBAVCF010000042.1, forward strand.
GGAGGCCGCGCAAGCGCTGGCAAAGCGGTTCGATGCCAGTTTCAGCTGCGTGGTCGGCGAGGATCTGACGCGACAGAATTTTCCCTTGATTCACGCCGTCGGTATGGCATCGGCCCGCGTCCCGCGCCTGATCGATTTCACCTGGGGCGACCCATCCCATCCCAAGGTGACGCTGGTCGGCAAGGGCGTCTGCTTCGACACCGGCGGGCTCGATCTGAAGCCTTCCGGCAGCATGCTGCTCATGAAGAAGGACATGGGCGGCGCCGCCAACGTACTCGCTTTGGCGCAGATGGTGATGGGAGCCAGACTCAAGGTACGGCTGCGAGTGTTGATCCCTGCCGTTGAGAATGCGGTCGCCGGCAACGCCTTCCGCCCGCTCGATATCTTCACCTCGCGCAAGGGCCTCACGGTCGAGATCGGCAATACCGACGCCGAAGGGCGGTTGGTGCTGGCCGATGCGCTCGCGCTTGCCGACGAAGAAAAGCCTGATCTGTTGATCGATCTCGGCACCCTGACGGGCGCGGCAAGGGTTGCGCTCGGCCCCGACTTACCGCCGTTTTACACCGAGGACGACACGCTGGCCGAAGCGCTCTCGGCTTGCGCTAAGCAGGAGCACGATCCGCTGTGGCGGCTGCCGTTGTGGCCGCCTTACGATAGCTGGCTCGATTCGAAGGTCGCCCACATCAACAATGCACCGTCGGGTGGCTTTGCCGGCTCGATCACCTGCGCGCTGTTCTTGCAGCGCTTCGTCGAGGCCGCCAAGAGCTGGCTTCACGTCGATATCTACGGCTGGACGCCGACCGCCAAACCGGGCCGGCCGGAAGGCGGCGAGTGCCAGGCGGCGCGCGCGATCTATCGCCTGTTGAGCAACCGCTATGGATGATCCGCGCATGACGCCGGCCAGGGCTGACCTGGCCGCGAAATATCTCGAAGGCAAAGTCGAGGCAGCGCGCTTTGCGACCGGCGAGGAATTTGAAATCTCGGATGCACTGGCGCCGCTTCGCCGCTCGCCATCCTCCGGCGCGGAACTCCTGACGCAGGCGCTGAGGGGCGAGCGTGCGACCATCTATGACCGCAACGGTGAAGGCTGGGCCTGGGGCCAGCTCAACGGCGACGGTTATGTCGGCTGGTTGCCGGATCAGGCGCTGAAAAAGCCCGCTGGCCAACCAACGCACAAGGTCATCGCCTTGCGGACCTTTGCCTTTCCAGGCCCCTCGATCAAGCTGCCGCCAGCCGAGACATTGGCGATGGGGAGTTTGCTGACGGTGCTGCGCGAGGAAGGCTCATTCGCCGTGACAGGCGAAGGCTGGCATCTTCCCCGACAACATCTCGGCCCAACGGGCAGCCAAGCATCCGATTTCGTCGCCGTCGCGGAGGAGTTTGTCGGCACACCTTATCTGTGGGGCGGCAAAAGCAGTCTCGGAATCGATTGTTCGGGACTGGTTCAGGTGTCGCTCACCGCCGCCGGCACCGGCTGCCCGCGCGACAGCGACATGCAGCAAGAGGGGCTCGGCAAAGCGCTCGATCCGCGCGACACAAAGAAGCTCAAACGCGGCGATCTGATTTTCTGGAAGGGCCATGTCGCCATCGTCCGCGATGCGAACACCGTCGTGCATGCCAACGCGTATCATATGGCGACCAAGATCGAGCGCACACAGGACGCGATCGCGCGCATCAAGGCGAGCGGCAGCGACGTCACAGCGATCAAGCGACTGGACTGATATCTGAGATACGTCCCCTCGATGAAGATCGTCGCGATATCCGGTAGCCTTCGTTCCGCGTCTCACAACACGGCGGTGCTCGAGGCTATCAGGCGTCTTGCGCCTCCTGATGTCGCCATCGGGCTGTTTGACGGGATCGGAAAGCTTCCGTTTTTCAATTCCGACATCGAGGCAGAAAACCTGCCGGAAGAAGTCGTCGTGTTTCGGCAAACTATCGGCGCCGCGCTCTCCCTTTCAGGGAGAGGTGAAAGAGATCAATCCAGTTTTACTTCCATGCCGCGCTTGACCGCAGGCCGCGCCATCAGCACTTCGTACCAGCGCTTGACGTTGGGAAAATCAGAAAGCTCCACCTTGTGTCGCGGATGACGCCAGGCCCAGCCGAGGATTGCGAAATCCGCAACCGACAGCGCGCCGGCGACGAATTCGTGAGCGGCGAGGCGCCGGTCGAGTACGCCATAGAGCCGGCGGGTCTCGGCCATGTAGCGCTTCAGGCCATAGGCGCGGTCCTGCTCGTTCTCCAGCGCAATGAAATGGTGCACCTGCCCCGGCATCGGCCCAAAGCCGCCCATCTGCCACATCAGCCATTCATAGACGGGAATGCGATCGGCCAAGGGTGAGGGCAGGAACTTGCCGGTCTTCTCACCGAGATAGAGCAGGATCGCGCCGGATTCGAACACGCTGACGCGTTTGCCGCCAGGGCCGTCCGGGTCGACGATGGCCGGGATCTTGTTGTTCGGACTGATCGCCAGAAACGACGGCGCCATCTGCTCGCCCTTGGTGATGTTGACCGGAACGACGGTGTAGGGCAGCCCCATTTCCTCGAGCGCAACGCTGATCTTGCGGCCATTCGGCGTATTCCAGGTGTGCAGTTCGATGGTCATCGGGAATCCTTAGGGGGCGTTGATCAAGGCGTTGGCGAGGAGCCTTTGGTAGCATCGACCCCGGCCCCCGGGAATGCCGCCAAATACCTACCCGCCTTGCCGATTCCGGGATGCCCAGAACTTCGCCAATTTGGGGGATTTGCGGGCCACCGCGCTGTTGACGGCACCGGTTCCGCTCTGGAATTAGCGCCCATCCACGAATAGATTGCGCCTCCCTGCCGGAGATCATCTTTGTCCAAATCCGCTTCCCGCGCCCGCCTCGTCGAGATCATTCGCAAGCGCTCCTTTGGGCGCGGCGAAATCACGCTGGCCTCAGGGCGCAAAAGCAATTTCTACTTCAACCTCAAGCCGACCATGCTGGATCCGGAAGGCGCGGCATTGCTGGCCGAGTTGACCTATGAGGCCCTCAAGGACGACGGCCTCGATTATATCGGCGGACTCGAAATGGGCGCGGTCCCGCTGGCCGGCGCCGTCGCGCAACTGTCCTGGCTCAAGGGCCATCCGATCGCGGCGTTCTTCGTGCGCAAGAAGCCGAAAGAGCATGGCGCAAGGCTCGCAGTCGAAGGCCTCGCCAGGAACGAGACCCTGCACGGCAAGCGCGTGGTCATCGTCGAGGACGTTACCACGACCGGCGAATCGGCGCTGAAAGCGGTCGAAGCGGTACGCGATGCCGGCGGCGAAGTCGTCCTGGTGCTGACGATGGTCGATCGCGAGGAAGGCGCCGTCGAAACTTTCAGCCAGGCGGGCCTCGCCTTCCGTTGGCTGTTCAGGGCGAGCGAGTACCTGAAGGACTAACGCGGCGAGGCGATCGAGGGTATCCAAAGGAGCAGTTTCTTTTGCCATCCCGCGCCCTTGCTCATAGCTCGTTTACCATCCCGCACTAATGTTGAACTGTGCCCGGCAGTGAGCTGCCGTGGCGGGGTTTTCGCGTCGGGTGGAGTAAGCGTTGCGTACCGAGTTGAGCTATCTGCGCATGCGGCGCCGCATGTTGCCCGCTGCCGCCCTCCTTGTCGCCGGCATCGTTGGGCTTACGCCACAAGCGGCGTCCGCCGAAGGGCTGTTCGACCTGTTTTTTGGCGGTTTCCAGAAACAGCACCAGGCATCGCCACAGGCGAATTTCTTTGCCGATCCCTCCCAGCAACCCGCATCGCCACGGCCGGTGGCCTCCAGCGGGGGCCCGGCTTTTTGCGTGCGAAGCTGTGACGGCAAGTATTTTCCGCTGACGCGCGGCAACGCCTCGCCGGTGCAGATGTGCCAGGCCTTTTGTCCGGCGAGTCCGACCAAGGTCTTCTATGGCAGCAATATCGACAACGCGACGAGCGTGAGCGGCGAGCGCTATGCCGACAGCGAAAATGCTTTTGCCTATCGCAAGGCACTGCGCGCCGACTGCACCTGCAATGGCCGCGACGCCGCGGGCCTCGCGCCGGTCGACCTGACGATGGATAGTTCGCTGCGCGCCGGCGACGTGATCGCCACCACCGATGGGCTCGTCGCCTATTCCGGCATCAAGGTCGGCAACAACCAGAATCCGGAATTCATCCCGGTCGCCTCCTATCCCGGCCTGACGGCCGGGGTGCGGGCACGGCTCGGCGAGATGAAAGTGGCGCCGGTCGCCGCCGAAGCAATCAACGACGAAGTGCCAACCAGCAGCTATGTAGCGGCGCCCAATGCGCCAGCGCTAAAGCCGGCCTTGCGCGACAAGCGCGCCGAATTGAACTAATCGTCGTTCGAGACGCGATGCGACTCCTCAGAACGAGGTCCGACGAAGTCTCACCTTCCGACGATGACGCCGATCACGTTCGGCGCCGCGCGGTATTTCTCCTCGATCTGCGCTCGCGCCGCTGCGCGGTTTTCCGGCGTGAGCAGGCCGCGTTTCTCAGCCAGGATCATCCAGCAATAGCCCCACCAGTCCGTCAGCATGCCGTCATCGTCGACAAGGTCATAGCCTTGTTGGGCGGCGAACAGGCGCGCATGCGCCTCATCGAGCGAATCCAGGAAAACGTGGTCGGCGTCGGAAAACAGATCGTCGCTGATGTCGTCGGCGGTGTAGCCCCAGACCGACTGGCAGACGGCGTTGAATTCGCGGTCGATCGCATCGTCATCGACGATCTGGCGGCGGGAAGTTTTATGCAGGCGCGACAGCGACCGGGCGAAGTCGGCAATGCGGGTGAGCGCGAATTGATCGAAGGCAATGGTGGACATGTAGTCCTCGAAATCTCGGATAGACCATAGATGTTGTGTCGGACGCATTCCGAATCACAATGATATATCAAAGGCTTGCTAAAGTGTTCTTAATTTGTTCCCGACCCAGCCGAGACTCATCCCCTTAGTAGAGACTGGTTTTGGAAGGAGTGAAGAATGCTAGGGCGCGACATGATCCGAAATGCCATCGAGTTAGGTCGCCAGAAGGGTTTCGTGACCTTCGATGAACTCAACGAGCTGTTGCCCGCGACCACGACCGCGCCGGAAGACATCGAGGCCGTGATGGCGGCTTTAAGTGATGAAGGAATAAACGTTGTTGAGGGCGAAGGACCATAGTCCAGATCAGGCATCAGCCTGTTGAATCGGCCCGGTCCTTGCTTGAAAATCATGCACATAAGGCCTCGCCGCGGCTTCACGCGGGTTTCGATCCGCCTGCAAGGTGCGTATCATGAGGTCAGTCGCGGGATTCGCATTTTGCCAGAGCCCTCACTCCCAGTGAATTTGTCGGCGGCGGGCCAGCCCATCGATGAGCTGGCGCTGTCGGAAATCAAGAGCGCCATCCTTGCCAAGCTCCGGCTCGCCATCGGCAAGGATGCCGGCATGGCCACCAGGCACGACTGGTACAAGGCCGCAGCGCTCGCATTGCGCGATCGCATCGTGCACCGCTGGCTGACGGCGGACAAACAGAGTTACGACTCCGGCCGCAAGCGCGTCTATTACCTCTCGCTCGAATTCCTGATCGGTCGTCTTTTCACGGACGCGCTGAACAATATGGGACTCCTGGCGCTGTTCGAGGCGGCGCTGGGTGATCTCGGCGTCGACCTTTCCGATTTGCGCAAATGCGAACCGGACGCCGCTCTCGGCAATGGCGGACTCGGGCGGCTCGCAGCGTGCTTCATGGAAAGCATGGCGACGCTCGGTGTTCCCGCGATCGGTTACGGCATCCGCTACGATTTCGGCCTGTTCCGCCAGATCATCAACAACGGCTGGCAACAGGAATATCCCGACGAATGGCTGAGCTTCGGCAACCCCTGGGAATTCCAGCGGCCGGAGGTGGTCTATCTCGTCCATTTCGGCGGTGGCGTCGAACACGTCGACGACAAGGGACGCGACCGCGCGATCTGGCATCCGGCCGAAACCGTGCAGGCGATCGCCTACGACACGCCGATCGTCGGATGGCGCGGCCATAACGTCAACGCGCTCCGGCTGTGGTCGGCGCGCTCGCCTGATCCGCTCCGGCTCGACGTCTTCAACACCGGCGATTACATCGGCGCGGTCGCGGAAGAAGCGCGCGCTGAGTCGATATGCAAGTTCCTGTACCCGAATGACGAGAGCCCTGCAGGCCGCGAACTGCGGCTGCGCCAGGAATATTTCTTCGTCTCGGCCTCGCTACAGGATCTGGTCAAGCGTCATCTTGAAGCCGATGGACCGTTGCGCGGTCTTTCGCAGAAGGCTGCCGTCCAGCTCAACGACACCCATCCAAGCCTTGCCGTTACCGAGCTGATGCGCATTCTGGTGGACCTGCACAATTTCCCCTGGGAATCTGCCTGGCAGATCACGGTCGCGACGCTGTCCTACACCAATCACACGCTGTTGCCGGAAGCGCTCGAGACCTGGCCGCTGGATCTGTTTCAGCGGCTGTTGCCGCGCCATCTCGAGATCATCTACCGCATCAATGTCGGCCATCTTGCGCTTGCCGAAGAGCGCTGCCCGGGCGACGTCGATTTCCGTGCCTCCGTCTCCCTGATCGACGAGAGATCTGAAAGGCGCGTGCGAATGGGGCAACTGGCCTTCGTCGGATCGCATCGCATCAACGGCGTCTCGGCGATGCATTCCGAACTGATGAAGGAGACCGTGTTCCACGATCTCAACCACCTCTATCCCGGCCGCATCACCAACAAGACCAACGGCATCACCTTCCGCCGCTGGCTGATGCTCGCCAACCCGAAGCTGACGGAGTTGCTGCGCGAGGCTTGCGGCGACGCGGTGCTCGACGACCCCACCCGGCTTGAGCTTCTTGAAAAGAACGCTGGCGACAGCGCATTTGCCGAGAAATTCCGCGGCGTCAAGCATCACAACAAGATCGCGCTGTCGCGCCTGATCGGGGAAAAGATCAATATCAAGGTCGATCCGTCGGCGCTGTTCGACGTGCAGATCAAGCGCATTCACGAATACAAGCGGCAACTGCTCAACATCGTGGAAGCGATCGCGCTCTATCACGCGATCAAGGACAATCCGCAAGGCAACTGGGTGCCGCGCGTCAAGGTCTTCGCCGGCAAGGCGGCGGCAAGCTACCGCTACGCCAAGCTGATCATCAAGCTGATCAACGACGTCGCCGAGATCGTCAACAACGATCCCGTGGTCGCCGGACGGCTGAAAGTGGCGTTTCTGCCCGACTACAATGTCAGTCTGGCCGAAGTGATCATTCCGGCAGCAGACCTCTCCGAACAGATTTCCACCGCCGGCATGGAAGCTTCCGGCACCGGCAACATGAAGCTCGCGCTGAACGGCGCCATCACCATCGGCACGCTGGACG
>NZ_JBAVCF010000043.1:0-3640 GCF_049586575.1 Bradyrhizobium sp.
CCATTGACGGCGGCGAAGGCGACCGGACAAAGCTCGCGGCTGCCGCCGGTACGAAGATTCGTGTTGCTGACGATGACACCTGGTCCGACATCTTCAGCAAAATTTTGGTGGAGTACGTTGAACCAAATCTGGGGCGGGAACGTCTTACGCTACTCTATGAGTATCCGTTGCCGGAGGCAGCATTGGCGCGTGCGGCCTCATCCGACGCCCGCGTCGCCGAGCGTTTCGAGATCTATGCCTGCGGTGTCGAATTGGCGAATGGATTTGGCGAATTGACCGACGCAGCCGAGCAACGCCGTCGTTTTACGCTGGCCATGGACGAGAAACAGCGTCGCTACGGCGAACGTTATCCGCTGGATGAAGATTTCCTGGCCGCGGTGGCGAGCATGCCCGAGGCGAGCGGCGTCGCGCTTGGTTTTGACAGGCTGGTGATGTTGGCAAGCGGTGCAACGGCGGTTGATCAGGTGGTGTGGATGCCGCCGATTGGAGAGACATGAGCAGTAGCGTCACTATCAAGCCCGCGACGATGCTGCGCGAGCCAGCGGAATTGGTCGCTCGCGGCCTTGTGCCGGTCGAGGATCTTCCCGCTCTGGAAAAAGTCGCAGCGCGCTATGCCATAGCGGTCACGCCCGAGGTCGCGGCGTTGATCGATCCCGATGATCCATTCGATCCGATTGCAAGACAATACATCCCGAGCGCGGAAGAACTGGCGGTTCAGGGAAACGAAAAGCCCGATCCGATCGGCGACGAAGCGCGCTCGCCGGTATCCGGCATCGTGCACCGCTACCCTGACCGGGTGTTGTTCAAACTGGTGCACGTCTGCGCAGTGTACTGCCGGTTCTGTTTTCGTCGCGAGATGGTTGGACCTGGCAAGGCAACTACGCTTTCGGAAGGGGCTTACAACAACGCACTGGCCTACATTCGCGCGCATCCGGAAGTATGGGAAGTTATCCTGACCGGCGGTGACCCCCTGATGTTGTCGGCGCGGCGGCTTTCCGAGATAATGGCGGACCTCGCACGGATCGACCATGTCAAAGTCATCCGTATTCACACCCGCGTGCCGGTCGCCGAACCCCAGCGCATCAATGACAAGATAGTTGCCGCGTTGAAGGTCAAGGGCGCCACGACGTGGGTGGCGCTCCATGCCAATCACGTCCGGGAGTTGACGCCGAATGCACGCGCCGCTTGCGCCGCCATCATCGATGCGGGCATTCCGATGGTCAGCCAATCGGTGCTGCTACGGAGGGTCAACGACGATCCCGCCACGCTGGAAGCGCTCATGCGGGGCTTCGTCGAGTGCCGGATAAAACCTTATTATCTGCATCACGGCGATCTCGCGCCGGGGACTTCGCATTTGCGAACGACGCTCGCGCAGGGTCAGGAAATCATGCGCGCCCTGCGCGGCCGGGTGTCCGGACTGTGCCAGCCGGAATTCGTGGTCGACATTCCCGGTGGCCACGGCAAGTCGCCGGCCGGTCCAAACTATCTTTCGGTCGAAAAATCTTTTTCCGGAGATCGTGAACAGGTTGCCGAAACCCGCTATCGTATCGTGGATTATTGCGGTGACGTTCATCTCTATCCGCCGGGTCCGTGACCTGGGCCGGATGGGCTGGGCATCAAAGACGGAAGAAGCAGATGAGAAAAATTTTGGTGACGGCTACATTTCTGATGCTGACGATCGGTCCGGCGGCGGTTGCTCAGAGTGGCAATTCGTCATCGGGCAAGCAGGGACCATGGCCCGCGCCCGTCGGTCACCGCCAGCCGCGGGCCGACCAGGTGCCGTCGGAGAAGGATAACTCCAGCGCCGACGCCGCCATGAAGCGTGAAGATGCCGAGCTTGACCGCAAGCTCAAGAGCATCTGCCGAGGCTGCTAGATTGACCCGATCACGCGTGGCGCGCGGCAAGCGCCACGCCGATCAGCGATGCTCCGCCAAATAGCAGGTTGACGCCGACCAAAAGGCCGATCGCCCACAGGGCAGATCCCGGCAGTCCCGTGATGATGATGATTGCAATCAAGAGGTCCATGAGGCCCGCGACCAGCAGCCATGACCACCGTCCCGACAGTTCACGCCGATGCTCCAGCGCGTACATGATGGTGGCCACGCCTTCGGCGAGGAAATAAGCGCCGACAACGATGGTCAGGGTCAGCGTGCCCTGCGCCGGCTGTGCCAAGAGGATAAGGCCTGCAAGGACTGCGAGCGCGGCCGAAATCAACGACCACCAGAAGCCCGGCATCTCACGCGCCCAGAACGTCAACGCGAGTCCGGCGATGCCGCTGATGAGGAACAGCCATCCCAAAAGGATTGTTATAGCGAGACTGGCGGCGGGCGGCACAATCATTGCGGCCAATCCGAAAATCACCAGCAGAATGCCTTCGATCAGGAACGCCTTCCAGTGTTGACGGACAGCGGCCTGCATCTTTGTTGACAGCTCGGCAGCATCGCGGGGAACGGTCATCGAAATCTCCCGGTACGGTTTCCAGCCAGAGTGACGCACTTCTGTGACGGCGCGACTATAGCGCGTCCCAGGCCCGCGTCAGCCCCCGACCAGGGGAGGGGCAGCTATGAAGCGTTGGTTCGCAGCCGCTCGCGGCCGAGAAAATAGACCGCTGTCGTGATCACCAGTAAGACAAGACCCACGAGGATGGACAGAAGGCCGATCGGAACGAGAACGTGCGTCATGTTGCGATCCGGATTGAGCAGCCAGCGATGCAGCGACGACAGCACGAAAGCGAGGCCGACAAAGCCCGTCCCGCCACCCACCACCAGCAGGGCCCACATTCGGCGGAGCTGGCTGAGCCGTTCGCGGGCAAGATCGGTCCGAGGGGCATGGTGACGTCCCACCCGCCGGATCAGGCGCGCGGCAAAGGCAATCGAGGAAAAGCCGATCAGGATACTGGCCGAGCCGAGCAAGAGGCGGGACGTGTTGTCGATGTCTGGGTTTCTCTGCAATGTCAGCAGCGGAAAATCGAAGGCCGCATGCAGGCCGACCGGGCCCGCCAACACGAGAATCCAGCTTGTGATGCGCGCCCAGTCGCGATGATGACGGTGGGCGCCGAGTGCGGTGCCGGATCGTGCGATTGCGAGGTAGGCGCCGGCGATGATCCCGAGCGCCCCGTGAAACGGAACGGTGAGAATGCTGCGCAAGGCGGCCAGCGATTGCCACATATCGGCGTGCTGAACGAGGTAGGCGAGATTTTCGTAAGCCGCGAAACCGAGACCCGCGGCGGCGCCATAGATCACCGTATCCATCGGATCGGTGAAGGGTCTCCGCCAGGCGGAAACCATCGCAATGACCAGGATCTTGACGGCTTCCTCGGGAAGCGCGACGCCGAAAAGCGAGTGAAGTCCTTGCGCAAGCCATTGATTTCCAGGCGCGGTCAGAAGCGCCATGAAGGGGGGGCGGATCAGTGCAAGTAAGGAAATGCTGGCCGCACCGAGGAAAAAAGCGGTCCACACTTTGACCGGCGGTCCCGGCCGCTCGCCTGCGGCGACCACCAGCCAGAGAATGAGCAGCGCCGGCGCAATGGCTGCCGTTCCAACGACCGTCGGGAGTGATTCAAGGAGAAGCATTTACTGGCTCTATTCTAACACCCGCATGCCGCCAAGGCTGGCGGTCTTCGCGATCGCCGTTCCGCTC
>NZ_JBAVCF010000044.1:0-5453 GCF_049586575.1 Bradyrhizobium sp.
GATCGGTGGCAGGCGAATGCGAAAACGTGTGGCAGCCGATTTCATGGCCGCGCCGATGCAGCTTCACGATGGCTTCGACATGGACGCCCTGCCAATAGCCGCACCATTTATTGACCAGATCGCCCGCGACATAGAACGTCGCCCTTGCATTGTACTGGTCGAAAATGGATGCCCCGGCCGCGGCGGCGCTTTCGGGAAAATCGCCGGCCCTCCGGTTCGCGCCGCCACAGCAGTCACCCGATCAAGAGCCCGTTTCTGGTGAAGTGGCGCGTGCACGTTCGGCAAGAAAGTCAAGCCAGTTCTTAAATATCACGGTGGCGGCAGCGCCCGTTTCGACGTCTTCTCGAAGAGTCCTATCCGGCAATTCGGAGCTCAGCGTCGGCCGCCGCTCGGTCTGCGCGCGTACCGCAAATGCCGACAGCGCCAGTTCGGTTTCGGTCTCGAAATAGCCGACGGGAAGACCGGGGTAGCTGTCGCGCTCGCCCGCAAGAAAGCGCGATATGTCGCGAAGATATTCGCGCTCCAGCGACAGCGCCTCGTATTCCGGGTGCCCCTGGAAGAAGATGAATTGGCTGCCAAAATCCTTGGCGAAGCTGTCGACGCCTCCCCGGGTCGAATGCGACAGCAATTGGTAGCCGTTCGCCGTCAGGTCGGCGGCGCGCAATTCGTTGAGACGCGAATGCGCAACCTTGAAGGGCGAGGGAAGGCCTTGCGTCAGCCAGTGCGGATAAGCGCTGATGCAGTCATAGATGCCGGAGCACTTCGTTTCGAGCCGGCTGCGCTCGACACCGTCCAGATGCAGCACCGCGGCATGGGCGGCGAGGCACGACCAGATCGTCGAGCGAGTATTGTCCTTTGCCCAGTCGATGATGTCGGTTAGATCGCGCCAGAACGTTTCACCTGCGAGCCTTGCGGCGTTGGGCTCGGCGCCGGTGACGATCAGCCCGTCGATATTGAGCCGATCGATTTCGGCGATGTCGGTGTACTGTCCCTCGACGCGCCCCTTCGCCGATTGCGATCGTCTCACCGACGGCAACGAGAAGCAGTGGAAATCGATGCGAATGTCTCCGGCGGCCTGTCTTAGCAGGCGCATGAACTGACGCTCGGTGGCCTGCAGCGCGGCGTCCGGCATGTTGTTGATGAGACCGATCGTCAGGTCGGCATCAACGTTTTGCGGATGACCGAATTTATCCTCTCGCCGCAGTTGCGCCGGTACGAGACCGGGACTGACGATCAGTCGCCGCTTTTCCAATAGGACGGTCATGTCGCCCTCGGTCAGTTCATTTCGCGGCCTGAAGCCGCCGGCCCGTGGGGTTCGCCTTCGCCAGGGCCTGATCGATGTCCTCGATGATGTCGTCGACGTGCTCGATGCCGATCGATAGGCGGATGGTCTCGGGCAGGATGCCGGCTATGCGCTGTTGCTCCGCGGTCATCTGGCGGTGAGTGGTGGAAGCCGGATGACAGGCAAGCGACTTCGCATCGCCGATATTGACGAGCCGCGTAATCAGCTTCAGCGAGTCATAGAAGGTCTTGCCGGCTTCGTGGCCACCCTTGATGCCGAACGTGAACAGTGAGGAGGCGTTGCCGTTGAGGTATTTCTCCGCCATAGGGTAATAGGGGCTGTCGGCAAAGCCTGCATAATTCACCCACTCGACGCGCGGATCGCCTCGCAGGAACTCGGCAACCTTGCGGGCGTTTTCGACGTGCCGCTCGACGCGGAGCGCCACCGTCTCGATGCCTTGCAGCAGCAAGAATGCGTTGAATGGCGACAGCACCGAGCCCATGGTCCGCTGATAGACGCTGCGCGCGCGTTCGATATAGGCCTTTTCGCCGAAACGCTCGGCATAGACGAGGCCGTGATAGGAGACGTCCGGCTGGTTGTAGGCGGGGAAGCGTCTGGCGTGATCGGCCCAGCGGAAGCGGCCGCTGTCGACGATGGCGCCGCCGAGCGTGGTGCCGTGGCCGCCGAGAAACTTGGTCAGTGAATGAATGGCGATATCTGCGCCATAATCGAACGGCTTGAGCAGGATTGGCGTCGCGACGGTATTGTCGACCACCAGCGGCACGCCGTGGCGATGTGCGACCTTGGCCAGAGCCTCGATATCGCAGATGTTGCCGGCGGGATTTCCGATCGTTTCCGCAAACACCCCCTTGGTGTTCTCGTCGATCAACTTTTCGATCGCGTCTGCCTTGTCGCTTTCGGCGAAGCGGGTGGTGATGCCCTGACGCGGCAAGATATGACCGAGAAGCGTGTGCGTCGTGCCGTAGAGTTGCGGCACGGAGACGATGTTGCCGCCAACATCGGCGAGATTGACGATCGAAAAATGCAACGCAGCCTGGCCGCTTGCGACCGCGAGCGCGCCGACGCCGCCTTCGAGTTCGGCGATGCGCTTTTCGAGAACGGCTGTGGTCGGATTGGCGATACGGCTGTAACGGTAGCCTTCGGCTTCCAGATTGAAGAGCGCGGCGCCATGGTCGGCACTGTCGAACGCGTAGGACGCTGTCTGGTAGATCGGAACGGCGACCGATTTGGTGGTCGGGTCAGGTTCGTAGCCGGCGTGAATGGCAATCGTCTCGCTACGCATCGTCCACCTCTACGTTCTTCGCGCGTAACGCACTTTCCGTGCTTTTTCGCTAGCTATTCTTGTTAGAGACGTACGCTCAACCCTTCAATAATTCACGCCAGGATTGACGAAATAACCCTAACGATTGCGCGCGTGTTGATTAAAAGCCCGGATGGTTTCGTCATGACTTCGTAACCATGTTTTTGGCCCGTGCGGGATATGCATTGCGCAAGCTGACGCATTCGATCCTGAGGCAGGATCGCGCCATCTGCATGGAAAAGGAAATCCTTAGGAAATTCGGACAATATTGGTGTTATCGTCCACCGCACCGGCGGTTATCGAGAACCCCGCCGGTTATCGAGAACGCAGATGGCAATTTCAGCCCCGATCGTGAAGCCAGTCGATTTTTCCGAGACCTTAACCTTCTTCGAAGGGGACTGGCACGCCGGAAATGTGCCGATCATGGGGCCGCGCACCCACGGGGCGTGGCTCGCGTCCACCGTGTTTGACGGCGCACGCGCTTTCGAAGGCGTGGCTCCCGATCTCGACCGGCATTGTGCGCGGGTCAATCAATCCGCTGTTAATTTCAAACTCAAGCCGGTCGTCGATACCGAAACCTGGCTCGCGCTGGCGCGCGAAGGCATCGCGCGCTTCGGCGCCAAGGCGGAACTTTACATCCGGCCGATGTATTGGGCTCAGACCGGCGCCGGTGGCGGCGTTCTATTCGATCCCGAAACGACCAATTGGTGCTTGTGCATCTATGCAGCGCCGATGCCGCCGGTCACGGGTTTGGCGATCACGCTATCGCCGTTCCGCCGCCCGACCATGGAAAGCGCGCCGGTGGATTGCAAGGCTGGTTGTCTCTATCCGAACAATTCGCGCGCTCTGCTCGAGGCGCAGGCGCGCGGCTTCAACAACTGCCTGCTGCTCGACATGCTCGGCAATGTCACGGAGTTCGGCAATTCCAATGTGTTTATGGCCAGGGACGGCGTGGTCTACACGCCGGCGCCGAACGGGACGTTCCTCAACGGCATCACGCGGCAGCGGGTGATCGGTTTGCTACGCGACGATGGTGTCACGGTCATCGAGACGACGCTCAAATATCAGGATTTTCTGGGCGCGGACGAAATCTTCTCGAGCGGCAATTTCGCTAAGGTCGCGCCCGTCATCCGGATCGACGACCGCTCATTGCAGCCGGGCCCGCTGTTTCAGCGCGCGCGCAAGCTGTATTGGGATTTCGCCCATAGCTGATGCCGCAGCCCAGGAAGACTGCCGCACCGGCCGATCGGTATCTTGCTAGAGGTCGAGCAGCTCGCGCACGGGAGCGGACCATTTCGCCAGATCCGTGCCGTGGATGTGGAACATAGCAACCGCCAACCGGTCCATTCCGAACGCCACGCAGCCGGTGTGAGCGGGTGCGCCGCTGGCATCCTTGATGTCCCAGGTGATGCCGAAATGGTCGCGGTGATAGTTGAAGCTCATGCACGCGGTGGGCTGCTCCTCGGAACGCAGCGGAACGAGAAGCTCGAACTTCAGCGATTGCTGTTTCTGGCTGACCGCCTTCATCTGACCGACACGGCCGAAGAAGGGGTCGCTCGCGTAATCGACCTTGAAGCTCAGGCCGAGATCGCGCGCGATCGCCTGGGCCCGAACCATCCAGCGTTCGCGGAAATCCGACACGTCTTCGGGGCTGCCGATGCAGACATATTCACGCATCCGGAAAGATTGCAGGCGGTCAAGATGGCGCGACGGCTCATGCCGGAAACAATCAGCCGCGACGTCGAACCGCAGGCCGCCCTGCGGTAGCGGGCCTCGGGCGGCCGCGATCGGATAGACCGGATAGCAGGCTGCCGGCGAGAGCACGAGGTCAGCGGGCGAGAGCGAGGTGGTCCAATCGCCCCCGGCATCGAAACGGGCGACTGCTTGATGGATTTCGCGTTCGGTGCCATGCAAGCCGCAGACGCAGCCGAGCAGGTTGGGGAAGCTCTTCAGATAGCCGGATTTTTCCAGTTGCGCCCGGTTCATGACTGGCGGAAACCGCATCACTTCCGTAGCCGTTTCGCGGTGTCGCGTAATCAGCGCGGCAAGGCGCTCCACCACATGCTCATAGAGCCCGGTCCGCGCATAGACCCCGTCGGTGCCCATCTTATGAAACAGCTTGTCGGCCAGGTGATCCAGCGGATCGGCGGGGTGCTGTGTGTTTTCGATTCTTTCGGCTCGGACGGCTACGTTCATGTTCGGTCTTCTCTGATGTTATTCGATTCTGTGGCTCAGTCGCGCAAGGTCGTAGGCACCGAGCTCATTAGGCTTGTGGTCGCGATATTGGAGAGAATGCGGTCGTTGTTGATCATGATCGGCGACGAAAGCACGTCGCGCAGCAGGCGGCCGACGCTGAAATCGCCGTCGTTGCGATAACCTGCCAGACCGCAAGCGCGCATCGCGCTCATCACGGTTTCGACCGCCAGTTCGGAGGCTTCCACCTTGAGCAAGTTGATCGAGGACTGGAAGTCGATCGACGACAATGCGCGTTCGTCGTGTTCGTGAGCCGCATAGATGTCGAGATTGGCGGTGATCACGGCGCGCAGCTTGGAGAGTGTCATCCTGGCCGCATTGAAATGTGCAGCACCCGGAGGCATCTGGCCGCCCGCGCCACGGGCCGCCTTGCGGATGAAGGCCTGCGCGCGCTCGACGGCCGCGGCCGCAATCCCGGCCCAGGCGGAGGACCAGCACAGATGCGCCACCGGCGTCATGGTTTGCGCATGAATGCGATCATAGCCTTCGGGAAAAATCTGCGCGCTCGATCCCGTGAATTTCAGCTCGAAGCCGGCGCTGCAGGTGCCGCGCATGCCGAGCGTCTCCCACTCGACGCTGCGTTCCAGCGTGTAGTCA
>NZ_JBAVCF010000045.1:0-3753 GCF_049586575.1 Bradyrhizobium sp.
CATGTCGCCGCTGACCGGCTGTTGAGGCGATCATGACCGGTAAAATTTGAAGGACAGTTTAAGGTTCGGGATGAATCGGCCGTAAACGCGGTTTCGCCTCCCGCGCCGGCAGTATGCGAGATATCCCCATGTCATGCGGGTTTCTCGGCTGCTTAAGGAATCAGTTTACCCTGGCATTTCGCCAACCGATAACCATTGCCGCAACGGGTCAGGCGATCGCGGCTCGGATGGCAAGACGCAGGTGCCGCTTAGCCCAGGACGCCAGCGGTCGCGCATCGAACGGGATTTTGAGGATTTGAAAAGGTTGGCCGGGCTTCAAGCACACCGGCTTGGAACGAGGGCGTCGGCGAACACGTCAGGACCAGATTTCACTGGAGGACTTCGGGCAATCGGGCCCTCGGACCGGTGAAATTGCGAACCACTTGAAGATTCGCACCGAACGAAGAAAACCTGTTTCTTCTGCCGGACCGACCTTCGGCGGGAGCAAGCTCCCTCAAATGACGATCCAGCCGTTTGACCTGATGTCTCGCCGACACCCTCTTTCGTCGACAAGAGCCACTCTTCAAATTTGCTTCGCTTGGGAAGCCGATCGTCGGAAGGGCTCGCGTGACGTGCCGGCATCAAACCGCCGGCAATCTTCTGAAGGCGAGCTTACTTCTTCTTCGCGACCTTGCGGGTCTTCTTCGCAGTCTTCTTCACTGCGCTCTTCGCCTTCTTTGCCTTCTTAGCTTTCTTGGCCATGTTGCCCTCCTAATGTAGTGAGATGGCTTAATCGCTGCGTGCACTCGGGAATCGAAATGCACTGCATCCCGAATACACCAACGCACTGAAAAAAACATCTTCCCGCTTAAGGAAGTATTGACGCTTCAAGCCGGGAGCGAGCGACGCACGGCAATCGCAGCGACGCGTAAGCGCTCGCGCCTGGATGCGAAAAATCCACCGGAGATATCGACGTCATCTTCGCAAGATTGCACGAAACACTTGTATGGCAGAGGTTTTCGTTATTTGCGATATCAGCGATCGTTGCGTGGTCAACATCGCGAGACGTCAACAAATGCGTTCCAACGGACGCTTCGCGGACTCTGAGTCGC
This sequence comes from Bradyrhizobium sp., assembly GCF_049586575.1. Classification (GTDB taxonomy): domain Bacteria; phylum Pseudomonadota; class Alphaproteobacteria; order Rhizobiales; family Xanthobacteraceae; genus Bradyrhizobium. Next base: position 1,092 of record NZ_JBAVCF010000045.1, read on the forward strand.
GATATTTGGCAATAAAAAAATTTTCAAGGAAATCGCCACTGCGTCTCATCGGCACTCGCCAAACGCGGATTTTCGCTCGAATCGATTGCGGCTGATTCGGGGCGACGTCGCGCAGCGAGCACCGCGTATTTCCAAACATCGTGAATGATTGATGACCGCGCGCGTGCTTCAACAGACGTCGAGCACGAAGCCGATGCGATCTAACTCAGATGCCGAGCTTGGATTTCAGCAGATCGTTGACGGCCTGCGGGTTGGCCTTGCCGCCGGAAGACTTCATCACCTGGCCGACGAACCAGCCGAGCGCCTGCGGCTTCGCCTTCGCTTGCGCGACCTTGTCCGGATTGGCCGCGATGATCTCATCGACCACCTTTTCGATCGCCGAAAGGTCAGTGACCTGCTTCATGCCGCGCGTCTCGACGATTGCGCGGGGGTCGCCGCCCTCCTGCCAGACGATCTCGAACAGGTCCTTGGCGATCTTGCCGGAGATCGTCCCCTCGCCGATCAGATCGACGATACCACCCAGCTGCGCCGCCGAAACCGGCGAGGCGCCGATGGCAAGACCTTCCTTGTTCAGCCGCCCGAATAGCTCATTGATCACCCAGTTGGCGGCAAGCTTGCCGTCCCGCGCCTTGTTCGCGAGCCCCGCAAGCACCGTCTCGAAAAAATCCGCACTCTCGCGCTCCGCGACCAGCACGCCGGCATCATAGGCCGAGAGTGCAAACTCCGCGATGAAGCGCGCTTTCTTCTGGTCCGGCAGTTCCGGCAGGCCCGCTTTGATCTCGGCGACATAGGCGTCGGTGAATTCCAGGGGTAGCAAGTCGGGATCCGGGAAATAACGATAGTCGTGCGCCTCTTCCTTGGAGCGCATCGAGCGGGTTTCGCCCTTGTCGGGATCGAACCGCCGGGTTTCCTGCTCGATGGTGCCGCCATCCTCGATGATCTCGATCTGGCGGCGCGCCTCGTGCTCGATCGCCTGACCGATGAAATTGATCGAGTTCAGGTTCTTGATCTCGCACCGGGTGCCGAGCGGCCCGCCGGGCTTGCGCACGGACACGTTGACGTCAGCGCGCAGGTTTCCCTTCTCCATGTCGCCGTCACAGGTGCCGAGATAGCGCAGGATCGAACGCACCTTGGTCACATAGGCCCTGGCCTGCTCGGCGTCACGGATGTCGGGCTTGGAGACGATCTCCATCAGCGCCACGCCGCAGCGATTGAAATCGATAAAGGACAGCGACGGCGACTGGTCGTGCAACATTTTGCCTGGGTCCTGCTCCAGATGCAGCCGCTCGATGCCGATGGTCGCGGTCTTGCCGCCTTCCAGCTCGACCGTTACCTCGCCCTCACCCACGATCGGCGACTTGTACTGGCTGATCTGGTAGCCCTGCGGCAAATCCGGATAGAAATAGTTCTTGCGGTCGAACACCGAGCGCAGGTTGATCTTCGCGTTCAACCCAAGGCCTGTGCGCACCGCCTGCTTGACGCAATGCGCGTTGATGACCGGCAACATGCCCGGCATCGCCGCATCCACCAGCGAGACATGGGAATTGGGCTCGCCGCCGAATTCGGTCGACGCACCGGAAAACAGCTTGGCGTTCGAGGTGACCTGGGCATGGACCTCCATGCCGATCACGACTTCCCAGTCGCCGGTTGCGCCCGGAATCAATTTACCGCCCGTTGCCGTCATGCCTTGCCACCTTCAAGCATTGAGACGATCCGCTCCCATTCGACGTCAAGCGCATCTTTCGCCACCGGCTGGCCGGCCCGGCGATACCAGTAACCGGCATTGGAAAGGTCACCCTCGACGCGATGCAGATAGGCGTGCACCCAGGCTGAATGAGCGTCGCTTTCCTCCTGGACGGTTTTATGCGCCGCGTCCCAGTTTCCCTTGGCTGCCCACCACAACGCAGCCAGCGGCGGCGTCAGATCAGGCGGTGGTGCTGCATTCGAAAGGCTTGCGCTCAATTCAACCATTGCTCACCACCACTTCGCCGGCGTAAAGCGCCCCGCCGCCTGCTCAACGACCTCGCCGAGCGAAAACAGCGTCTCCTCGTCGAAGGGACGGCCGATCAATTGCAGGCCAAGCGGCAAGCCTTGGCTGTCCTTGCCGGCAGGCACCGCGATGCCCGGCAACCCCGCCATGTTCACCGTCACCGTGAAGATGTCGTTGAGATACATTTCGACCGGGTCCGCGCCCTTCTCGCCGACGCCGAAGGCCGCCGACGGCGTCGCCGGAGTGAGGATCGCGTTCACGCCGGAAGCAAAGCAATCCTCGAAATCCTTCTTGATCAGTGTGCGCACCTTTTGGGCCCGTAGATAGTAGGCGTCGTAGTAACCGGCCGAGAGCACATAGGTGCCGATCATCACGCGGCGGCGGACCTCGCTGCCAAAACCTTCGGCGCGGGTGTTCTCGTACATGTCGGAGATGGCCCGGCCGGGCACACGCAGGCCGTAGCGAACGCCGTCGTACCGCGCGAGGTTGGAGGAAGCTTCCGCCGGCGCGACGATATAGTAAGCCGGCAGCGCATATTTGGTGTGCGGCAGCGACACCTCGACGAGTTCGGCGCCCGCCGCCTTAAGCCACGCCGCGCCTTCGCTCCACAGCTTCTCGATTTCGGCCGGCATGCCGTCGAGGCGATACTCCCGGGGGATTCCGATCTTCATG
>NZ_JBAVCF010000046.1:0-4121 GCF_049586575.1 Bradyrhizobium sp.
GCCCAAGCTCGCGACCGGCGAGTGGGTTGGTTGCTTCGGCCTGACCGAGCCGGATGCCGGCTCCGACCCCGGCGGCATGAAAACCCGCGCGGAGAAAACCTCCGACGGTTACCGGCTGACCGGCTCGAAGATGTGGATTTCCAACGCTCCGATCGCGGACGTGTTTGTTATCTGGGCAAAGTCGGCCGAGCACAACAACCAAATCCGCGGTTTCATCCTCGAAAAGGGCATGAAGGGACTTTCCGCGCCGAAGATCGGCGGCAAGCTCTCGCTCCGTGCTTCCGTTACCGGCGAAGTGGTGATGGAGGGGGTCGAGGTACCGGAGAGCGCACTGTTGCCCAATGTCTCGGGCCTCAAGGGTCCGTTCGGCTGCCTCAACCGCGCCCGCTACGGCATTTCCTGGGGCGCGATGGGTGCCGCGGAAGACTGCATGCAGCGCGCGCGGCAATACACGCTGGACCGCAAGCAATTCAACCGTCCGCTGGCGGCAACGCAATTGATCCAGAAGAAACTCGCGGACATGCAGACCGACATCGCGCTCGGCCTGCAGGCTTCGCTGCGCGTTGGGCGGCTGATGGATGAGGGCAAGATGGCGCCCGAGATGATTTCGATCGTCAAGCGCAACAATTGCGGCAAGGCGCTCGATATCGCGCGTGCGTCGCGTGACATGCATGGCGGCAACGGAATCCAGATCGAATATCACGTGATGCGCCACACCGCGAACCTGGAAACCGTCAATACCTATGAAGGCACCGCCGACGTTCACGCCCTGATCCTCGGCCGCGCTATCACCGGCATCCAGGCGTTTTCGTAAGGGCCGCAGGCATAGCATCGAAGACTGCTGTCATCGTCCGCGACCCGGCTCCGCCAAGCTTCGCCGGGGGCTAGATTCAGGAGCGCCGAAGCTTTAGCGAAGGCGGCAGGCGGACGATCCAGTATTCGAGATGCCTTTGTTTCAATCTCGATTGCCGGTGTTTACCGGATCCCCCGCCTGCGCGGGGGATGACAAGCGCAGGAACAAGCATGGCCAATACCGACGACGTCCCATTCAACCGCAACTTTCCGCTCAAGCCGGGCGTGGTCGAGGAAGTACGGCCCGGCGTGCGGCGCATTCTTTGCAACAATCCGAGCCCTTTCACCTTTACAGGTACGGTGAGTTACATCGTCGGCCGCGGCAAGGTCGCGATCATCGACCCTGGCCCTGACGACGCGGCGCATGCGGCGGCGCTGCTGGATGCCGTGCGCGGCGAAACCGTGACGCACATTCTCGTCACTCATACGCACCGCGACCATTCCGTGAATACCCCGCGGATCAAGGGGCCGACCGGCGCGCTTGTCTATGCGGAGGGGCCGCATCGGGCATCGCGGCCGCGTTTTGAGAGCGAGAAGCACAATCCGGAGTCGGGCGCCGACCGCGAGTTTCGTCCCGACGCGCAAGTCAGGGACGGCGATATCATCGAAGGTGAGGGATGGAAGCTCGAGGTGGTCGCGACCTCGGGACACACGGCCAATCATCTCGCTTTCGCCTCGCCCGATCATAAGTGGCTGTTCGTCGGCGATCATGTGATGGGATGGTCGACTTCGATCGTGGCGCCGCCGGACGGCTCGATGGTCGATTACATGGCCTCGCTGGAAAAGCTCGCCGCCCGCAGCGAGGACCTTTATTTCTCCGGCCATGGCCCGGAAATTGCGGATGCACAGCGTTACGTGCGCTTCCTGATCCGTCATCGCCAGGCCCGCGAAGCTTCAATCCTGCACCGCCTCGCGAAAGGCGAGGCGGATATCCCGACCATCGTTCGCGCTATCTATATCGGCATCGATCCACGTCTGATGAATGCCGCCGGCTACTCCGTGCTGGCGCATCTGGAAGATCTGGTCGGACGCGGCATCGTCGCGACCGACGGCGACCCGGTAATTGGCGGAACGTATCGATTGGCGGCGCGCTCTTAAATTCTCCCCCGTAAGAGCGGGGCGAGGGCGCGCACCAACATCGAAACGCTACCCTATTTCTTCACCCCTTTGGCGGGCGCTTTCGCGGGCGCAGCCGGCTTCTTGGCCGGCTTGAGGCTGTCATTGTCGGCCGCGCTATTGAGGTCGTCGATCAGCTTGCGGACGCGCGCGGCGTTGCTGCCGAGGTCGCTCTCGAAATAACGCGAAGAGGAACGGATATCGACGCGCGAATCCTCATCGTCGGGGGTCACGCGGATCGCGACATCTTCGCGAAATCCCATGATCGGCGTGCGCGCCACCGCCTCGATCCGGCCGATCCGCCGCGGCGGCTGCGGAGCGCGTTCGTCGATCACAAGCCATTTGCGCTTGGTGACGAGCTGCAAGGTGATCTCATAGGCCCGCTGCACCGGGAGCTCGAGTTCGACAGTCTCGATATCGGGATAGGCGGTGCGCTGCTGCTCGGCTGAATAGAGGCCGGCATAGACCGCCGGATTGGCGCCGTCGCCGCTGCGCAGCCGCGCCAGTGCCTCAAAACGCGGCGGGTCGATCGGGTCGGTGGTAATGTCGTGGATCGCGGGCAGCCGGCGGTATTGCAGGCCGAGATAGGCGGGATAGGCGAGCAGCAGGGCGTCGATCAGGAACGCGAACAGGATGCGACTCACGCCGCGTGCGCCGCTCTGCCAGATCGCGGCCGCCCCGATGAGGCCGACCAGAATCGAGAGACCAGCGCAGGCGAGAGCCCCGAAGAAGGTGGCGAGCGCCGGTTTGATTTCGAGAAAGCCGAAGCGAACGATGATGATCGAGACCAGCACTGCCACCACGGCAAATACCGCGAGATTCCTCGACCATGACGCCAGCCGCGACACGGGCTCCGACAAATAGGGAGCGGAAAACCTTCGGGCCATGGTCTTGATTTCTGCCGGGTTCGTGACAGCGGGCCGGAACCGGCCCGACGCTTGCAATTAGCCCGCTTGAGACCACGAACCTGCGCCGATTTCAAGGGAGGGGGCGGATGGCCGGGAAGTCCGGCCATCGCGTTATTGCCATTACGTTCCCGGGAAACTGTAGGCCTTGAATTGCTCGCGCAGCGCCGTCTTCAGGATCTTGCCGGTCGCCGTGTGCGGAATGCCATCGACGAACACGATGTCATCGGGCATCCACCACTTGGCGATCTTGCCGTCCATGAATTTCAGGATATCTTCCCGCGTCGCGTTCTGCCCCTGTTTGAGCTGCACGATGAGCAGGGGACGCTCGTCCCATTTGGGATGATGCACGCCGATCACCGCAGCCTCCGCGACCGACGGATGGCCGACAGCCAGATTTTCCAGATCGATCGACGAAATCCACTCGCCACCGGATTTGATCACGTCCTTGGAGCGGTCGGTGATCCGCATATAGGCCTGCGGATCGATGGTGGCGACGTCGCCGGTATCGAAAAACCCGGTCTCGTCGATGATGCTGGCGTCAACTCGGTAATAGGCCTTGGCGACCGCGGGCCCTGCGACCTTGAGGCGGCCAAAGGTCTTGCCGTCCCATGGCAGGTCCTTGTTTGCATCGTCGGTGATTTTCATCTGCACGCCGAACGGCGGGTAGCCTTGGGTCTGCAGGATGTCGAGCGCCTCCTCGCCGCCAAGCTGATCGAACGGCGGCTTGAGCGCGGCCAGCGTGCCGATTGGGCTCATCTCGGTCATGCCCCAGGCGTGTCGCGCGGTCACGCCCATATCGGTGAACGCCTTGATCATCGAGCGCGGCATCGCCGAGCCGCCGCACACCACGAAGCGCAAATGCGGCAGCTTCAGCTTGTTGGCGGTCATGTGATTGAGCAGCATCAGCCACACCGTGGGAACGCCGGCGGTGTGGGTAACCTTTTCGGTTTCCAGAAGCTCGAAGACAGAGGCGCCGTCGAGCTTCGCGCCTGGCAGCACCAGCTTGGTTCCCATCGAGGGTGCCGAGAACGCGATGCCCCAGCTATTGGCATGGAACAGCGGAACCACCGGGAGCATCGTGTCGCTGGCGCAAGCGCCGAGCGAATCGCCGGTATTGGCCATCAGCGCGTGCAGGACGTTGGAGCGGTGCGAATACAGCACCCCCTTGGGATCGCCCGTGGTGCCAGACGTGTAGCACATCGCAGCCGCCGTATTCTCGTCGAAGGTTTTCCATTGGAAATCGCC
>NZ_JBAVCF010000047.1:0-3699 GCF_049586575.1 Bradyrhizobium sp.
AGGCGCGGTCGGTGCCTTCGGAGCGGCAGCGGTTGAGCTGGTCTTGGTCTTCGGATCGGCGGCTTTCGCCTTCTTCGGGCTCGTAGCTTGAGCCTTTGTCTTTGCCGGTGCTTTGGCGGCAGACTTCTTGATCGCTTTTTTGGCCGCTTTCTTCACGCGCTTCTTGGCAACTTTCTTTGTCGCCTTCATTGGAGACTTTTTGGCAGCCTTCTTGGTTTTCTTCGCGGCAGCTCGTTTCGCGCCTGCGCGCGCGGCTTTGCGCGCCTTTTTCGCTTTGCGTTTCTTGGCAGTTTTTTTCACAGCCTTCGCCACACCAATTCCTTTGCAGATCAAATAAAACGATCGGGATTTTAGGGACCGCGGTTATCGCGTGGCTTCCGCAAGCATCCCAAACACCGAGAAAACAAGCGGCTTTCGCTCGAGATTGTATTCAGCGGTATCGCGCGCGGCGCGGCTGATCTTTTCCCACACCTCTGCCAGCCGTGCAAGGCGCGGCAGGTTGGCATTGGGGTCTCCGGTGCGCAGGCGTGCGCCGACCCAGCGCTCGACGCTGTCGATGAAGGTTGCGAGCGCGACCTTGTCGCTGCCGCCAAGAGCGTCGCCGAGCGCATGCAACTCGCGCGGGTCGATCCGCGGCAGGGTTGCCAGCAGCGCCGCGGTCTTGCGGTGAAGCTTGACGGCGTCGCCGCCGAGCAGCGTCAACGCCCGCGCGACACTCCCCTCCGCCGCGTCGGCAGCCTCGATCAGCGACGGATCATCGCTAGCGAGTTCTGTGGCATGGTTTGCGGCCCGGATCACATCGGCCTTGGATAGAGGCCGCAATGGCAATCGGCGGCAGCGCGACAGGATGGTCGGTAATACCCTGCCCGGCGAATGGCTGACGAGCAGGAACAGCGACTGACGCGGCGGTTCTTCAAGGATCTTGAGCAGCGCATTGGCGGCGTTCGGGTTGAGTTCATCGACGGTGTCGACGATGCACACCCTCCAGCCCTCCGCAGCCGCGGTCGATCCGAAGAAATTAATGGTCTCCCGGGTCTCGTCGACCGTGATTACGGTCCGCATCACTCCCTTGTCGTTGGCAGTTCGCTGAAGAACGAGGAGCCCGCCATGGGCACCCGCCGCGATGCGGCGCGCGGCGGGGTCGGCGGGATCGACGTCAAGGCTATCGGCACGCTGCACGGCCGCCGCAAGGGGATTTCCATGCGCAAGAACGAAGCGAGCCATCCTGTAGGCGAGCGTGGCCTTGCCGATTCCCTGCGCGCCTCCGATCAGCCAGGCATGCGGAATGCGTCCGCTGCGATAGGCATTGAGCAGCGCCGTCTCGGCCTCGCGGTGACCGAGCAGAACAGCTGTTTCTCGCGGATGAACAACCGGAAACGACGTCTCGGCCTTGCTGCTCATGCGGATGCCGCCGCACTATTCGTGCTCGTCGTGAAAAACCGGTCGCGGAGCACGGACCAGATATTCGCGGCCACCTTCGCCGGTTCCTCGGTGGCGTCGATCAGCACACAACGCTCCGGTTCGTTGGCCGCGATGCGCCGATACGCGTCGCGCAGCTGTTGATGGAAATCGACATCTTCCGACTCGAAGCGGTCGGCCGCGGCTGTCCCCCGCCGTGCTGCGGCGCGTTGGAGGCCGACCTCGACCGGAACATCGAGGATCACGGTCAGGTCTGGCTTAAGGTCGCCGATGGTGACCCGCTGCATGGCATTGAGGATCCCCGGCGCTACATGTCCAAGCGCGCCTTGATAGACGCGCGTCGAATCCGAAAAGCGGTCGCTGAGCACCCAGGTGCCTTGCTTGAGCGCAGGTTCGATCACGGTTCGTGCGTGGTCGTCACGCGCGGCGGCAAACAGCAAGGTTTCCGCGTCCGGGCCAAGCAGCTTGCCCATCCCGGAAAGGACCAGGTGCCGAATGATTTCGGCCCCTGGCGATCCGCCCGGCTCGCGGGTGACGATGGCATGCAATTTCACGCCGGCAAGACGCTCGGCCAGGATCTTGATCTGGGTCGATTTGCCGGACCCCTCCCCGCCTTCAAAGGAGATGAAGCGTCCACGCCCGGCCGTGGCTTTGGCTGAAGGCTGGGCCGTCGTCACAGCTTCTCCGCCCCTGCCCGGAACAGTCCGATGGCAAGCTCAGCGGCACCGTCGACCGCGCGCCGTATCGTCGAGCCCCGGCCAACCGCTGCTGTTGCATAGACCGGCGTTTCCACCGCGACATTGCTGCCACGCCAAACCTTCACCGTGCCGACTTTTTGGCCGGCCTCGAACGGAGCGCGCACCGGTCCGCTATAGACGATGCGGGCAATCAGCTTGTCGTTGCCGTTCTTCTGAACCATGACCTTGACCGGTTCGCGGCTGGAAAGCGCGACCGAACGGCTGTCGCCGCCGAACACTTTCGCGTAGCCGATCGTCTGATCGGCGCCGAACACGGTCCTAACCTCGAAGTTGCGAAATCCCCATTCGAGCATCTTCTTGGCTTCGGTGGCGCGATCTTCGGAGTCCTCGAGCCCGTTGATGGCTACGATCAGGCGCACGCCGTTTTGCACGGCCGATCCGACCATGCCGTAGCCGCCTTCCTTGGTGAATCCCGTCTTCAGCCCATCAGCGCCTTCGAGCGAATTGAGCAATGGATTACGGTTAGGTTGCCGGATCTTGTTCCAGGTGAATTCCTTCTCGCCGAACAGTTTATAGAATTCGGGGTAGGTCTGGATGATGTAGCGCGCCAGTATCGCCAGTTCGCGCACCGTCATTTTGTTGCCGGGATCCGGCAGGCCGTTGGAATTGGCAAACGTCGATCGTGGAAGACCGATTTCGCGCGCACGCTTGGTCATTATCTCGGCAAAGGCGCGCTCGTTACCCGCCATGGCCTCCGCCAGCACCATGCAGGCATCGTTACCACTTTGAATGATTGCCCCATGCAGGAGATCGTCCACCGAAATCTTGCTGTTGATCGCGGCGAACATGGTCGAGCCGCCGGCCGGCGCGCCACCTTTCCGCCAGGCATTCTCACTGACACGGTACTCGTCGGTTAGCTTGATGTCGCCTTGCTTGACGGCATGAAAGACCACTTCAGCCGTCATCAGCTTCATCATGCTGGAGGGCGCGCGTAGCTCATCTGCGTTTTTTTCGAAGAGAACGCTTCCGCTTGAAGCTTCGATCAGGATCGCGGTCGGCGCATCGCCGTCAAATCCCGCCTCGTCCTTCTTGGCGCCTTGCACGCTGTTGTTGGCGGCTGAGAGGACGTTGGTCCATCCCAGCGTCACCAGGACCGCCGTAGCGATCAGGCCGCGCATCAGGCGTGGCGTCGTGACCACGGGCCGGTGAAACCGCAACGTCGAGAGTGCCATCGAATTCGCCTTTGAAAGCTCGGGTTCTAACAGCTGGAAACCGCCCAAACAACACGGCTTTCCAGCTAACAGGAGGGTTGAGGTTCCGCCTTCGCCCGGTGGCATAAGGTGCTGTAAACACGGCGGAAACGCGATGTTGTGCGTTATTCGGCAGCGATCTGGGAATCGCTGTTCAAGCCTGATCGCTTTGGGTCGTTTTGGAATCAGTAAAGTCCGCGCCCGCCGAGAATTTCGCTTGGAATTTGCGGATCCATCGGCGCGTAAGCCGAGACGGGCCGGATGATGTAACGATCCTGCGGATCGTAGGATGCCGCACGCTGTTCATCCCGGAACTGACCGTTCGAACGCTG
>NZ_JBAVCF010000048.1:0-1537 GCF_049586575.1 Bradyrhizobium sp.
GAGCGTTCCTGCTTGAGCAGTTCGGCCACCAGGAAAGCCATGTCGATGGATTGTTCGGCATTGAGGCGGGGATCGCAGACCGTGTGGTAACGGTCGCTCAAGTCCTCATGGCTGATGGCGCGCGCGCCGCCGATACATTCGGTGACATCCTGCCCCGTCATCTCGAGGTGAATGCCGCCGGCATAGGTGCCTTCCGCCGCGTGGATCGAGAAGAACGACTTCACCTCCGAGAGGATACGGTCGAACGGCCGGGTTTTGTAGCCGGTGTTGGATGAAATCGTGTTGCCGTGCATCGGATCGCACGACCAGACCACGACGCGGCCCTCGCGCTGGACGGCGCGCAGCAGGGACGGCAGATGTTCGCCGATCTTGTCGGCGCCGAAGCGGTTGATCAGCGTCAGGCGTCCCGGCTCGTTATCCGGATTGAGCACGTCGATCAGCTTCAGGAGTTCGTCGGCTTTCAGCGAGGGTCCGCACTTCAAACCGATCGGGTTCTTGATGCCGCGGAAATATTCGACATGGCCGTGATCGAGCTGGCGTGTGCGGTCGCCGATCCAGATCATGTGGCCCGAGGTCGCGTACCAGTCGCCGGTCGTGGAGTCCACGCGCGTGAAGGCCTGCTCGTAGCCGAGCAGCAGCGCCTCGTGGCTGGTGTAGAAGTCGGTGGCGCGCAACTCGGGATGGCTTTCGAGATCGAGGCCACACGCGCGCATGAAATTCAACGCGTCCGAGATGCGGTCGGCCAATTCCTTGTAGCGCCGCGACTGCGGCGAATCCTTCAGGAAACCGAGCATCCATTGGTGCACGGAGCCGAGATTGGCGAAACCGCCGGTGGCGAAGGCGCGCAACAGGTTGAGCGTCGCCGCCGACTGGCGATACGCCATCAACTGCCGCTGCGGATCGGGGGTGCGCGCCTGGGCCGTGAACGCGAAGTCGTTGACGATGTCACCGCGATAGCTCGGCAACTCGACGCCGTTGATCGTCTCGGTCGGCGCGGAGCGCGGCTTGGCGAACTGCCCGGCGATGCGCCCGACCTTCACGACCGGCAGCGCGCCGGCATAAGTCAGCACCACCGCCATCTGCAACAGCACGCGGAAGAAGTCGCGGATGTTGTTGGCGCCGTGTTCGGCGAAGCTCTCGGCGCAGTCGCCGCCCTGGAGGAGGAAGGCCTCGCCTGCGGCGACACGCGCAAGCGCCTTTTTCAGGTTGCGGGCCTCACCTGCAAAAACCAGCGGAGGAAACGTCGCAAGCTGCGCCTCGACATCCGCCAATGCCTTCGCATCGGGATATTGCGGCATCTGCTTCACCGGCTTGGTGCGCCAGCTATCGGGTGTCCAAGCGGATGTCCGAGCGGTGGACATGACGTTAACTCCTTCAAAAACCGCTACTTAACCTTGAAGCGCGGAGGGCCGCTATATACACAGGCGCGCGCCTCACCGCCAGTATGATGGAGCTGTCGCCAATCTGCACCTCTCTTCAAGCTCTAGCCGCAGGCTCCAGGACAACCCCTTGCGGTAAAAGCCTAATTCGCATTTGC
>NZ_JBAVCF010000049.1:0-2090 GCF_049586575.1 Bradyrhizobium sp.
GTGTTGTGGATGTTGTTGAAGATGACGTTGCCGGGCGGCGCCCGCACATAGGCCGGCGGCCTGACAAATCCCGGCATCGGCACGAACGCCGGCCGCGGCAGGAGGAACAGCCCGACCGCTCCGATCGCGAGGATCGGCGGCGCCAGCACCACGAAATCGTCCGGCGGGGGACCCAGGAAATACACCGGCGGCGGCGGCGGCGGCGCGAAGTCGAACTCGGGATCGCCGAAATAGAACACCGGGCGATCGACATAGACGATCTCGTCGGGCGGTGGCGGCGGCACGTCATAGTCCATCATCGCAAAGGACGGCGGCGGCTCCAGCGCCGCGGACAGGATCGCAAGGCGACGCCGCGCATCCCATGCATGCGGTCCTTGCGGATAGCGGCGCAGATACGACCAATAGGCATCGGGCGTATCGGCGAGATACGTGCGGCGCCACGTGATCGCCTCGCGCCGCGCCGCGAGAATGGCCCTCACCCGCTTCGCCAGCGGATCGCCGGGATAGGCGGCAAGGAAATCGTTATAGGCCTGGAAAGTGTCGCGGGTCAGCGCGGCGGTGAAAGCGTCCTGCGCGCCGAGATCGCGCAACGGCTTGTCGCGGATCGCGGCGACCTGATCGGGCGAGCCCTGCACCGGCGGCGCGTCGGCGGCACGATCGAAGAAGGTGAATGGCACGCTGAGCTTCTGGTCGTCCCACGGCACTTCCGCGCCCTTGCTGGTCTCGCTGACGCGCAGACGCAGCTTGTCGAACAATTCGGGCAGTTGCAGTCCGCCGGTGCGGATCATTTCCGCCAGCGACTGCGCATAGACGCCATAATTGCCTGTGTCGTTGGGGCCGATGGTGCCCGGCGCGGCGTTGAAGGCAATCAGCATGTTCGGCGACGGATCGACCAGCGCGAGCCCGCCGGCAATCGGATTGCCGCCTTCGATGAAGGGCTGTTGCCTTGCCACATCGAGCACGACGATGCTCACCTTCACGGAAATGGAGGCGAGCTGGCGCGTGTAGTCGCTGATCCGCAATCCTTCGATCGGAATATCGGTGTCGCGGGCGATCTTGGCATCGACCGGGATGTAATAATTCTCACCGGCGAGCTGGATGCCATAGCCGGAGAGATAGATCATCGCCACCGTGTTGGCAGGATCGGCCTGCGCCTTGGCCATGAAATCGCGGATGCTGTTGCGCAAGCCATCGGCATCGAGGTCGCGCGCCCCGATGACATCGAAACCCGCGGCTTGCAGGGTTTGCGCGATCAGGCCGGCGTCGTTGGCGGCGGTGGCCAGCGGGGCCTTTTCGTAATTGCCGTCGCCGACCACCAGCGCAATGCGCTTCTCCTCCGGCGGTTTCTGGGCCGCCGCCGGACCGGCGAGGCCGGGGAACGTCAGCAGACTGAGAGAGAGTGAAAACAAGATAATGTGCGCGCGCCGCATGAGGTCTTCCCCACTCTTCGAAAATGGCGGGCCGATTTAAACCCGCGCTCTCTGAACGTCCCTTGAACAAAGGACCCACGTAAGCGGTATCTCTCAACCCTCGCCTGCATAGGCGGGCCAGCCTGACTGGCACTTCCGGGCGCAATCAGGCCATGGCAGGCGAAACGGTGTCAAGGAAGCAGCGCGAATTACTTTGAGCGCAACAGCATCCAATGAAGCAACGGCGTTGCCGGCGGCTTGCCTTGCACGCTGCATCTCGAACGATTCACCGGCTATATCGTGGTTTGAGGCGCCGCAACTGGCGCCGATGTGCCAATACTGCGCCTCGCGCACCCCCACCCGGCGCATCGTTCGCTACGTTCACGAAGCGCCACGCTCCCCGCAAGGGGGAGGATGAAGAGATCGCGGCGCAGATCGTTCTTGACACGCAATTGACGGACGCAACTGATTTGCCCGTCGTGCCATCGTGTCGCAGGCGCTTTCGCTTGCGATGTCGGTCAAATCACCGTTAGAAGCCCGGCCGTCCCGTGCCCATCGAGAGGGGCGCTTCGCGATCGTCACGAAACGTTGGTGCGGGATGCGGTGGACGCGGCGGTGTCGCAAGACGAGCGACGCTCATGCGGACGGCGAAGTCGTGTGGGCCTGATATCCCGACGCTGA
>NZ_JBAVCF010000050.1:0-1862 GCF_049586575.1 Bradyrhizobium sp.
CAGATCCGGCATCATTTGAAGTAGCATTGCAAAGACTAAATGTAAAACCTTCTGATGCAGTAGTAGTAGAGAACGCCCCCCTTGGTGTCAAAGCGGCTAACAGTGCGGGTATTCCATGTATTGTTACGTTGAATACATCACCTCTTGCCATATCCGACTTTAAAGGTTTGATATCAAAAGAAAGAAAATTTAAAAATACAAGTTCAGCAGGCAAATTTCTAAAGGATTGGTGTCATTCACCTGCTCCTTGGCATTAAGGTCTTTGTCTTTCATTTGTGATTTTTTTCTTGTTGCCAGACATGAACGAGAGTAGTTCTACTTTTTTCGTTTTAGGTTCTCCTGTAGGTTACTTGTACTGTGTGCAGATCTTCTCGCTGGTTTTGCAATTCACACGACATGCAATATTCTTAGCATTGCATATCATGTGACTGAGATTTACATTGACACAAATAAAGTAGCCAAATCCTGTATTTCGTGATTGCATGTTGGCCGGTAGAATTTCTCACTGGCGCGGTGTGTTTGTTATTCTACTAAACTATAGGTAAGAAGCCGAACTAGTAAGGTATTTCATTGTTCTGCCCATATCTCACATTATGCTCTTAATGCGCCGTGTTTTAGAAGGTTGCCCAATTTTAATTGTGTTTGTAAGGAGTCGCGTGCGATATAACCTTAGAACCCTGTTCAGTACTTTCTACCAAGCTTGTCAACGTGTACTTCTTCATGAGTTCTCTGTTCCTTGTAAAACTGGAGTGGGATTAAAGCAAAACCCACTAGACAGTTCCTGTAACTTGTCCGAGTCTAACAGGGATTTGTAAACTAGGGGGCCCCCGTACGTTGACAAATTGCCTAGGTAAACAAGTGAGAGGTGGGACCCAGTAATCTGTACGAGTCCAGGGTTATTATTTAGAGATAGTTAGCTATATTGAGCTAGAACTGCTTTTTTTGTCTAATAAACGGTTATATTCGTCTGTAATAGCATAGGACAGTTAAAAGTGGTGGAGAATATCGGATTACGGGAACTGAAAAAGATTTTTGTTCCATCTAGGCTGGATAATGCACCAGAAACATGGATCAAGCGAGGAACAGTCCGTCTCATCAAGGTTTGTCTCCGAATGATACAAGATGCTTTGATAGTATAATGAGTCACCTATTCCTTGAAAGGCAAACTTACTACCAGAATAAATTGATGATCAAAGTAAAAAGCCGATTCTGCCACCAATAGAACTCATATTATCAATAATGCGAATATTTCAAAAATCAGATTATGAACTTGTAGTCTTGCAACGCTATATTCCACATCTATGACTCTTCATTTGATATTTTCCTGCTCTGTGTGGGTACACAAAACAAACAAAACAGTATAGCCTGGATGCGTCAAGAATGCACGATAGGGTTTCTAATTTTACCTGGCCTCCTTCTCTGGCGCTCAATCACGCCCATAATCCGATAGCCATATTCTAGATTATGCTTGATATGATTTATACCATGTGAATCATGAAGAGCGAATCGGCCATCAAGAAGATTTTCAATATATTTTCTCAGTTTTCTTATAGATGTAGCAGCACTTTCAAGTTGATTCTCTGTGAGTTTTCTGCCGAGTTCTTTTTCGAGTTCATGTCCAAATTCCTCTAAGTTTTTTGCAAGCTCACAATATTTTTCTATCTTGTTATAGTTAGTACAGAGATCCTTTATCTTCTTAACGTCAGAACCTTGCAACTTTGCAAGCGATTCTCCTAAGTCGTTGTTTTTTCTTCCTGTAATCTGAACAAGTGTTTCGATGAGCTGTTCTTCTTCTATTAATTGCTCTCTTCCGAACTGATCTTGGTGGATATCATCGCGTGTTATATTTGCATTTATCTGCA
>NZ_JBAVCF010000051.1:0-19101 GCF_049586575.1 Bradyrhizobium sp.
CCGGAAAAGCCGGTGGCCGGCGTCGGCGAAAGGGCGAGATCGCTGCCGCCCGCGACCGGCGCAATCGCTGCCTTGACGGTGGTTGCTGCGCGGCCGCCGCCCTGATTTTGCGGGTCGGCAATTCCCGTCAATTCGATGTTGGCCCTGTCAGCCGGATTCGAAGCAAGGCCAAGCGGTTTCAATCCGCGCGCGCCATAGAGGCGCAGGAGCGCCAGATCATGGTCCTTGTCCTCGGCGATGCGGTCGGCATTGCCAAAAGGCGGAATCGTAATGGCGATGCAGCCGTCGGTGATCTGACGGTCGGTCACGATCGCGCCGTCCTCGGTCACCACCACGCCGGTGCCGTAGTCGACCGTCTTGCGCGGCGGCGGGCCGGCATTGACCGGGAAGGGATTGAACGCGCTCGACATCGCGATCACCACGGGTTCGACCGTGTTCTCGGTCGCCTGATCGTAGAGGACGGTGAGGATGCGGACCTCGTCGCCCTTGAAGGTGCCGCGCACATAGAATTTTTTCAGGCCCTGCAAACCCGACAACACAAAGAACTCCGGCTTGACCACCGTGTAGTCGACGGTGCGGCCGGCGGGCTCTTTCTTTTCCCGCTCGGCGAGCTTGGCCGTGGCCGGATTGGTTTCCTTGCGGCGCGTC
This sequence comes from Bradyrhizobium sp., assembly GCF_049586575.1. Classification (GTDB taxonomy): domain Bacteria; phylum Pseudomonadota; class Alphaproteobacteria; order Rhizobiales; family Xanthobacteraceae; genus Bradyrhizobium. Next base: position 649 of record NZ_JBAVCF010000051.1, read on the forward strand.
AGCAGAACCTGGATCGTGCCGGTCGGCGAGTTCCATTTCGTGCCATTGGCGTCGGAGGTCTGCTGCGGCACGAGCTTGGTCGGAATGCCCAGCTGCGCGCCGGTCGGCGCGTCAGTCACGATCTTCCAGCCGGCATTTTCCCGCCGCCGCCGCCCGGTCTCGGCCAGCACACTGCGTTCCTTTGGATTGAGCACGCCGGTCGGCTTGCCGCCGCCGGCCTTCTGAAATTCCTTGATCGCCTCCACCATCCGTTCGCTGACGTCGCCTGTTATCGCGCCGTTGTACTGGCCGACCCAGGCGAGGTCGGACTGGATCGCGAGCCGCTCGCCCTGGCCAATCGCGTTGGCCGTGTCTGAAGGAGATTGCAGGGCCGGCCGGGCCGGGGTGGTTGTGGCCTGTTTTGACTTGCCGTGCGTCGTCTGGGCCGTCGCGGAAGCCGTTGCCGCCGCCAATATCAATGTTGCGGTCAGCATCGATCTCATGACACTTCTCAAATCCATTGATGTAAGCCTAATTAAGCACATCTGTTGGGTCGAAACCAACGGCCGAGCGGTTCAACGATTTGAGGGTTCAGTAGATTGAGGGTTCACTACATCGTAGCCGGAGCGAAGGGTAAGTTTGCCAGATGCTGAGTTCTGAAGAACTCGAACGCTATGCCCGCCATATCGTGCTGCGCGAGGTTGGCGGGCCCGGCCAGGCCGCCTTGAAAGAGGCCGCCGTGCTGGTGATCGGCGCGGGCGGGCTCGGCGCACCGGCGTTGATGTATCTCGCCGCCGCAGGCGTCGGCACGCTGGGCGTGGTAGATGACGACACGGTGTCGCTCTCCAATCTGCAGCGCCAGATCATTCACGAAACCTCCGACATCGGCAGGCCAAAGGTCGATAGCGCCGCCGAGCGCATTGCCGGCCTCAATCCTCATGTCAAATTTGCCGCGCACGCCACGCGATTGAACGCCATCAATGCGCTCGAACTGATCGGCGGTTACGATCTGGTGCTCGATGGCTCCGATAATTTCGAAACGCGCTATCTCGTTTCCGATGCCTGCTTCCTGGCCGGCAAACCCTTGATCACAGCGGCGCTTGGCATATTCGATGGCTCGCTGACCACGATCCGCGCGCATGAAAAGAACGCCGACGGCGAGTTCAACCCGACCTATCGTTGCCTGTTTCCGGAAGCCCCGCCGCCGGGCACGGTGCCGGCTTGCGCAGAGGCCGGCGTGATGGGCGCGCTCGCCGGTGTTCTCGGCTCGATGATGGCGCTGGAAGCGATTCGGGAAATCGTCGGCTTTGGCGAGGGACTGGTCGGGCGGCTGTTGATGGTGGATGCCCGCGCCATGCGCTTTGAGACGTTGCGTTACCAGCGTGATCCGCTCAATCCGCTCAACGGCGATGCGCTCGTGATCACCGATTTGAGTGCGCATCGGTAAGGAAGCGCCGCTTCCTCGCCCTGGAACGGGGAGGGTTGGGGAGGGGCATCTCTCCAGGCAACGGTCTTCGAAAGGGCTGTACCCCCGATCACTTGGCGCACACGCGAACGAGGCGAGCGCAAATGACCACTAGCATAAAGCGAAGCCGTCACAGCATGCTGGGCAGCACGCGATCCGGCGGCTTGTGATTGTCGAGGAAGGTGCGGATGTTGATGATCACCTTCTCGCCCATCTCGACGCGGCCCTCGATGGTGGCCGAGCCCATATGCGGCAATAACGTCACCTTGCCGGCTTTCGCCAGCCGAACCAGTTTCGGACTGACCGCGGGTTCATGCTCGTACACGTCGAGGCCGGCGCCGGCGATCTCGCCGCCCTCGATCAGCTTGGTCAGTGTCTCTTCGTCGATCACTTCGCCGCGCGCGGTGTTGACGATATAGGCGTCTTTTCGGATCAGTTTCAGCCGCCGTGCCGAGAGCAGGTGGAACGTCGCCGGCGTGTGCGGACAGTTCACCGAGATGATGTCCATCCGCGCCAGCATCTGGTCGAGGCTTTCCCAATAGGTTGCGCCGAGTTCCTCGGCGATGCGCGGGGCGACCGGCCGGCGGTTGTGATAGTGTATCTGGAGGCCGAAGGCGTGCGCGCGGCGCGCCACCGCCTGGCCAATCCGGCCCATGCCGATGATGCCGAGCCGCTTTCCTCCGATGCGATGGCCGAGCATCCAGGTCGGCGACCAGCCCGCCCAATTCTTGCCGTCGGTGAGAACCGAGGCGCCCTCAATCAGCCGGCGCGGCACGGCCAGGATCAGCGCCATCGTCATGTCGGCGGTGTCTTCGGTCAGCACCTTTGGCGTATTGGTCACGGTAATGCCGCGCGCGTGCGCCGCCGTGACGTCGATATTGTCGACGCCGTTGCCGAAATTGGCGATCAGCTTCAGCCGGGAATCCGGCTGATTGAGCACGGCTTCGCTGATCTGGTCGGTCACGGTCGGAACCAGGACATCCGCGGTGCGGACCGCGTTGACCAACTGCTCCTGCGTTAGCGGCGTATCGTCGAGATTGAGCTGCGCGTCGAACAGCTCGCGCATCCGGGTCTCGATCGAGTCCGGCAGCTTGCGCGTCACGACAACGAGAGGCTTTTTCTTAACCGACATCTCCTGCCCTCGTGAGGTTGTTCAGACCTCATTAACCCGGGTGTTCGACACTGCCGCTGCCACGTAGTCCGGGCGTTTCCGTAAAGCCTCCCGGCGGGCTTTCTGTGTCTTGCTGTTCGGTCCTCTCTAGCAGAAGACCGGGCCAAAACAAGAACCCGCAAGGTGAGGCCGGAATTTAAGCCCGGGACAAGCGGGTCGGCAGCGGGGTTTTGGGGTCGGCGGCTCGAAGAATTTGAGCTGATGGGGTGTCGGAGACGCGTTGATGGAGTTTGGGCGTTTTTGTTCGCAGGTTCTTGTCATTGGCCTGCTCTGTGTGTCGGCCGCTTCGGCCAAGGATTCCGCGCTGACGACAAGCGGATTGCCCGTGCCGCGATATGTCAGCCTCAAATCCGACCATGTGAATGTTCGCGCCGGTCCGACCAAGGACAATGATGTGGCCTGGGTCTATACCCGCTCGGGTTTGCCGGTTGAGATCACCGCCGAGTTCGAGAACTGGCGCCGGGTTCGCGATTCCGAGGGCGCCGAGGGTTGGGTCTATCACTCGCTGCTGTCGGGCCGCCGGACCGCGGTCATCACCATGAAGAACAAGGACGACCTCGCCTCGCTCTACGAGCGGGCCGATACGACCAGCGCCGTCACCGCCCGCCTGCAGGCCGGCGTGGTCGCGCAGGTCAAGCATTGCGCGGCCGGCTGGTGTCACGTCGCCGGCAACGGCTTCGACGGCTGGATCGAACAGCAGCGCCTTTGGGGCGTCTATGCCGACGAAAAGGTGGATTGACGCGCAGCATCGTTCCGGAGCGAGCGCCAGCATCGAATCCGGAATCTCGAGGTTCTCAGGTGCGCAATAGCGCACCAATGGCTCGCTCGCTTCACTCGCGCCCGGAACGACAATCAACAATTTGCTAAAGCAGGCTCAGCGCTTCTTGCGCAGGCGCACGACCATGTCGATCCGCGCGATCTCGTAGCCCTCGGGGACTTCGGGCATCTTCTGCAACACCAGATGCGGGTCTTCGATATCGACCAGCTCGTGGTTGTTCTCGAGATAGAAGTGATGATGCGCCGACACGTTGGTGTCGAAATAGGTCTTGGTGCCATCGACGCTGACCTGGCGCAGCAGGCCGGCATCGGTCAATTGATTGAGCGTGTTGTAGACGGTGGCGAGCGACACCGGAACCTTCGCCAGCGTTGCTTCTTCGTAGAGCATTTCGGCGGTCAGGTGGCGCGCACCCTTGCCGAACAACAGCCAGCCCAGCGCCATCCGCTGGCGGGTGGGCCGCAGGCCGGCAGCCTGCAACATTTCATTGACGTCGTGCCACGGACAGCCGGTTAACGTGGGTTCGCGCCCCGTCGCCCTGGGCTCGGTACCCGCGGATTCGCCGTTCAAAAGTGAACCATCGTCGCTCATTTCCAAGTCAAACTCTGTCAACAACCACAATATTCTCCGAGATATAAAGAGGATCGACCGCAGATGCAAGTTTTTCGCAACTAGGAAGCTGAGGGGCAGACCTGCGTATGGGCACTGCAAGCGGCTATTTGCCTCGGTCCCCCGCTTTGCCGCCCGCAGGCCCTGTGATAGAGAGCGGCCGACTTCGGTTAACGCCGGATTGGCATAGGCAAACGCCCGCCGCCGCAGGGTTTTCCGACCTGTCGAGAGTTTAGGGCCAATCCGCACTACAGGCGCCGATTCCCCGCTCGACGGGTTCGTTTAGCCTTATGCTTCATCGGGATTTTGGACAAAGGCTGGGATCATGCTGGATCGGCGCGGCGGTTATGAATACGAGGATTTGCTGGCATGCGCCCGGGGCGAGCTGTTCGGCACGGGAAACGCCCAACTGCCGCTGCCGCCGATGCTGATGTTCGACCGCATCACCGAAATCACCGAGACGGGCGGGGAATTCGGCAAAGGCCTGATCCGTGCGGAACTGGACGTCAAATCGGACCTCTGGTTCTTCGGCTGCCATTTCAAGAACGATCCAGTGATGCCTGGCTGCCTTGGCCTCGATGCGATGTGGCAGATGGTCGGCTTCTATCTCGGCTGGATCGGCGGAGAAGGGCGCGGCCGGGCGCTCGGGCTCGGCGAATTGAAACTCGCCGGGCAGGTGCTGCCGAACGCCCGCAAGGTTGTGTACAACATCGACATAAAGCGCGTGATGCGATCGAAGCTATGGCTGGGGATCGCCGACGGCTGGCTTTCCATGGATGGCGAGATTATCTATCGCGCCAAGGATCTGAAGGTCGGGCTTTTCAAGCAGGATGCCGCAGTGCGGCCGGGAACCTGAACTTTTCATTGAGCCGAGACGACCTTTAGTAGTTTGGCTACATACATCGCAGAAGAAGACAACGTTTATAGGGTGAGGCGGTCATGAGGCGGGTTGTGATCACGGGGATGGGCATTGTGTCATCCATCGGAAACAACACCCAGGAAGTGCTTTCGAGCCTCCACGAGGCCAAGTCGGGAATCACGCGCGCGGAGAAATACGCCGAGCTGGGTTTTCGCTCGCAGGTGCAGGGCGCTCCCACGCTCGATCCGGCCGGCGTGATCGACCGGCGCGCGATGCGTTTTCTGGCGGAAGGTGCGGCCTGGAATCATGTCGCAATGGAGCAGGCGATCCAGGATGCGGGCCTCGAACCATCCGATGTCTCCAATGTCCGCACCGGCATCATCATGGGGTCGGGCGGCCCGTCGGCGCGGACCATCGTGGAGGCGGCCGATGTGACACGCACCAAGGGACCGAAGCGGGTCGGTCCGTTCGCCGTGCCGAAGGCCATGTCCTCGACGGCATCCGCGACGCTCGCTACCTGGTTCAAGATCAAGGGCGTCAACTATTCGATCTCGTCGGCCTGCGCGACCTCAAATCATTGTATCGGCAACGCCTACGAGACCATCCAGATCGGCAAGCAGGACATCGTTTTTGCCGGCGGCTGCGAGGAACTGGACTGGAGCCTGTCGGTCCTGTTCGACGCGATGGGCGCGATGTCGTCGAAATACAACGACACGCCGGCAACCGCTTCGCGGCCCTATGACATCAGTCGCGACGGGTTCGTCATCGCCGGCGGCGCTGGCGTGGTGGTGCTCGAAGAACTCGATCACGCCAAGGCACGCGGCGCGCGCATCTATGGCGAAATTGTCGGCTATGGCGCCACATCGGACGGCTACGACATGGTCGCCCCGTCGGGCGAAGGCGCCGAGCGCTGCATGCGGATGGCGCTTTCGACCGTCAACACCAAGATCGACTACATCAATCCCCACGCCACCTCGACGCCGGCCGGCGACCCGCCGGAGATCGAGGCGATCCGCAAGGTATTCGGGACCGGCGAGAAATGCCCGCCGATTTCCGCAACCAAGGCGCTCACCGGCCATTCGCTCGGCGCAACCGGGGTGCAGGAAGCGATCTATTCGCTGCTGATGATGAACAACGGCTTCATTTGCGAAAGCGCCAATATCAACGAGCTTGATCCGGTGTTCGCGGACATGCCGATCGTACGCAAGCGCATCGACAACGCGAAGCTTGGCACGGTCTTGTCGAATTCCTTTGGTTTCGGCGGCACCAACGCGACGCTGGTGTTCAAGCGGCTGGATGCGTGATTCGCGATTCAAAACGGGGTCGGCATGATTATTGAACCGCGCGTGCGAGGCTTTATCTGCACGACCGCACATCCTGTCGGCTGCGCCAAGAATGTCCACGAGCAGATCGCTTATGTTCTCGGGAAGGGAGCCATTCCGGAGTGTCCCAAGCGTGTCGCCGTACTCGGCTGTTCGACGGGCTATGGCCTCGCGAGCCGCATTACTGCGACCTTCGCCGGTGGCGCCGAGACCATCGGCGTGTCGCTGGAGCGCGAGCCTACAGCTAACCGAACGGCCAGCGCCGGCTGGTACAACAACCGCGCATTCGAGATCGAGGCTGAGAAGATCGGACGATCTCCGCTCACCCTGGAGGGCGATGCGTTCTCCGACGAGCTGAAGACGACGTTTATCGACCGCGTGCGCGAAAAATTCGGACAGCTGGACATGCTGGTCTACAGCATGGCCGCTCCAGTCCGGACAGATCCGGCCACCGGCAAGACCTATCGCTCGGCGATCAAGCCGCTCGGCGCTCCCGTCGAGATCAAGACCCTCAACACTGAAACCGGCGAGGTCTATGAGACGACTATTGCGCCGGCGAGTGAGGATGAAGCCACCGCCACGGTCGCGGTGATGGGGGGCGATGACTGGAAGCGCTGGATCGACCGGCTTGCGGACGCCGGGGTCCTGGCGCCCGGCTTCCAGACGCTCAACTACACCTATATCGGCAGCGAGCTAACCTGGCCGATCTACTGGAACGGCACTCTGGGCCGCGCCAAGGTCGATCTCGATCGCAAGGCGGAAGAAATCCGCGGCCGGCTCGGCCCTGATGCCGCCCGCGTGGTCGCGCTGAAGGCCGTGGTCACCCAGGCGAGTTCGGCCATTCCGGTGGTACCGCTCTACGGAACGGTGCTGTTCAAGGTCATGAAGCAACTCGGGCTCCAGGAAGGATGCATCGAACAGATCGATCGGCTGTTCCGGACTCGCCTTGGCAAGCAGGCCGAGGTCGATGACGCGCAGCGCCTCAGGCTCGACGATTGGGAGCTGTCGCCCAAGGTGCAGGCCGAGGTGTCGCGGCGATGGCCGCTGCTCTCCACGGAAACCCTCGGCGAATTGGCCGACCTTGCCGAATACAGGAGCCAATTCCTTCGCCTGTTCGGATTTGGCATCGACGGCGTCGATTACGCGCGGGACATCGATCCGCGCGCCGTCCCGGGTTAAATCACCTCGGGCTTCAGCCCATCACGAGCGCGCCAGCGCGTTGAAAGGCGGGCCGCGCCGCGCAGGCGTCGAGATAGCGGTCGAACGATGGGCGCGCCGGCAGCATCTTGAACAGCCTGACCGCGAAATTCAGCCCCGACCCGATCACGATATCGGCGGCCGAGAAATTATCGCCGAGAAGCCACGGCCCCTTCTGCAAAGCGGCGTCGAGGACATCGAGTACCCGCTGCACATCGCCCCAGCCGGCCGCGACCGGATTCATCTCGATCTTGGTGGCGGCCTGCACCATCGCCGGCTCGACACAGCCGGGTCCGAAGAACAGCCAGTAAAGATATTTCGCGCGTTGGGGATCGCCGACGGTAGGCGCGAGCTTCGCCTGCGGATAGCGCTCGGCGACGTAGGCGCAGATCGCGGCGGCTTCCGCGAGCGTCGCCTCGCCGTCCTTGATCGCCGGCACCTTGCCCATCGGATTGATCGCGAGATATTCCGCCGTCTTCTGCGCGCCCTTGGAAATATCGGTCAGCACCCGCTCATAGGGTTCGCCGGTTTCTTCCATCAGCCAAAGTGCGGAAAACGACCGCGAGCGCGGCGACCAATACAGTTTCATCATGACCTGGCTTCCCGTTGATGGGACGCAGTCTATTCGTCAATCGGTCGCAAACAAGGCGGCCGGCGATCGTCCGCAAAGCGGGCGATGGATTTATGTCGCCTTCTTCCATCGATAATATTTCATCATGCGTCCGATCGCCGGTTCCGGCGCCTCGCGTTCGAACACAAAGCCCTCGCGCTCGTACCAGCGCCAGGCCTTTTCGTTTTCACGGACGCAGCGCAGCCAAATTTCGTCCGGCAATTTCGTGCGCGTGAAGGCCAGCAGCTTCCGGCCGATCGAACGCCCCTGATATTCCGGTGCGACGAAAAGCTGATCGAGGTACAGCTGAGGCAGATGCAGCGCCAGCATCGCGGCGATGGACCGGTCATCGTCGGCGACGAAGAGGCTCCAGCCTTTCTCGATCTCCTACGGAATGCGCGCGCGCAGGTTTTTCAGCAGCACCTCGCTTGCCGTATCGAGCCCGGTCGAGACCCAGCTCTCCATCCAGATGCGGCCGATCTCGTCATATTCGTCTTTCACCGCAGGGCGGATCGCAAGGTCGGCCATGACGTTCAAGCCGTGACGCGGCGCGAGGCAAGCTCGCTTATTGGCCGTCCGCGCTTCTTGCCGGCCGACAGGCACACGACGTCGGAGATCTGCAGGAGCTGCCGCGCCAAGGGACTGGTCTTGCGCCAGACCATGCCGATGGTGCGCGAGGGCTGCGGATTTTTGAAGCGTGCGACCGACACCGAGGCCGAACGTGTTTCAACGTCCACGGCCATCTCTGGAATCAAAGTCACGCCGATGCCGGCACCGACCATCTGAACCAGCGTAGACAGCGAGCTTGCGTCGAGCACCTCCCGCGGCGGCGACGCGCGCATGTTGCAGAACGACAGCGCCTGGTCGCGGAAACAGTGGCCCTCTTCCAGAAGCAATAGCTTCATTTCGCGCAAGGTCTCCCGGCTCGGAACCGGTGTGCCCTCCTGCTCGCCCGGCCTTACAAGCAGGAAATTTTCCCGGAACAGTGCGATCTCGGTCAGCGAGGGTTCGGATGCCGGCAAGGCCACGATGGCGGTATCGAGCCGGCCTTCCGCGACTTCGGTGATCAGCTTCGCCGTCAGTGTCTCGCGGACGTGGATGTCGAGTTCGGGATGCAGACGCGCCAGATTTTCGATGACCTTGGGCAACAGATAGGGTGCGACCGTCGGGATCATGCCGACCCGCAGCCGCCCCGCAAGCCGGTCGCGCGTGGCGCGCGCAAAGTCGCCGAGTTCGTCGACCGAGCGCAGGATGTCGCGGACACGAAGCAACAGTTCCTCGCCGAACGTGGTCAATGCAATCTGTCGCGCGCTGCGCTCCAGCAGCAGGCTGCCGAGGACTTCTTCCATTTCCTTGATCTGCATCGACAGGGCCGGCTGCGAGATCGCGCAGGCTTCTGCCGCGCGGCCGAAATGGCCGTGACGCGCCAGTGCGTCGAAGTAGCGAAGCTGCCGCAGCGTGACGTTGATCATCAGATTATCCTATCGATGTCATCACCAAACACTACTTTACCTGATGGAAAGGGCTGCGTAGAGTCGAAAATCGCTGGCTCAGGGCGAAACTCCCGGACCACAAGAGGAGACGATCATGGACGACAAAACGAAGTGCCCGTTCACGGGCGGCAAACGCGGCCACGCCAATCGTGACTGGTGGCCGGACACGCTGGACATTTCCGTTCTGCATCGAAATTCCACTTTGTCGGATCCGATGGGCAAGGCGTTCGAATACGCCAAGGAATTCAAGGGCCTCGATCTCAACGCCGTGATCAAGGACTTGCAGACGTTGATGACGGATTCGCAGGAGTGGTGGCCGGCCGACTTCGGTCATTACGGCGGTCTGATGATCCGCATGGCCTGGCACAGCGCCGGCACCTATCGCATCACGGACGGCCGTGGCGGCGCCGGGGCCGGGCAGCAGCGCTTCGCGCCATTGAACAGCTGGCCTGACAATGCCAACCTCGACAAGGCGCGCCGGCTGCTGTGGCCGATCAAGCAGAAGTACGGCCGGAAGATATCGTGGGCCGACCTGATGATTCTGGCGGGCAACGTCGCGCTGGAGTCGATGGGCTTCAAGACCTTCGGTTTTGCCGGCGGTCGCGCCGACGTCTGGGAGCCGGAAGAACTCTACTGGGGTCCCGAGGGCACCTGGCTCGGCGACGAACGTTACAGTGGCGAACGCCAGCTCGCCGAGCCGCTCGGCGCGGTGCAGATGGGGCTCATCTACGTCAATCCGGAAGGACCGAACGGCAATCCGGATCCGCTCGCAGCGGCCAAGGACATCCGCGAAACATTTTTCCGCATGGCGATGAACGATGAAGAGACCGTCGCGCTGATTGCCGGCGGCCACTCCTTTGGCAAGACTCACGGTGCGGGTGATCCGTCGCTGGTCGGCGCGGCCCCGGAAGGTGGCGCCCTCGAAGATCAGGGACTGGGGTGGAAGAGCACTTACGGCACGGGCATCGGAGCCCACGCCATCACCGGCGGCCCCGAAGTCACATGGACGCAGACGCCGACCAGGTGGAGCAATGCCTTCTTCGACAACCTGTTCAAATATGAGTGGGAACTGACCAAGAGCCCGGCCGGCGCCAAGCAGTGGCAGGCCAAAGGCGCCGAAGCCACCATCCCCGACGCCTACGACAAATCGAAAAAGCATGTGCCGACCATGCTGACCACCGACCTGTCGCTGCGCTTCGATCCGGCGTACGAAAAGATTTCGCGGCGTTTCCATCAGCATCCGGACCAGTTTGCCGACGCATTCGCCCGGGCGTGGTTCAAGCTTACGCACCGCGACATGGGCCCGGTCGCGCGCTACCTCGGCCCGCTGGTCCCGAAGGAAACGCTGATCTGGCAGGATCCGATTCCAGCGGTGGATCATCCGCTGATCGGGGAACAGGACATCGCCGCGCTGAAGGCGAAGATTCTCGGCTCGGGTCTGTCGGTGTCCCAGCTGGTCTCGACCGCATGGGCGTCGGCATCGACGTTCCGCGGCTCCGACAAGCGCGGTGGCGCGAACGGTGCGCGTATTCGTCTGGCGCCGCAGAAGGACTGGGAGGTCAACCAACCGGCCGAACTCAGGAACGTTCTGACGAAGTTAGAGGCGATCCAGAAGGAGTCCGGCAAGAAGGTTTCCCTCGCCGATCTGATCGTTCTCGGCGGCTGTACGGCAGTCGAAAAAGCCGCGAAGGATGCCGGTATCGACGTGAAGGTTCCGTTCACGCCGGGGCGTGCGGATGCTTCGCAGGATCAGACCGACGTCGAGTCCTTTGCTCCACTCGAACCGCGGGCCGACGGCTTCCGCAACTACGTCGGCAAGAAGCATCAGTTCATGGCGCCTGAGGAGGCGTTCGTGGACCGGGCGCAATTGCTGCGGTTGACCGGGCCCGAGATGACGGTCCTCGTCGGCGGCCTGCGCGTGCTCGGCGCCAATGTGGGTAACTCGAAGCACGGCGTCTTCACCCAAAAGCCGGGAACGCTGAGCAACGATTTCTTCGTCAACCTGCTCGACATGGCCACCGTCTGGCAGCCGGCAGCCGACGGCACCTACGAAGGTCGCGACCGCAAGACCAAAGCAGCCAAATGGACCGGCACACGCGTCGACCTGATTTTCGGCGCGCATTCGCAGCTCCGCGCGTTCGCGGAAGTCTACGCGAGCGCGGACGCGAAGGAGAAGTTCGCCAGGGATTTCGTGGCGGCCTGGACCAAGGTCATGAACGCTGACCGGTTCGACATCGCGGCCTGACCTTCTTCGTTATGCCCCGCGCATGCGGGGCATCCAGTACGCCGAGGGGCCATCGATTCAAGCTACGGTGTCTCTGGAATACTGGATCGCCCGGTCCCGTCTACGCCAAGGCTTCGACTGGGCGAGTGAGTCCAGGGCGCGCCGTAGCTTTAGCGAAGGCGGCAAGCCGGGCGATGACAGAGTAAGGCAGTCAAAACAAAAGAGCGGCTGAAAAGCCGCCCTTTTTCATTGTGTCTTGTTGCAGAATTACTCGCCGGCGGCTTGCGCGGGCACAGCTTCAGTCTTCTGCCTGGCTTCGAGGTCCTCGCCGGTCGTTTGATCGACGGCCTTCATCGACAGCCGCGTCTTGCCGCGATCGTCGAAGCCAAGCAGCTTGACCTTGACCTTGTCGCCTTCCTTGACGACGTCGGAGGTCTTCTGCACTCGGCTGGAGGCCAGCTGGCTGATGTGGACCAGACCGTCCTTGGCGCCGAAGAAGTTCACGAACGCGCCGAACTCCATCACCTTGACCACGGTGCCCTCGTAGATCTGTCCAACTTCCGGATCGGAAGCGATCGACTTGATCCACTTGATCGCAGCCTTCATCGCTTCGCCGTCGTTGGAGGCAACCTTCACGGTGCCATCGTCCTCGATATTGACCTTGGCGCCGGTCTTCTCGACGATCTCGCGGATCACCTTGCCGCCGGTGCCGATGACCTCACGGATCTTGTCGGTGGCGATCTTGAAGGTTTCGATACGCGGCGCGTATTCGCCGAGCTCGGCGCGGGCGGCCGTGAGCGCCTTCGACATCTCACTCAGAATATGGATGCGGCCTTCCTTGGCCTGGCCGAGCGCCACTTTCATGATCTCTTCGGTGATGCCCTCGATCTTGATGTCCATCTGGAGCGAGGTGATGCCGCTCTCGGTTCCGGCGACCTTGAAATCCATGTCGCCGAGATGGTCCTCGTCGCCGAGGATGTCCGACAACACGGCAAAGCGCTTGTCTTCGAGGATCAGGCCCATCGCGATACCCGCGGTTGGCCGTTTCAGCGGAACACCGGCATCCATCAGCGCAAGCGAGGCGCCGCAGACCGAAGCCATCGACGAGGAGCCGTTGGACTCGGTGATCTCGGAGACCACGCGCACCGTGTATGGGAACTCGTGGTGCGGCGGCAGCACGGGATGGATCGCACGCCAGGCGAGCTTGCCATGGCCGATCTCGCGCCGCTTGGTGCCGCCGAGCCGACCGGTCTCGCCGACCGAGTAGGGAGGGAAGTTATAGTGCAGCAGGAACGTCTCTTTGTACGTTCCCGACAGCGCGTCGATGTATTGCTCATCCTCGCCGGTGCCAAGCGTGGTCACGACCATCGCCTGGGTTTCGCCACGGGTGAACAGTGCGGAGCCGTGAGCGCGCGGCAGCACGCCGACTTCGGCGATGATGTTGCGCACGGTCTTGACGTCGCGGCCGTCGATGCGCTTGCCGGTGTCGAGAATGTTCCAGCGAACGATCTTGGCTTCGAGCTCCTTGAACACGCCGGCGACGCGGAGCTTGTCGTATTTGGGCTCCTGACCTTCGGGGAAGAAATGCGCCATCGCCCTTTCCTTGACGGCGCCGACTGCGGCATAACGCTCCTGCTTGACCGGAATCGCGTAGGCCTTGCGCAGGTCCTGTTCGACGAGGCCGAGCATTTCCTTCTCAATGGCGGCATTGTCGATCACGGTGACTTCGCGGGGCTCCTTGGCCGCCTTCTCCGCAAGCTCGATGATCGCCTTGATCACGGGCTGGAAGTGACGGTGGCCGAACATCACGGCGCCGAGCATCACGTCTTCGTTGAGCTCCTTGGCCTCCGATTCCACCATCAGAACCGCGTCGGCGGTGCCCGCGACGACGAGGTCGAGCTGGGTCTCAGTCATTTCGTCGAGCGTCGGATTGAGGATGAACTCGTCGTTGGCGAATCCGACGCGCGCTGCCCCGATCGGACCCTTGAAGGGTGCGCCGGACAACGTCAGAGCGGCCGATGACGCCACCAGTGCCACGATATCGGGATCGTTCTCCATGTCGTGCGACAGCACGGTGACGATCACCTGGGTCTCGTTGCGCCAGCCGTCGACGAAAAGCGGGCGGATCGGGCGGTCGATCAGGCGGGAGACCAGCGTCTCCTTTTCGGTCGGACGGCCTTCGCGCTTGAAATAACCGCCGGGGATGCGGCCGGCGGCGTAAGTCTTTTCCTGATAGTCGACGGTCAAGGGCAGGAAGTCGACGCCCTCGCGCGGCGACTTGGCGGCAACGACGGTCGCGAGCACGACGGTCTCGCCATAGGTGGCAAGGACGGCGCCGTCGGCCTGCCGCGCGACTTTTCCGGTTTCAAGCTTGAGCGGACGCCCACCCCAGTCAATCTCGACTGAATGCTTATTGAACATTGCGATCTTCTTTCATGAGTTTACGAAAGGAGCGATGCCACAAAACAAAAAACCATGCGCAAGATGGCGGGATGCTGGGCGCGTTGCTGCGTCAGCATCCGGCGATCCTGCCATGGTTTCAGGTTTTAGGATGGCGTCCATCCTTTCGCGTAAGTATCACGGGCACCTTGCCCGTTTCGCCCAGCGAGCCGGATTGCTGCTGGACGTTCTTGTTTAAGCACGGTGCCTTCGGGAAACCATTTCCCGCGTTTTCTGGACCATGCTCGAGGACATGGCGGCTTTCGCCTCATGCCCCTGCGCATCATCGGTTCGAAAGCCGTACGAAGCTGGCTCTCGGTCGATCATGCAGAAACGCGCGCCAAATGACGCGCGCGTACTTCACTAAAAGCTCAACGGCGAATGTTGTGCTTTTCAATCAGCGCCTGATAGCGCGCCTCATCCGTTCGCTTCAGATAGTCGAGGAGTGAGCGGCGCGTGGCGACCATTTTCAACAAGCCGCGGCGTGAATGGTTGTCCTTCACGTGGCTTTTGAAGTGACCGGTGAGGTTGTTGATGCGTTCCGACAGGATCGCAACCTGAACCTCGGGCGAGCCGGTGTCGCCGGCCTTGTTGGCACTCTTCTTGATGACTTCCGCTTTGCGTTCTGCGGTAATCGACATCGTCAGATACTTTCATTGTTGCGAGCCGAACTGGCAGTCAGCCCGGTCAGGTTGAACACGCGCTTGGGGATGAGTTCGCCATTGCCAATTTCAGCAAGCGCGAGAAGCCGGCCTGCCACCGTGACATAGACTGTGCCGCTACAATTGGGCGCATCCCGTCCGCGCAACAAAACGGCCTGACCCCTGTGGAGCCTTGCCGCATCAGCCCGAGTGACGGCCAGTGCCGGGATGTCGTCCAGCGCGGTCTCAACGGGCAAAAGCGCGTCGGCGAGGCTACCCTCGCCGGACGCGGCTCTATCGCATAAAGCCTCCAACTGTTCCAGCGGAATCATGTCGTTTTCGACGAACGGGCCGACCAGCGTCCGCCGCAGCGCGCTGATATGGCCGAAACAGCCGAGAATCCGCCCGATATCGCGGGCTAGAGCCCGAACATAGGTACCCTTTCCGCACTCGGCTTCGAGCACGGAATGGCTATCATCTATTTGTTCTACAAGGGTTAATCGGTGAATTTCGACCGGACGCGGCTTCAGCTCGACGATCTCGCCGTCCCGCGCCAGGTCATAGGCCCGCTCGCCTTGAACCTTGATGGCGGAATATTGCGGCGGGATCTGCTCGATCAAGCCGGTGAAGCGGGGCAGTAGCGCCGTGATCGCCTCGGGCGAGGGCCGCAGTTCGCTGGTTCTGGTAACACGGCCTTCGGTGTCGTCGGTGTCGCGTTCCTCTCCCCAGGTCACGGTGAAACGATAGCGCTTGCGGCCATCCATCACGAAGGGAACCGTCTTGGTGGCTTCTCCGATCGCGATCGGCAAACCGCCTGAGGCGAGCGGGTCGAGCGTGCCGGCGTGGCCGGCGCGCTTGGCCGAGAACAGCCGCTTGACGACGGCGACCGCGTGGGTTGACGTCATGCCGATGGGTTTGTCGAGCACGACCCAGCCGTGGACGTCGCGCTTGTCGCGGCGCGGCTGGCTGCTGTTCTGCTTCGGATGCTTCTGGCGCGGATCGTTGTTGACGCGCCTGTCCTGGTCGCGCGGCTCGGAAAAAATATTTTCTTCCCCCACAGGCGAATCGCCATTCTGCGATCCGGCCGCCGGGTTTGCCGTCGTCACATTCATCATTTGTCGTCCGAATCGGGTGCGATATCTCTCTGCACCTCAGGTGTTCGCAGTAATTTCTCGATACGTTCCGCTTCGTCGAATCGGTCGTCGATGCGGAAGCGAAGGTCAGGAGCAAATTTCAGGTTAACGCGATGAGCAACCTCGCCCCGCAGGAACTTCTTGTTGCGGGCGAGCGCGGCAATCACCTTGTCGGTATCGCGCCCGCCGAGCGGCATCACATAGACGGTTGCAAGCTTGAGGTCGGGCGACATCTTCACCTCGGGTACCGTGATGATGTGGCCTTCGAGATCGGGGTCGTGAACGTTGCCGTGCGCCAGGATCTCGGCAACCGCGTGACGCACGGTCTCGCCGACGCGCAACTGGCGCTGCGAACCGCCCGGAGCGGAACTCCTGTGATGATGGCGAGGCATTGTCAAAATCCTGATGGTCGTCATCACCCGCGTAAGCGAGTGATCCAGTACGCCGTGCTTTAAGTTGTTCCGGGGACTACTGGATGCCTCGCCTCCGCGGGGCATGACCCTTCGTTTAAAATTCCAGCGCCGCTGTAAGACTTGAACTTACAGGCTGCGCTGGATCGATTCGACGCGGTAGCATTCGATGACATCGCCGACCCGCATGTCGCCGTAATTCTCGAACGCCATGCCGCATTCCTGGCCGGCTTGCACTTCCTTCACTTCGTCCTTGAACCGCTTCAACGTCGACAGCTTGCCTTCGTGCACGACGACGTTGTCGCGGATCAGGCGCACATTGGCGCCGCGTTCCACTGTGCCGTCGGTGACGCGGCAACCGGCGACCTTGCCGACCTTGGAAATGTTGAACACTTCGAGGATCTGGGCATTGCCGAGCATGGTTTCGCGCAACGTCGGCGCAAGCAGGCCGCTCATCGCCTTCTTCACGTCATCGACGAGGTCGTAGATGATGTTGTAGTAGCGGATCTCGATGCCGTTGCGCTTGGCCGCAGCCGCCGCTTCCTTGTTGGCGCGGACGGAGAAGCCGATGATCGCGGCATTGAAGCCTTCCGCCAGCGTGACGTCAGATTCCGAAATGCCGCCGACGCCCGCATGCAGGATACGGGCGGCGACTTCGTCGGTGCCGAGTTTTTCGAGCGATCCGAGAATTGCTTCCAGCGAGCCTTGCACGTCGGCCTTGATGACCAGCGGGAATTCCTTCCGGCCCGAGGTCTTGAGCTGCGACATCATCTGCTCGAGCGAGCCGCGCATGCCGGAAATGCTGGCAGCGGCATTCTCGCGTTTCTGGTGGGCGCGATAGCTCGTGATCTGGCGGGCGCGGGCTTCGTTTTCGACCACCGCGAGGCGATCGCCGGCTTCCGGCGGTCCGTTGAAGCCGAGCACCTCGACCGGTACGGAGGGGCCGGCTTCCTCGACGGTGTCGCCCTGATCCGAAATCAGCGCGCGCACGCGGCCCATTTCGGCGCCGGCGACGACGATGTCGCCGACCTTCAAAGTGCCGCGCTGTACCAGCACGGTTGCCACCGGGCCGCGGCCGCGATCAAGCTTGGCCTCGATCACGGTGCCTTCGGCAGGCCGCGTCGAATTGGTCTTGAGATCGAGGATGTCGGCCTGCAGCGCGATCATCTCGAGCAGCCGGTCGAGATTGGTCTTGTTCTTGGCGGAGACCTCGACGTCGACGACTTCGCCGCCGAGCGATTCGACCTGCACTTCATGTTGCAGCAGTTCGGTGCGGACACGCTCGGGCTTCGCGTCGGCCTTGTCGATCTTGTTGATGGCGACGATCATTGGCACCTTCGCCGCCTTGGCGTGGTTGATCGCTTCCACCGTCTGCGGCATGACGCCGTCATCGGCGGCGACCACCAGCACCACGATATCCGTGACCTTGGCGCCGCGGGCGCGCATCGCGGTGAACGCCGCGTGGCCGGGCGTGTCGATGAAGGTAATCTTCTTGCCACTCTCCGGCGAGGTCACCTGATAGGCGCCGATATGCTGGGTGATGCCGCCGGCTTCCCCGGAAACCACATTGGCGTGACGCAGCGCGTCGAGCAGCGAGGTCTTGCCGTGATCGACGTGACCCATCACGGTCACGACCGGCGAGCGCGGCTCGGTGTCAGTCGAATCTTCGACGGCGTCAAACAAGCCTTCCTCGACGTCGGAAGCCGCCACGCGCTTGACGGTGTGGCCGAGTTCCTCGGCGATCAGCTGCGCGGTGTCGGCGTCGATCACGTCGGTGATCTTGTGCATCGCGCCCTGCTTCATCAGCAGCCGGATGACATCGACGGCGCGCTCGGACATGCGGTTGGCGAGTTCCTGGATGTTGATCGCTTCCGGGATCACAACCTCGCGGATCAGCTTTTCCTTTGGCTCGTTGGTCTGGTGGCCCTTGAGGCGCTGGGTGCGGCGGCGGAACGATGCGATCGAGCGCTCGCGGACATCATCGGCGTTGAGCGCGGTGACCAGCGTCAGGCGGCCGCGTTGTTTCTGCGGCGACGGTTTTGCGGTCGTCTTCGGAGGTGCCGCCGGACGCAGGGCGCCGCCCGGGCCGCGACGCATCGGGCGCGGGCCTTCGTCTTCGTCGGAAA
>NZ_JBAVCF010000052.1:0-3039 GCF_049586575.1 Bradyrhizobium sp.
TAACTCTTGTGACTGGGCCTGATAGTTAGGATACTGCACTAACTAACGCCTTCGCACCCCTGGAGGACGAGCCCGTCATGAGAAGAACAATCAGAGCCGGAGCAGTTCTCGCCGCGGGACTGCTCGCCGCCGCGCTGGCCGCCTGCGGCGGGTCCACCCCCAGCTCAGGCTCGGGGTCGGCATCGGCGTCAGGGCCGAGCGGTGTGCTGACGATCTCTAACGAGCAGGGCACGCTGTGGACCTGCAGCTTCAACCCATTCAACCCGTCCAACCTCGCCCAGGGCGTCACCTTCGGGCAGGTGTACGAGCCGCTCGCGTTCGTCAACACGCTGCAAAGCGGCAAGGCCAGCCCGTGGCTAGCGACAGCCTGGACCTGGGGCGACGGGAACAAGACGCTCACGTTCACGATCCGCAACGGCGTCAAATGGAGCGACGGGACCCCGATGACCGCCGCGGACGTCGCGTTCACCTTCAACCTGATGAAGAAGTTCCCCACGCTCGACCTGAACTCCGCCTGGTCGGTGCTGTCCAGCGTCACCCAGCAGGGCAACCAGGTCATGATGACGTTCAAGAACGCCGCCGTACCCTACTTCTACTACATCGCGGACCAGACCCCGATCGTCCCGCAGCACATCTGGTCCACGATCGCCAACCCGGTGAGCTACGCCGACGCTAAACCCGTCGGGACCGGCGCGTTCACGGTGAATCCCTGCAGCGCGCAGAACATCACCTACGTCGCCAACCCGCACTACTGGCAGCCCGGCGAGCCGAAGGTGGCCAAGGTCCTGTACCCGGCGTTCACCTCCAACGACCCGGCCAACACGTACCTGGCCACCGGCCAGGCGCAGTGGGGCAGCCAGTTCATCCCGAACATCGAGTCCTTCTACACGTCCAAGAGCCCGGACAACCACTACTGGTTCCCGCCGATCGCGAACGTGACCCTGATCCCCAACCTGACCGTGCCCGGGCTGAACGACGTGGCCGTCCGGCAGGCGATGGCGTACGCCATCGACAGGAACCGGGTCTCGCAGATCGGCGAGTACGGCTACGAACCGCCGGCCAACCAGACCGGCATCGTGACGCCGACGTTCGCTAGCTGGGAGGACACCTCCGCGGCGAGCCAGTACGACTACACGTACAACCCGGCCAAGGCGAAGCAGATCCTGACCAGCGCGGGCTTCAAGATGGGCTCGAACGGGATCTTCTCCTCCCCGTCCGGCAAGCCGCTGTCGTTCACGGTCATCAACATCGGCGGCTACTCGGACTGGGTGGCCTCGATGCAGGTGATCCAGCAGGACCTGAAGGCGGTCGGCATCCAGCTCACGACCGACAACCTGTCGCAGAACGACTTCCTGTCCCGGCTGTACAACGGCGACTACCAGCTCGCCTACAACAACCAGCAGGGCGGCCCCTCGCCGTACTACGAGTACCGGCAGTGGCTGTACTCGGCCAACTCGGCGCCGATCGGCAAGCAGGCCTCAAGCAACTGGGAGCGGTACAGCAACCCGGCGACCGACACGCTGATCAACCAGTACGCGACGACCACCTCGCAGGCGCAGCAGCAGCAGATCGTGGACCAGCTGCAGCAGGTCCTGCTGAAGGACGTGCCGTTCATTCCGGTGACCGAGGAGGTGGCCTGGTACCAGTACAACACCGGCAAGTTCACGGGCTGGGTGACGCAGAGCAACCCCTATGCCGTGCCGGCCGCGTACTTCTACCCTGACATGGGCCAGGTGCTGCTGCACCTCGCGCCCGCCAAGTAGCCAAGGAACCAGGTAACGGTTAGCAAACATGCGTTTCATCCTTCGCAGGGCCGGGTTCTTCCTGGTCACGCTGTGGGCAGCGGTCACGCTGAACTTCTTCCTGCCGCGGATGATGCCGGGGAACCCGGCCCTCGCGATGGTGGCCAAGTTCCACGGCCGCCTGTCTGGCCAGGCGCTGATCTCGCTGGAGGAGCTCTTCGGCGTGAACACGCACACCAGCCTGTTCATGCAGTACCTGCACTACCTGGGAGACATCGCGACGGGTAACTTCGGTACCTCGCTGTACTTCTACCCCGCGTCGGTCTCTTCGGTAGTGCGGGCCGCCCTCCCATGGACACTCGGGCTGGTCGGCGTGACGACCATCCTGGCGTTCGTGCTGGGCACAGGAGTAGGGATCGTCTCGGCGTGGCGGCGTGGCACCTGGCTCGACGGGATCGTGCCGCCGGTGTTCGTCATCACGTCGGCGATCCCCTACTTCTGGGTCGGGATGATGTTCATCCTGATCTTCGGCATCAGGCTGCAGTGGCTGCCGTACACGTTCGGCTACGACCCGACGCTCACGCCCGGGCTCAACGGCCCCTTCATCGCGAACGTGCTCGAGCACGCCGTGCTACCCGCCATGGCGCTGCTGCTCACGACCATCGGCACGTGGATCCTGACGATGCGGAACAACATGGTCACCACGCTGGCGGAGGACTACGTCCGGATGGCGCGCGCAAAGGGCCTGCCGAGCAGGCGGATCATGCTGGATTACACGGCGCGCAACGCGATCCTGCCGAACCTCACCGGCTTCGCGATGTCGCTCGGCTTCGTGGTCGGCGGCGCGATCCTCATCGAGTACGTCTTCGACTACCCCGGCGTCGGCTACATGCTGCTGCAGGCGGTCGAGAACGAGGACTACCCGCTGATGCAGGCGCTGTTCCTGCTCATCACCCTCGCGGTGCTGGTGGCGATCCTGCTCGCAGACATCGCCACCGCGATATTCGACCCGCGCACCAGGTCGACGGGGTAAGCCATGGCCGCGACCACCGTGACCGTGCCCGCGCCGCGCGCGGGAGTGAACTCTGGCGCCCGGCGGATCTGGCGCGCCGTCAGGAGGAACAGGAAGGCGACCGCCGGCGTCATCCTGCTGCTTTTCTTCTGCTTCCTCGGGCTGTTCCCAGGCCTGGTTGCCGGCGACAACCCGAACGCGGAGATCTACGGCCGCAGCATGGGGATCAGCGGCGCGCACCCGCTGGGCACCACCGCCTACGGCCAGGACATATTCGCCCAGGTG
>NZ_JBAVCF010000053.1:0-1732 GCF_049586575.1 Bradyrhizobium sp.
GCGACCTCATCGATGATCTCGAGCCGGCGCTCCCAGCGTTCGCGCACCGCAGGATCACTCGGGGCCTGCCGCTTGCCGCCTGAATGGAGCGCCTCGAACCAACCCGTCACCCCCGCGTCTTCTTCCCTGAGGCCAGTGATATGAATCACGGGCACGCCCACGGCTCGCGCCTTGGCCATCAGTCGCTGAATATAGGGCACGGCGGCCCACCCGGAGGGGCCGCAATAACTTGGCCATTTCTCGATGCCCTCCAGGAGCGGCACATTCTCGTCGCCAAAGACGGCGCGATAGAGATCGACATTGATC
Source organism: Bradyrhizobium sp. (assembly GCF_049586575.1). Lineage (GTDB taxonomy): Bacteria > Pseudomonadota > Alphaproteobacteria > Rhizobiales > Xanthobacteraceae > Bradyrhizobium. The sequence goes on from NZ_JBAVCF010000053.1 coordinate 307, forward strand.
ACGGCCGGCCGATGACCGACGCCGATCGCGCACTTACTCCCATGCTGCTTGTCTTGCGCCGTCAAGAATGAGTCCCACACGCGCTTTGGCGCCGTCTCTGTCTTTGGCATGGTCTCTCTCCGTGTCTAATCCGCTCAGCTCAGTGACGCGACGATCGGATTGCGCCGCCAGTACCGAGGCTGGTCCGCGCGACTCGCCTCAAGAATGCACCCGGCGTTCTTGCACCTGTTGCCATACGCTTGCCTGTCGGCAGATCGAACATGCCGCTTGGCGAAGTGTCAAGAAGCACAAGCAGCTCCCGCATCGTCAATATTGCCAGATTTGAATTTCCGATACGGCTAGCCGAACCGGCGAGGCGTGTCTGCGCCGTCGGAGATCGCGCCAGTCAGGATATCGTAAACCGCCGGTGCTCCAAGACCGTTGAGACCCGCGTGCAGCACCGCAAGCGTCATGGCACCCATGGCTATTCCGATCGGGCGACCCGTACCACCGGACAGCGACACGCCGCAGAGAATCGCGGCGGCAGTGGCGGGAAGTAGCACGTCCGATAGGCCAGTCGGCGAAGCGGAGGCACGACTGTAACTCAAGAACGCTCCGCTCAGGGCAGCCAAGACGCCCGAGAAACCGAAGATACCGACGAGCAGGGTATCGAAGCCGAGTCCCGCCAACCGGTCGGTTCGGCGATCGCTTCCGATCGCGATCAGATCGCGTCCGAGACACGTGCCGCCGATTACCAAGGCAGCAACAAAGAATATGGCAGGGGTAGCGGAGTGATGCGCGTATTTGCCCAGTGGATGAATAATAGACGGTAAAGTTTGGATTTTGCGAACTCATCTTGGGCTACGTTCGTCCCTGGACGGTGAGCGAGCCAATCCGGCAGAATCGAGCTGTTCGCTCTGGTGTAATCGCTTGCATGAAGATGTCGGCTGCTGGGCCCGTCGCGACGGATAACGCGGCGCAACATAATGTCTGCTATGTGGGGTATTACGGAAGTGACGGGCACACGGTCGCAACGGCACGATTGACCCAAATAGCCATCCGCTTTCGTTAGCCAGATTGACATTGGAAGCGGCTGAATTGAAACCGCTGTAAGCTGCCGCCAGGCGTGCAATGGTCACGGCGGCGGCAGTCGATCAAGCTTGAAAGGGGGCCGAGTACCTCGCCGATCGAGGTGCCATCGTGCCGAACCACTGGAAGACCGCTGCATCGCTCCGGCCCGTCCGGTGCAAAGGTGCCGATGATCACATGGCCGCCAGGGCGCACCGCCTCGCGCAGGCGCCCAGCGTACGCGGCGCGGTCGGACGGTTCGATCAGGAAATGAAACGCGGCCCGGTCGTGCCAAACCTCGTAGCCCTTGTCTGGGCGCCATGCCGTCACGTCGGCGATAATCCATAGAACATGCTCGGCCCTCGGACCGAGCCTGTTC
>NZ_JBAVCF010000054.1:0-1557 GCF_049586575.1 Bradyrhizobium sp.
GCTTGGGCTGCTCAACGAGATCGTGCCCGATGTCGAGACGTTGCAGCGCCGCGCCGACGAAACCGCGAAACTGGTCGCCGGCCACGCGCCGATCACGCTGGAAGTGACCAAGGAAGCGGTGCGCCGCATCCGCCGCACGCTATCCCGCGACGAGGGCGAGGATTTGATCCTCAAGGCCTATATGAGCGAGGATTTCCGCGAGGGCATGGACGCCTTCCTCAACAAGCGAGCGCCGAATTTTAAGGGCAAGTGAGGCGGCCGGACCTGTCCGATCTCCTGATCGAGGCGAGAAAAAGCCCGGCGCGAGCCGGGCTTTTTGTTCGAAAGGCGGTGGCTTTAGTACCTCGCCACCACCGGTCCGCCGAACTTGTAGTTGATGCCGGCGCGCAGGATGTTGTCGGTGACGCGCGAGGAGAAGTTGCTGACCAGATTGGTCGTCCCGATCGTCGTCGCGAACGAACCGCTCACCGAGCCAAGATCGACATAGAGATATTCGAGCCGCGCCGTCCAGTTGCCGGCGATCACGCCTTCGACGCCGGCGCCGAGCGTCCAGCCGACATTGGTGCTGTTGATGCCGGGGATCACGGCGGACACGCCGGTCGTGACAGGCGCGATGGTCGCGCTGGAATTGACTTCGCCGTAGGCCAGACCGCCGGTCGCATAGAGCAGCACCCTCGGGGTGGCGAGAACGCCGATGCGGCCGCGAACGGTGCCGAACCAATCGATCTTCTGGCTCAAAGCTTCGGAGACCGCGGGTCCGGTGACAGCCAGGGCAGCTAGCGGGTTGCCCACGATGCAGGTATTTGTCGGACAGAGATAGCCGTGCGTGCCCTTTTCGTCCGTGCCCTGGATGTCGGCCTCAAGGCCAAACACCCAGTTCTGCATCTGCCAGTTGTAGCCGAACTGGCCACCGCCGACGATGCCGTTGAGGTCTGTCCGATCGGTGCCTGAAAATAGCACAGTACCAGCCGGATTCGTGATGGCCGTCGTATCGCTCGAGCGGCCCCAGCTGTAGCCGAGATTGCCGCCGACATAGAAGCCGGTCCAGTCGAACACGGGTTCGACATACGCCGGAGCCTTGGTATAGGCCGGCGCCCTGGCCGGCAGATCGGCAGCGAGCGCGCCGGTCGCGAGCAACGAGGCGGCTGCGGAAATTCCAATCGAGATACGTTTCATCTGCAATCTCCAACCTGAAATATTTAGCAATTATACTTCCGGATGGCCTTGCCCGTCTGTCACGCGAAAGGCACAGGCACCGATAATCGACTGGGCCGGACAAGGTCAAATCTGGTTACCCGGCAAACGATTGGTTCGGTTGAATATTTTTGGGCAGAGCAGCAAAGCCGTCCTTCAACAAGCTTGCGCCGAGTTCGCCGGGATAACGGCCCGGTCCCTGCAATTGGGCTCCAGACAAACAAAAACCCCGGCCAAGCAAGGCCGGGCCTTTGTCTGTTCGAAGAAGAATCGGCTTAGTACTTCGCGACTACTGGGCCGCCGTTGAAGTGATAGTTCACACCGACCCGCACGATATTGTCAGTGAAGTGCGACGAATAGGAG
>NZ_JBAVCF010000055.1:0-8131 GCF_049586575.1 Bradyrhizobium sp.
GCCGGGCGCTGTGCCGGCGGAGCCGGGGGCGGTGGCGCCTGATGTTGGGGGGGCTGAGGGGCTGCCGGTCGTGCCGGTGGGGCTCCCTTCGGGGCCTCCTTGGGCGCCTGCTTGGGTTTTCCGTCAGGACCGGGCTCTTCCCGCTGCGCCACCACGGTCGGGGCTGACTGCGCGTGCGATGGTGTTGTCGCCAGTTGCATGGCTGTCAGAGCAGTGGTGGCAAGCAGTGCTAGTCGTAGTTTTGTCATGTGCTTTGGGTCCTGGAGGATTCAGAAAGGAGTGACGAAGTCTTCATGCTCGCTCGGCAAACGCGGGCGATCAACAAACAGGCGTTAGGCCGCATTGTGGCGGCTTTCGAACGGGAACGCGTATTTATTTCGGCTCCGACACAATTCGGCCGCGCGGTTGTTCATGACGCATTCAGAAGGTCGTTTCAAATTGGAAGTTGAACTGGCGCGTAGCGTCGGGCGCTTCAGAAATCCGTTGGTGCGGGCGGCGAGGGCGGCGTTTGCGGCCCACGCACGAGCAATTCATCCGGCATATGGCCGGGCAATTCATCAGGTGCTCGCGGCTCACCCGGCTCACGCACGGGCGGAGGAATCTCGGGCCGCGGATTTCCAGGCGGGCTTTCTGGCGGCGGCTCGACCGGCTGTCCCGGCTGGATCTGTGGGTCTTCGGACGGATCGATCGGCATCGCATCGCCACTTTCTTCAGCCGCTACTGAAGAGCTAACGATGCCGGTAAAGCGATGTTCCTTTGAACCCGGGCCGGGCCGGCCTCAGACTTGGCGCTCGACCATTTTAAGCTTGAGTTCGGCAATGGCCTCGGCGGGATTGAGCCCCTTCGGACAGGCCTTGGTGCAGTTCATGATGGTGTGGCAGCGATAGAGCCGGAACGGGTCCTCGAGATTGTCGAGCCGCTCGCCGGTGGCCTCGTCGCGGCTGTCCTTGACCCAGCGGTTCGCTTGCAGCAATGCGGCCGGGCCGAGATAGCGGTCGCTGTTCCACCAATAGCTCGGGCAGGCGGTCGAGCAGCAGGCGCAGAGAATGCATTCGTAAAGCCCGTCGAGCTTTTCGCGGTCTGTGTGGCTCTGCCGCCATTCCTTCTGCGGCGTCGGCGTGGTCGTCTTCAGCCATGGCTCGATCGAGGCGTATTGCGCGTAGAAGTTGGTGAGGTCGGGCACCAGATCCTTGACCACCGGCTGATGTGGCAGCGGGTTGATCTTCACCGCGCCGTCCTTCACGTCGTGCATCGACTTGGTGCAGGCGAGCGTGTTCTGGCCGTCGATATTCATCGCGCAGGAGCCGCAGACGCCTTCACGGCAGGAACGGCGGAAAGTCAGCGTTGGATCGATATGGTTCTTGATCCAGATCAGTCCGTCGAGCACCATCGGACCGCAATCGTGCGTATCGACGTAATAGGTATCGATGCTCGGATTCTTGCCGTCGTCTGGATTCCAGCGATAGATCCTGAATTCTCGCGTCTCGGTGGCGCCGGCCGGCTTCGGCCAGGCCTTGCCGCCCGATATTCTCGAATTCTTCGGAAGTGCGAATTCAGCCATCTGTCTCGCCTAACTAATACACCCGCGCCTTCGGCGGGAAGTATTGAACGTCGTTGGTCATGGTGTAGTCGTGCACCGGGCGGTAATTGATCGTCGTATTGCCCTTGCCGTCCATCCAGGCCAGCGTGTGCTTCATCCAGTTCTGGTCGTCGCGCGCGGAAAAATCCTCCCGCGCATGCGCGCCGCGGCTCTCGGTGCGGTTGGCGGCCGAGTCCATCGTCACGACCGCCTGCACGATCAGATTGTCGAACTCGAGTGTCTCGATCAGGTCCGAGTTCCAGACCAGCGAGCGATCGGAGACCGAAACGTCGTCGATGCCGCCGTGCACCTTGTGAATCAAATTGTGCCCCTCGTTCAGCACCTCGCCGGTGCGGAACACCGCGCAATGGTTCTGCATGACAAGTTGCATGCTGTCGCGCAGCTTGGCGGTCGACGTGCTACCTGAGGCATAACGATAGCGGTCGAGCCGGTCGAGCGCCTTGTCGGCGGAGTCTGCCGGCAAATCCGGCTGCTTGCCGTTCGGCGTCAGTTTCTCGGCGCAACGCAGCGCCGCTGCGCGGCCGAACACCACAAGGTCGATCAGCGAATTGGAGCCGAGGCGGTTGGCGCCATGCACCGAAACGCAGGCCGCTTCGCCCACCGCCATCAGGCCCGGCACCACGAAATCGTCGTTGCCGTCCTTTTTGGTCAGCGCTTCGCCGTGGAAGTTGGTCGGAATCCCGCCCATGTTGTAGTGCGCGGTCGGCACGATCGGGATCGGCTCGCGCGTGACGTCGACATTGGCAAAAATCTTCGCCGATTCGGAAATGCCGGGCAGCCGTTCATGCAGCACCTTCGGGTCGAGATGATCGAGGTGCAGGAAGATATGATCCTTCTTCTTGCCGACGCCGCGGCCCTCGCGGATTTCGATGGTCATCGCCCGCGATACGACGTCACGCGACGCCAGATCCTTGGCGGAGGGCGCATAGCGTTCCATGAAGCGCTCGCCTTCGGAGTTGACGAGATAGCCGCCTTCGCCGCGCGCACCTTCGGTGACGAGACAGCCGGCGCCGTAAATGCCGGTCGGGTGGAACTGCACGAATTCCATATCCTGCAACGGCAGGCCGGCGCGCAGCACCATCGCGCTGCCGTCGCCGGTCTGGGTGTGCGCGCCGGTACAGGAATGATAGATGCGGCCATAGCCGCCGGTCGCCAGGATGGTGGTCTGGGCGCGGAAGCGATGCAGCGTGCCGTCGTCAAGCTTGAGCGCGATCACGCCGCGGCAGGCGCCCTGGTCGTCCATGATCAGGTCGATGGCGAAGAACTCGATGTAGAACTCGGCGGAATGGCGCAGCGCCTGGCCATACATGGTGTGCAGCATGGCGTGGCCGGTGCGGTCGGCGGCGGCGCAGGTGCGTTGTGCCTGGCCCTTGCCGTAGTCCACCGTCATGCCGCCAAACGGTCGCTGATAGATCTTGCCGTCCTCGGTGCGCGAAAACGGCACGCCCCAGTGCTCGAGTTCATAAACGGCCTCCGGCGCCTGGCGCACCATGTATTCGATCGAATCCTGGTCGCCGAGCCAGTCCGAGCCCTTGACGGTGTCGTACATATGCCAGCGCCAGTCGTCCGGATGCATGTTGCCGAGCGAAGCGGAGATGCCGCCCTGGGCTGCCACTGTATGCGAGCGGGTCGGAAATACCTTGGTGATGCAGGCGGTGCGAAGCCCAGCCTCGCTGCAACCGACCACCGCGCGCAGCCCCGCGCCACCGGCGCCAACCACCACGACGTCGTAGGCATGGTCCTCGATCGGATAGGCCTTGGCATTGGTGGCCGGGCCACCCTTGCCATTCGCCGAGCCGTTTTCACCAGCGGCCATCGTTACACTCCGGATGACAGTTTGAGGATGGCGTAGATCGACGCGAGCGCGACGGCGAAGCAGAAGAAATTATTGGCAATGATCGCCGCAAGCTTCAGCTGTTCGTGATGCACATAGTCCTCGATGATCACCTGCATGCCGATCCTCATGTGCCAGGTGCTTGCGAGGATGAACAAAAGGAGAATGATGGCGACTAGCGGCGAGCCTAGCATTTGCGCGGCGCCGGCGTGGTTGCTGCCGAGCAGCATCATTACCACCACGATGACAGGCACCATCAGGAGCACCATGGCGACCGCGGTGATACGCTGGCGCCAGAAGTCGGTGGTGCCGGAATGCGAAGCGCCGAGATTGCGCACGCGGCCAAGCGGCGTGCGCATCGATTTCGCGGTCTCGGGCGCGTTCATCGGGCACCTCCAATCGCATAAGCCACGATCCAGAGCAGCACGGTCGCCGAAATGCCCGCAATCAATGCGCCCCAGGTCATGGCTTCGCGCTCGTTGGCCTTGAAGCCGTAGCCGAGATCCCACACCAAATGCCGGATGCCGCTGAACAGGTGATGCAGCAGCGCCCACGTGTAGCCGAACACGATCAGGCGGCCGAGAAAGCTTGCGATAAAGGTATGGACATGGGCGTAGGCGGTCGGGCCGGAAGCGGCCGCGATCAGCCACCAGGCTAACAACAGCGTGCCGAAATACAGCGCGAAACCGGTGGCGCGGTGGACGATGGAAAGCGCCATCGTCAGGGTCCAGCGATAGGTTTGCAGGTGTGGTGAAAGCGGTCTTTCGATCCTGGCGGTCATCGGTGGCTTTGGCAGGTTGGCGGGCCTCCGTCAGGGGCCCTTCTTTGGGATCGCGGTAGACGATTCCTATTTACGAAGTCGAAACAGCCAGTGCAATGGCGAATCCTTCCAGCTGCGAACAGCGGTTCATAGCTTCAGATGAGCCTTGCATTATTGGGGGATTGATCCGCCGGGGTGCTTGTGGTGGCTGGTATACCTGAAGCACGATTCATGAACACGGCGACGAGACTGGAATAGGCGATGGCCATCGCGGGACTCAACGTCTCGGAAGTTCTGGAACTGGCCCTTCTGCTGGTAGCGGTCGGGACGCTATCGGGGTTCCTCGCCGGCGTCTTCGGGATCGGCGGTGGCGCTATTCTGGTTCCGGTTTTCTATGAGTGTTTTCGCCTCGCCGGAGTTCCGCTCGAGGTGCGGATGCCGCTCTGCGTCGGCACCTCGCTTGCTGTCATCATTCCGACCTCGATCAGTTCCTATCGGGCCCATCTCGCGCGCGGCGCTATCGACAAGGAAATCCTGCGCGCCTGGTGGCTGCCGGTTTTGATCGGCGTGATCAGCGGCAGCGTGATCGCGCGCTACGCACCGGAGCGGCTGTTCAAGATCGTTTTCGTGATGGTGGCTTATTCCGCCGCCGTGCGGATGTTGTCAGCCAATGAGAACTGGAAAATCGGCGAAGACCTCCCGAAGGGGCTGGTGATGCGTGTCTTCGGCTTGTGTGTCGGGCTTTTGGCGACACTGATGGGCGTTGGTGGCGGATTGTTCGCCAATCTGCTGATGACCTTTTACGGCCGCCCGATCCACCAGGGCGTTGCGACCTCGTCCGCCATTGCGGTGCTGGTCTCCATTCCCGGTGCACTGGGTTACATCTATGCCGGCTGGCCGGTGGCAGCGCATTATCCCGATGTAGCGGCGCTGCAAGCCCCGCTCGCGCTCGGCTACGTCTCGCTGATCGGCGCGATCCTGGTGATGCCGACGAGTCTTCTGACCGCGCCACTTGGCGTGAAGGTCGCGCACGCGCTGTCGAAGAAAACGCTGGAGCGAGCCTACGGGAGTTACCTTCTCATCGTAGGCACGCGCTTCGCGATCAGCCTGTGGAACGGCGGATAGCGTCGGGCGATCACGCCGCCGGGCGAGCACGCGCAAGCGGTGACCGTCCGGGTCGAGCGCGAAGAACGTATTCCCAAAATTCATTGCAGTCGGAGCCTGCGCGATTTTCAGCCCACGCGCTTTCCAGGCCTCGTGGGTTACGCGCAGCGCTTCCGCATTGGCAACCGTAAACACAACTTCCCTGTCACCGGCCTTATTGTCGGCGCGCGGTTCGACAGCCTCGTGCTGCCAAAGGCCGAGCATGGCTTCCTTGCCAAGCGGGCCACGACGCGCCTGCCTGGCGCGGTGGCCAATAGTCAGTCCTTCAAGCGCCGCAAACCGCAAACCGCCAAAACCTTCGATCTTTGCCGCTGTCGGACACTGCCCGATGCCGCTAGATCGCCGCGCCGCGCGCCAGTTCCGCGACTTCGCCTGCGCTGTATCCAAGCAGGCCGGTCAATATCTCGTTTGTATGCTCGCCAAGCCGGGGCGGAGCCGTGTAGGTATCAAGCGGCGTGTCGCTCAGATGCATCGGATTCTTGATGTTCTTGACGATGCCAACACCGGCGCCGGCATGCGGCATCTCGGCGATCATGTCGCGCGACTTCAAGAGCTCGCTCTCGCAGACTTCGCCGACCGTCCGCACCCCGCCGCTCGGAATCCCGGCGGCCTCCATCAACGGCAGCCAATCGTCGCGCCTGCGCTGCCTGATGATGTCCTTGACGATCGGTACCAGAATGTCGCGGCTGCGGACGCGGTCCGCGGCTTTGGCGAAGCGTGGATCGTCGGCCAGTTCGGGCCGCTCAACGGCCTTGCAGAAGCGTTTCCACAGTTCGTCATTGGCGACGCCGAGACTGATCCAGCCATCGCTCGCTTCAAACGTCTCGTAGGGCACGATGGTGGCGTGCGCATTGCCGCGGCGCTTCGGCGATTCGCCGGTGGCGAAGTAGATGCTGGCATTGAAGCTGAGCAGCGATGCGACAGCTTCGTACATCGAAACCGAAACGTGCTGGCCGCGCCCGGTTACCTTGGACGCGTAGAGCGCGGCGAGGATGGCCTGCGATCCATTCAGTCCGGATACGAGATCGGCGATCGAGGTGCCGACCTTATAGGGCGCGCCGTCGGCTGCGCCGGTCAGATCCTGGATGCCGGCTTCACCTTGCACGATGACATCGTAGCCGGGGCGGTCTTTCATCAAACCGGTATTGCCGAAACCGGAAATCGAGCAATACACCATGGCCGGGCGGCGGGCACTCACGGCGGCATAACTAAAGCCCAGGCGATCCATGGCGCCAGGACGAAAATTCTCAACCAGCACGTCCGAACGATCGATCAGTCGCCACAACACCTCGCGGCCGCGCGCGCTCTTCATGTCGAGCGTCATGCTTTTCTTGTTGCGATTGACCGACAGGAAATAAGCCGCTTCGTCGCCTTGATAGGGCGGTGCGAACGCTCGCGTATCGTCGCCCTCGACCGGACGTTCGACCTTGATCACCTCGGCGCCGAGATCGCCGAGCTGCATCGTGCAGAACGGTCCCGACAATACCCGGGTGAGATCGACGACACGTAATCCTTCAAGCGGGCGCATGCGCTTCTGGCCTCATTTTGCTGCGATACAGACGGGAAACAGATCGGTGTTTATCGGGGCGTTCATGCATCATTTCGGGGGGCGGTCGCGAGTTCAATAGCAAGAACGCCCTTCACAGCGCAACGGGGACGGGTTGCATGTCAAATAACGGGAAACGCGTAGCCTGGATGACCGGTGGTGGTAGCAGGATTGGCGAGGCCGGCGCAAAAGCGCTCGCCACCGACGGCTGGACCGTGGTGGCGTCGGGACGCCGGAAGGATGCCCTCGATGCGGTGGTCGCCGCGACCGGCAAAAGCGGCGGTGCGGTCAAAGCGATCCCGCTCGATGTCAGTGTTGCGGCCGACGTTGAAAAGACCGTCGAGAGATTCTGGCGGCGTACGGCGGTGATGGCCGAGCGGGACGGCTCGCGCGTGAATTCTTTAAACCTTTGCAAAACGCGCACGTCCGCAGCTTCAAAAAGTTTCAAATCGGCGAAAATTTATTGCCTGAAACGCGCTTCCAAACCTCCCGTAACTCAGGCCAACGACGACGCAGTCAACTCCTTGAGACTAGCCGCCGCCGTTAACTCTTACGGGCCGCGGATGTCCGCCGGCCTCCATCAATCGGGAGACGTTTCCATGTCCAAGCGTATTGCATTGTTTTCTGCTGTGGCCTTCGGTGCTCTTGCCCTGTCGGCGACGATCGTTGCGCCGGTCAACGCGCAAGAGAAGACCGTCATGGTCGGCGGCGCCGCGATGTTCCCCTCCAAGAACATCATCCAGAACGCGGTGAATTCGAAGGACCACACCACGCTCGTTGCGGCGGTGAAGGCCGCCGGTCTCGTCCAGACCCTGGAAGGCAAGGGACCGTTCACGGTCTTCGCGCCGACCAACGCCGCCTTCGGCAAGTTGCCGGCTGGCACGGTCGATAACCTCGTGAAGCCCGAGAACAAGGCCACCTTGACCAAAATCCTCACCTATCACGTCGTCGCCGGCAAGCTTGAGGCTTCCGATCTGACCGACGGCAAGATGCTGAAGACGGTCGAAGGCGAAGAGCTGACGGTGAAGAAGTCCGACGGCAAGACCTGGATCGTCGATGCCAAGGGCGATACCGCTGCGATCACCATCTCGAACGTCAATCAATCGAACGGCGTGATCCACGTGATCGACACCGTCCTGTTGCCGGCGTCGTAACGTCGGGCCTCTTACGATGGCACATTTCGATCCCAGTCCCACGGGATGTGCCGGGCGAGCCGGGGAACCCCCC
>NZ_JBAVCF010000056.1:0-1732 GCF_049586575.1 Bradyrhizobium sp.
TCGTGGTGCCAGCGCGACGGCCCTGGTCCCTCTCAGCCTGGGCCACCCAGTTGTGAAGGGTCTGCGCCGTACACCCGATCTTCGCCGCAATCGAGACGATCGCCGCCCATTGCGAGGCGTGATCGCCTCGGTGCTCGATCACCATCCGCACGGCGCGCTCGCGCAATTCAGGTGAAAACTTCTGCCTTTGCTGCTTGTCCATGGCTCCATCCTCTCAAGAGTTGGAGCCTCCGGCAAACCCGGGGCGGTTCAGAATAATTCCGGCAGATCGCTATAGAGCGAGTCCGCGAGACTAAACTCTCCGCAACGGGCGCACTTGACGCGCACGAGCGGCCCCCATCCGGTGACTTCGGCGGGATTCGTCGAACAGACCGGGCAGGTTTGGATTATTCTTCCCATTGGCTTCCCAGCCTGGATTTCGGGGGAGATTTTTGCGCCATATTCTTCAATAAATTCCTGATTTTATTGGTGCCGGGTGCCCGTTTCCGTCAGTCCCCCGACTGACCGACTTGAATTTATTCTACGTCTTGGCGCTCTCAAAGCCGCCTAGGGGAGTGCCAGCGATGATAGGCTGCGGTCCTCCCGCGCAAAAAAGACAAGGTCGGGCCGGCAACGCCGAGAACTGTGCTTCCTGTGGTGTGCTGCTTGATCCATCCCCTGGATCTCGCCGCCAGCGTTATTGCGGCTCTGCGTGCCGCCAAGCGGCCCACCGTGCGAGAAAATGCGTCGGCCGACCCGAAATACCACGCGTTACGATCAACCCATTTGGCTCGGCCCCGCTCGAACTCGTCGGCCATGGCTTCCGCTGGTCTCGGCCGCGAGCGAACGCCGAGACTGCTGCTGCCCTCCGCGAAGTGATCATTCGCGAAATTGGCGGCGAACGGTGATCGCCGGCGCTTTCGGGTTCTTGGCCTTGAGCCAACGCGGCGTTCGGCCCAATCGGTATGGTGACCCGAGCCGCTTCGACACGATGCCCTCACAGCCGAGCTTACATGCGTGCTTGAAGATCATGGCGCCGTCGCCCTCGAAATGCTCGTTAGGGACGATGTTTGTCGGAGCGCCACGAAGCAGTTTCGCGAGCCGTTGCTTGCGCTGCTCAATCGGGAGCCGACGCAAATCTTCACCGTCCAATTCGAGAACGTCAAACGCACAATGGACCGCCGCAGCACTGGTCTGCTGCCTTCGGATTAGCTCGAAACGGCCAAACCGTTGCCGTCGCACACAATGGCCGCGCCATCGATCAGGCAGAAGTGGATGTCCAACTTAGCAACCGCCAAAGGCGATCAAGGGGAAGCGCTGGAGTAAAGTCGTTGCCCTCGCGGGTAACCAGGCGCACGCCAGCGGCATCCCGCGCGCCAGGAGCCGGAATCCGCCGTGTTTGATCTCGTGAATCCACCCCGAGCCGCACGGCGGCAGCTTGGCAGGGGACGGTAGGCACGGCTCGATAAAGCCGACCGTGCAGCGGCTACGCTCACGCAACAAAACCATGACGTACGGGTAGATAGGGCTGCCTGACAACCCTGTCGAATCTCAACGAGACCCAATTCGTCAGCGCCTCAACGAGACCGAATTCGTCAGCGCGGTTGCCACAGCAGTATGTCCCTGCGGCGCTGGATTATTGGAGGGTAATGATTATTTGCTCATTCAATTAGGCCGGCTGGGCGGCATCCCCATCCCCCCGACACCCCTGCCGCCCAGTACAGAAGCCTAAGTTGAGGCAACAACTTCTCTC
>NZ_JBAVCF010000057.1:0-2046 GCF_049586575.1 Bradyrhizobium sp.
AGCGTGTTGGCGCGGCCGCGCGTGACGTCCTTTTCGTTGCGCGTGGCGCGATAGGAGGGGCACATCACGCCGCCTTCGAGCTTTCGGCAGGCGCCGTTGTTGTTGCACATCTCGATCGCGCCCTGAAAGCCGCCGCCGGCGCCCGGATAGGCCGACCAGTCGAGCACGGTCTTCAAGTCATTGATGCGGTAGCTCGGCGTGTAGCGGAACAGCGAGCGGTCATCCATTTTTGGCGGATCGACGATCTTGCCGGGATTGAGCGTGTGCTCGGGGTCGAAACGCTGTTTGACTTCCCTGAAGTCGGCGATGATGCGCGAGCCGAACATGGTCTCGTGAAATTCCGAGCGCACGAGGCCGTCGCCATGCTCGCCGGAATGCGATCCCTTATATTCGCGCACCATCGCGAAGGTTTCCTCGGCGATGGCGCGCATCGCTTTGACGTCCTTCTCGAGCTTCAGGTTCAGGACGGGTCGCACATGCAAGCAGCCTTCGCTGGCATGCGCGTACATGGTGCCGCGGGTGCCGTGCCTGGCGAAGATCGCATTCAGCCGCTCGGTGTAATCGGCGAGGTGGGGCAGGGGCACCGCGCAGTCCTCGACAAAGGAAACGGGCTTGCCCTCCTGCTTCATCGACATCATGACGTTAAGGCCGGAGGTGCGGAAATCCGAGATCGCGGTTTGCACGGCGGGCTCAATGACATCGACCACGCCGCCCCATTTGCGTTGCGGATTGTTCCAGCCAAATCCGAGATCGCCCATCAGCTCGGAAAGCTGCTTCAGCTTTTGCAGGTTGTCGCTCTGGTCTTCCTCGGCGAATTCGACAATCAAAAGCGCGTCGGGGTCGCCCTTGACCGTCGCCTCGATCACCGGGCGGAACATCGCAATGTCGCGCCCCAGCGCGATCATGGTGCGATCGACCAGTTCCACCGCGATGGGGCGCAGCTTCACGAGATGTTGGGCGGCATCCATCGCCTCATAGAAGCTCCCGAAATGGCAGACGCCAAGCACCTTGTTGCTGATGACAGGCCACAGTTTCAATTCGACCTGCGTGGTGAAGGCGAGCGTGCCTTCCGAGCCGACCAGAAGATGCGCCATGTTATTCGGCACATTGCGGGGAGTGAGCGCATCGAGATTGTAGCCGCCGACGCGGCGCTGAACTTTGGGGAATTTGTCGGCGATCTCATCGGCCTCGCGAACGCCGAGCGCGAGCATGTCGCGAAAAAGCGTGGATGCCTTGTCGTTCGAGCCGGGTTGATCGCGCGACACTTCGCCGAAATGCATCAGCGTGCCGTCCGCGAGCGCGGCATCCATCGACAGCGTGTTGTCGCGCATGGTGCCGTATCGCAAGCTACGCCCGCCGCAGGAATTGTTGCCGGCCATCCCGCCGATGGTGGCGCGCGAGGCGGTCGAGACGTCGACCGGAAACCACAGGCCGTGCTTTTTCAACTGCCGGTTCAGGTCATCGAGCACGATGCCCGGTTCGACCACGCAGGTGCGGTTCCCGACGTCGAGCGAGAGCAGGCGGTTGAGGTGCTTGGAAAGGTCGACGACGATGCCGTCATTGATGGTCTGGCCGCATTGCGAGGTGCCGCCGCCGCGCGGGGTGACCTTCCGTCCGGCCTCGCGGGTGATCGCGAGCGCCCGCAGCGCCTCATCGACCGAGCGGGGGACCACGACCCCCGCCGGCATGATCTGGTAGAACGAGGCGTCGGTGGCGTAACGGCCGCGGTTGAAGACGTCGAAGAAGACGCCGCCCGAAATTTCGTGCGACAGCCTTTGCTGAAGCTTCCCGGCGTCCGTATCGGTCATTCCGTCCTCGTCAGTGCCCGAAGGCGATCCTCTTTTTGCCTATCCAAGGCAATTTTGAATGCAAAATATGGCTTTGTTGATCCGGTGTCGGCGCTATCCCCGGATATTCGGGCCGGACCGCTAGTACCGCCGATCCGAAGTCCCTGCGCCACAAGCGGCGAATTCGATCAGGGACTTCAGATCGACAAAGCGGTACTAGAATCAATAAGTTTGCTAGTGCCCATGACTTTCCGAAGTT
>NZ_JBAVCF010000058.1:0-8118 GCF_049586575.1 Bradyrhizobium sp.
GGACCACTAACCAAACCATTGAATGGAAAGGGGCCAGTACCCCCCTCTAAAAAGAACATATTGCGAACACGGAACAAATGAAGTACATTTGCTCCATCACTGATTCAGTCCCCGCCAACGTTTGTCCGGTTCGCGAATCCCCGCCATAAGGAGCACCCTATGTCCGTCTCTGCCCTGCGTATCGTCGAAGGATCCTCCATGGATAAGAGTAAGGCCCTCTCCGCCGCGCTGTCCCAGATCGAGCGCCAGTTCGGCAAGGGTTCGGTGATGAAGCTGGGCAAAAACGATCGTTCGATGGATGTCGAGACGATATCCTCCGGTTCGCTCGGGCTCGACATTGCGCTCGGCGTCGGCGGCCTGCCGAGGGGGCGGGTGGTGGAAATCTACGGGCCGGAATCCTCGGGCAAAACCACGCTGGCGCTGCACACGGTGGCCGAAGGGCAGAAGAAGGGCGGCATTTGCGCCTTCATCGATGCCGAACACGCGCTCGACCCGGTCTATGCGCGCAAACTCGGCGTCAATATCGACGAACTCCTGATCTCCCAGCCGGACACCGGCGAGCAGGCGCTGGAAATCTGCGACACGCTGGTGCGTTCCGGTGCGGTCGACGTGCTGGTGATCGACTCGGTGGCGGCGCTGGTGCCGAAGGCCGAACTCGAAGGCGAAATGGGCGACGCGCTGCCGGGCCTTCAGGCGCGGCTGATGAGCCAGGCGCTGCGCAAGCTCACCGCCTCGATCAACAAGTCCAACACCATGGTGATCTTCATCAACCAGATCCGGATGAAGATCGGCGTGATGTATGGCTCGCCGGAAACCACGACCGGCGGCAACGCGCTGAAATTCTACGCCTCCGTCCGCCTCGACATCCGCCGCATCGGCGCGATCAAGGAGCGCGACGAGGTGGTCGGCAACACCACCCGCGTCAAGGTGGTGAAGAACAAGCTCGCGCCACCCTTCAAGCAGGTCGAATTCGACATCATGTATGGCGAGGGCGTGTCGAAGATGGGCGAGATCCTCGATCTCGGCGTCAAGGCCGGCATCGTGGAGAAGTCCGGCGCCTGGTTTTCCTATGACAGCCAGCGTTTGGGCCAGGGCCGCGAGAACTCGAAAGCGTTCCTCAAGGCCAATCCCGATATCACCGCCAAGATTGAAACCGCAATCCGCCAGAACTCCGGCCTGATCGCCGAGCAGATTCTGGCCGGCGCACCCGAGCGCGACGCCGACGGCGAAGAGCCCGCGGAGGAGTGATTCCGCCTGCGCGCTGATGATGAAAATGATATTAGACAATGAGCCGGCGTGCGGGACGCGCCGGCTTATGACGATGAGGGCGGATAGATTTCCGCGCGGGCGTCGCAAGCTGCCCGAATAGCGCGGCGGTCTTATTCCGCAGCTTCGGCGTAGTCGCTCACCGGCGGGCAGGAGCAGACGAGGTTGCGGTCGCCGTAGACGTTGTCGACCCGCCCCACCGGGCACCAGTATTTGTCGGTCCGCGACGTGCCGGCCGGAAAGCAGCCCTCGGCGCGGCTGTAGGCGCGCGCCCATGTATCGTCCGCAATGTCATGCACCGTATGCGGCGCATGACGCAGCGGAGAGGCCTCGACCTCCCAGCGGCCGGTTTCGATCTCGGCGATCTCGCGGCGGATCGCGATCATCGCCTCGCAGAAACGATCGATCTCGGCTTTGGATTCGGATTCGGTCGGCTCGATCATCAGCGTACCCGGCACCGGAAAGCTCATGGTCGGCGCGTGGAAGCCGTAATCGATCAGGCGCTTGGCGATGTCATCAACCGTGACGCCGGCTGAACTCTTCAACGGCCTGGGGTCAATGATGCACTCATGCGCAACGCGGCCTTTGGCGTTCCGGTACAGCACCGGAAAATGGCTCGCCAGCCTTTCTGTAATGTAATTGGCGTTGAGGATGGCGATCTCGGTCGCGCGCGTCAGGCCTTCGCCGCCCATCATCAGGATGTAGATATAGGAGATGGTGAGGATTGAGGCCGAGCCATAAGGCGCCGCCGACACCGGACCGACCGCGCTTTTCCCGTTCACAGGATGGCCCGGCAGGAAAGGCGCGAGATGCGCCTTCACGCCGATCGGCCCCATTCCGGGACCGCCGCCGCCATGCGGAATGCAGAACGTCTTGTGCAGGTTGAGATGGCTGACATCGGCGCCGTATTCGCCGGGCCGGGCAAGCCCCACCTGCGCGTTCAGGTTGGCGCCGTCCAGATAGACCTGGCCGCCAAGGCCGTGCACGATGTCGCAGATCTCGCGAATATGCTCCTCGAACACGCCGTGGGTCGAGGGATAGGTGATCATCACGGCCGCGAGGTTTCGGCCGTGCTGTTCGGCTTTCGCGCGCAAATCGCTGACATCGACGTCGCCGCGCGTATCGCACGCCACCACCACAACCTCCATGCCGGCCATATGGGCGGAAGCGGGATTGGTGCCGTGGGCGGAGGAGGGGATCAGGCAGACGTTGCGGTGACTTTCTCCCCGTGATGCATGATAACCGCGGATCGCGAGCAGCCCGGCATATTCGCCCTGCGCGCCCGAATTCGGCTGCAGCGAGATCGCGTCATAGCCGGTGATGTCGCAGAGCCACTTTTGCAGGCGAGCAAACAGCGCGTGATAGCCCTTCGCTTGTTCGCGCGGTGCAAACGGATGCAGCGAGCCGAATTCCGCCCATGTCAGCGGCATCATCTCGGTGGTGGCGTTGAGCTTCATCGTGCAGGAGCCCAGCGGGATCATCGCGCGGTCGAGCGCGAGATCGCGATCTGAGAGCTTGCGCATGTAGCGCAGCAGCTCGGTTTCGGAACGATGGGCGTGAAACACCGGATGGGTGAGGAACGCGCTCTCGCGCTTCATGCCGGCTGGTAGTGCATCATCGGCCGTCCTTTCGACCTCGCCGTAATTGAGCCGGCCGCCGAAGGCGCGCCAAACCGCTTCGACCACCCCGACGGTGGTGGTCTCGTCGAGCGCGATGCCGAGCACGCCGTTGCCGATCCGCAAATTGATTCTTTCAGCCAGTGCGTGGACAACGATCTCTTTTTGCTTTTCGCCGACGCTCACCGACACCGTGTCGAAAAACGTCTCGGATTGCGGCCTGAAGCCGAGCTTGCGCAGGCCTGCCGCGAGCACGGCGGTTCGGCGATGCACGGCGCGCGCGATATGGGTCAGCCCTTCCGGCCCGTGATAGACCGCGTACATCGAGGCGATGATCGCAAGCAGCACCTGCGCGGTGCAGATGTTGGAGGTCGCCTTCTCGCGGCGGATGTGCTGCTCGCGGGTTTGCAGCGCCAGCCGGTAGGCCGGCTGTCCGCGCGAATCCACCGACAGCCCGACAAGCCGTCCCGGCAGCGAGCGTTTCAACCTATCGCGCACCGCCATATAGGCCGCATGCGGTCCGCCATAGCCCATCGGCACGCCGAAGCGTTGCGCCGAGCCGATCGCGATGTCGGCGCCGAGTTCGCCGGGGGAAGCGAGCAGCGTCAGCGCCAAAAGATCGGCGGCGACAACGGCGAGCGCGCCTTTGGCGTGGAGAGCTGCGATGGCCGGCCGCAGATCGCGCACCGCGCCCGAGGAGCCCGGATATTGCAGCAAGCCGCCAAACACGTCAGCACCGTCAAGCTCGTCGAGGGGATCGCCGACGATCAGATTCCATCCCAAGGGCTCCGCGCGGGTGCGCAGCACAGCGAGCGTCTGCGGATGCACGTCGGCATCGACAAAGAACGACCTGGATTTGCTCTGCGCGGCGCGCTCCGCAAGCGCCATCGCTTCCGCCGCCGCGGTTGCCTCATCGAGCAACGAGGCGTTGGCGACATCGAGCCCGGTGAGATCGGCGATCATGGTCTGGAAGTTGAACAAGGCTTCCAGCCGGCCCTGGCTGATCTCCGGCTGGTAGGGCGTATAGGCCGTGTACCAGGCCGGGCTCTCCAGGATGTTGCGCTGGATCACGGAAGGCAAGATCGTGCCGGAATAGCCCTGGCCGATCAGCGAGGTGAACACCTGATTTCTCGAGCCAAGTTCGCGCATATGGGCGAGCGCCTCGGTTTCGCTCAACGGCGTGCCGAGATCGAGCGGCGCTTGTTGCCGGATCGATGACGGCAACGTCTCGGCCATCAACGCCGAGAGACTGGTGGCGCCGACGGTCTTGAGCATCGAGGCGACATCGCGCGGGTCGGGGCCGATATGGCGGCGCGCGAAGGTCGTGGCGGGTTCGGCCAAAGGCTTGAGTGGCGCGGTCATCGGCTTTCCTTCTTTCTGTCATGCTCCGCGAAAGCGGAGCATCCAGTAACCACAGGCATTTGCGTGGAATCGAAATGGCACGGCGTACTGGATCGTCCGCCTTCGCGGACGATGACAGCAGAGGAGGTGTGCAGAGTGGTCCATCATCTCACGCGATGTGTTTCTGATAGGCGGCCTCGTCCATCAGGCCATCGAGTTCGCTCTTGTTCGATATCTTCAGCTTGAAGAACCAGGCCTTGCCTGCGGCATCGGAATTCACCAGCGCCGGTTCGGCGACAACCTCGTCGTTGATTTCCAGGACCTCGCCGGAAAGCGGTGCGTAGACGTCGGAGGCAGCCTTCACCGATTCGACGACGGCGGCGGCTTCCGCCTTTTTCAGGGTGCGGCCGACCTTCGGCAGTTCCACGAAGACGACGTCGCCGAGCTGCGACTGCGCATAGTCCGTCACCCCGATGGTGGCGATGTCGCCCTCGATGCGGATCCACTCGTGGTCGCTGGTGTAAAGCGTCGTCATGCGAAATCCTTCAGCGTTTGTAGGTGTTGGCAACGAACGGCATCGGGGCGACTCGTAAGGGCAGGCGCTGGCCACGTACTTCCGCGAATACGAGATTGGCCGGCGCTACGTGCGGCAACGGCAAATAGCCCATCGCGACCGGCGCATTGAGGCTTGGGCCGAAGCCGCCCGAGGTCACAGTGCCGATCGGTTGAGGGGACACCTCGCTGGCAAACAAGGCTGCGCCTTCGCGTACCGGCGCACGGCCTTCGGGCCTCAGACCAACCCGCCGGCGCGGCGCGCCCTGTTCGAGCTGGCCCAGGATCGCATTCGCGCCGGGAAATCCGCCGGGCCGCGCGCCGCCCTTGCGGCGGCTCTTTTGAATGGACCATTCCAGCGCGCCCTCGACCGGCGTCGTGGCGCCGTCGAGATCATGTCCGTAAAGGCAAAGCCCGGCTTCCAGCCGCAGGCTGTCGCGCGCCCCAAGGCCGATCGGCAGCACGCTTTCGTTCGCGAGCAGTTCGTTCGCAAAGTGCTCGGCGGCTTCCGCGGCCAAGGAAATCTCAAAACCGTCCTCGCCGGTATAGCCCGAGCGGGAGACGAAGCAGTCGATGCCTTCGAGGCGGCGCGGGCCGGCATCCATGAATTTCATCGCCCGTATTTCGGCGTCGAATTTCGCGAGCACGGATTCCGCCTTCGGCCCTTGCAGGGCGATCAGCGCGCGATTGGGGAGAGGCTCGACGAGGCAGACGTCCGAGAGATGCTCTTTCAGAAGCGCCTCGTCCTCGGCCTTGCACGCGGCGTTGACGACCAGAAACAGATGGTCGCCAAAATTCGCCACCATAAGGTCGTCGAGAATGCCGCCAGCTTCATTGGTGAACTGGGCGTAGCGCTGCCGGCCCGGCGCAAGCGCCAGAATGTCCTGCGGCACCAGCCATTCCAGCGCGCGGGCTGCATCCTCGAGGCGGCCTGATTTCGGCCGAAGCGCGATCTGGCCCATATGCGAAACGTCAAACAGGCCGGCGCTGGATCTGACATGCAGATGCTCTTTTAAAACCCCGGTTCCGTACTGCACTGGCATGTCATAGCCGGCAAACGGCACCATCTTGCCGCCGCGGGAAAGATGCAGCGCGTGCAACGGCGTATGCTTTGGAAGCGGTGGGGAGGCGGAAATATCAGCGGCAAGCATCGTTAGGCCCTCGCGGATTTATCGAGGGAGGATTCCCTGAAAAATCCGAAAAAGCCCCATCTGTCGCTGTGCCTGAGAGTATTATCCCGTCGGCGGGCACGTCCGGATCAAACCCGGCAAGTGCCTCTTTCCAGATGTATCAAAGTCACGAGGGTCCTTTTGCCTGAGAGTTTCCGGGGCGGTTGCTCCTTCGGCGCCGGCCATTCAGCCGATCTCTCCCGACGTGACTATATTGGTTAGATAAGCGAAAAAGACGGTCGCGCCAAGCCCGTCAAGGCGAGGCTGCGCCGCTATCAACGTCAAATCATAGGCAATCACGACAAGTCTCTGATCTCCTTGCACTGTTTCTGGACACGGCTTTCCCCCTTGTCTAAAAGCGTTCTCGCCGAGTTCCCGAACATATTCGCGATTGGACCCCATGAGCGGCGTTAACGAAATCAGGTCGACTTTCCTCAGGTTTTTTGCCGATAACGGCCACGAAATCGTGCCGTCGTCGCCGCTCGTGCCGCGCAACGACCCGACGTTGATGTTCACCAATGCCGGCATGGTGCAGTTCAAGAACGTCTTCACCGGCGTCGAGAAGCGCACCTCACAGCGCGCCACCACCTCGCAGAAATGCGTGCGCGCCGGCGGCAAGCACAATGACCTCGACAATGTCGGCTATACCGCCCGCCATCTCACCTTTTTCGAGATGCTCGGCAACTTCTCGTTCGGCGATTACTTCAAGGAACGCGCGATCGAACTCGCCTGGAATCTGATCACCAAGGAGTTTGGGCTGAAGAAGGACAAGCTGCTCGTCACCGTCTATCACAACGACGACGAGGCGGCAGGCTTCTGGAAGAAGATCGCTGGCTTCTCCGAAGATCGCATCATCCGAATCGCGACCTCGGACAATTTCTGGCAGATGGGCGACACCGGCCCCTGCGGGCCGTGCTCGGAGATCTTCATCGACCGCGGCGAGCATATCTGGGGCGGCCCGCCGGGCAGCCCGGAAGAGGACGGCGACCGCTTCCTCGAATTCTGGAATCTCGTCTTCATGCAGTTCGAGCAGCTTGAGGGTGGGGCGCGCAACCCATTGCCTCGCCCCTCGATCGACACCGGCATGGGGCTCGAGCGCATGGCCTGCATCATGCAAGGCGTCGACAGTGTGTTCGAGACCGATACGTTTCGCCAACTGATCGAGGCGACGGCCTCGGCGCTTGGGCAGAGCCCGAAAGACAACAGCATCGCCTCGTTCCGCGTCATTGCCGATCACTTGCGCGCCTCGTCGTTCCTGATTGCCGATGGTGTGCTGCCCTCGAACGAAGGCCGCGGCTATGTGCTGCGCCGGATCATGCGCCGCGCCATGCGGCATGCGCAGTTGTTGGGCGCGCGTGAGCCGCTGATGCATCGCCTGGTCTGGGCGCTGGTGCGCGAAATGGGGCAGGCCTATCCGGATCTGGTCCGTGCCGAAAAACTGATCGAAGATACCTTGGGACAGGAAGAGACCCGCTTCCGCAAGACGCTCGAACGTGGGTTAGCGATCCTCGACGAGAAGAGCGCCGGCCTGAAGAAAGGCGACATGTTCGACGGCGACACCGCGTTCACGCTGTACGACACCTATGGTTTCCCGCTCGACCTGACGCAGGACGCGCTGAAGTCGCGCGGCATCGGCGTCGATCAGGCGTCCTTCACCGACGCGATGGAGCGCCAGCGCAAAAAGGCCCGTGCGGCCTGGGCTGGAAGTGGCGATACCGCAAGCGAAGCGATCTGGTTTCCATTGCGCGAAAAACTCGGCGCCACCGAATTCCTCGGCTATGAGACCGAGACCGCCGAGGGCGTTGTCGGCTCGATCGTGAAAGACGGTGCGGCGGTCGATCAGCTCAAGGCCGGCCAAAGCGGCGCGATCGTGTTGAACCAGACGCCGTTTTATGGCGAATCCGGCGGCCAGGTCGGCGACACCGGCGTCATGACCGGCGAAGGCGTGCGTGTCCGCGTCACCGATACCCAGAAGAAGGCCGGCGATCTTTTTGTCCATCTCGGCACCGTCGAGCAGGGTACCCTGAAAGTCGGAACGGCGTTGCAGCTCGACGTCAATCATTCCCGGCGCGCTTCAATCCGCGCCCATCATTCGGCGACGCATCTGTTGCACGAGGCGCTGCGCCAGGTGTTGGGCGATCACATCGCCCAGCGCGGTTCGCTGGTCGCGCCGG
>NZ_JBAVCF010000059.1:0-3051 GCF_049586575.1 Bradyrhizobium sp.
CCTCGGCCTGCATAACGGCGCGAGCGACCGCGCGCCGCAGCACCGCCTCGAGCCGGTCATGGCTTGAATGGTGCAGGTGATCGGCTTTGGTCGCGGCAAACAGAATGCGGTCGATCCTGGGGCGGAATAGCGCGTTGAGGAAATTGCCGCGACCGATCCGGAAGCAGTCGAGAATTCCGGCGAGCGCCGCCTCCAGATCGAACAGCGCATTCGGCCCCGAATTGAACGCGGCAAGGGCGTCGACGAGAACCACCTGGCGATCCAGTCGCGCGAAATGATCGCGGAAGAACGGCCGCACCACCACGTCCTTGTAGGACTGATAGCGCCTCCGCATCATCGCCCACAGCGATCCGTCGGGGGCGTTGCCGTGTTCCGGCACATCAAGCGGCGCGAAGGTCAGCGCCGGCGAACCTGCAAGGCTGCCCGGCATCAGGAAACGGCCCGGCGGCAACAGGCTCATGGCGAAGCGTTCGTCGCGGCAGGCGCGCAAGTAGTCGGTGAAGAGTTTAGCGGAGGTGAGCGCGGCCTGTTCGTCCATCGGGCCTTCCGCGTTAAGGCCTGAGAGATACGCATGCCAGGGCGCGGCGAGAGAACTGCGGGCGCTGCCGCGCGATAGCGCGAGACTTTCGCTTGCCCATTGCTCATAGCTCTTGTTGAGCAACGGCAGATCGAGCAGCCATTCGCCGGGATAATCGACAATGTCCAGCGTCAGTGTCCGCTCTGCGCCGTTCTGGCGTTGATAGTCGATCACGAGCCGCAACTCGCTGATGTCGACGGTCGAGTTCGGCCACGCCCGTTCGTCGATCAGGGTGCGGAGGTGACGCTCATAGTCAAAGCGTGGCACCGCGTCGTCGGGCTGCGGCTCGAGACGAGCGCGGGCGATCCGGCCCGAGGCGAGCGGCTCGAACACCGGAAAGCGTCCGGCGCGGGTGAGGCCGTGGATCAACGCCGTGATGAACACGGTCTTGCCGGCCCGTGAAAGCCCGGTGATGCCGAGCCGCAAGGTGGGGTTGAAGAGGTGCTCGCTGAAATCCCTCAGCGCGCGCGCTGAAATGCGCGCCTCCTCGATCATGTCGGAAAAATCGAAGGGCAACGAAGACTCGACTTTCGGAGGGGCAATTTAATAAAGCCAAGCCTAAAGGTGGCCATTAATCGCCCAAAATCAAGTTTCACATTTAAGACGCCATTTCTCCCTAGAACTTTAGGGGATCGTTGACGTTGCCCAAGGTACCATCCGTTCAATTTGAGAAGTCGAAACAAGCTCGCATGACCGTCTTCAGACTGAAACAGTTCGCCTCCACCTCGGCTCATGCCGCGGCCGGCGCCATTCGCTGGAATTACGATCGCGCCGAACTCATTGCCGACGGCATCGTTCACGGGATCGGCGTGTTCAGCGGCTTGATCGCGGCGACCGTCCTGATCGTGCTGGCGGCGGTGTTCGCTTCCGCCTATTCGGTGGTCACGGTGTCGGTCTATGCCGCGGGCCTGCTCGCGATGCTCGGTTGTTCGGCGGCCTATAATCTCTGGCCGGTATCGCGGCGCAAATGGGTGCTGCGCCGCCTCGATCATTCCGCGATCTACGTTCTGATTGCCGGGACCTACACCCCGATTTTCGCGCAATTGCAGGACCGCGTGTTTGCGATGTCGCTCCTGGTGGGCGTCTGGAGTGTGGCGGCGGTCGGCATCACGGTGAAGCTGTTCTTCCCTGGCCGCTTCGACCGGCTGTCGGTCGGTCTTTATCTCGCGATGGGCTGGAGCGGCATCATCGCCTATGACGCCGGTCTCTCCTCACTGCCCAAAGTGACGCTGTGGTTCATCCTCGCCGGTGGCCTGCTCTACAGTTTCGGAGTAGTCTTCCACGCATGGCAACGGCTGCGCTTCCAGAATGTGATCTGGCATTGTTTCGTGCTTCTCGGCGCGGCGTGTCATTATACAGCCGTGCTCGATCTGGTTCTGGCGTAAGTTCAATTCCCGCTATTCGAGGTTTGCGATGCAGGTGAGCGGCAAAATCGTCGTCGTCACCGGCGGCGCCAATGGCATTGGCCGCGCGTTGTGCGAAGCCTTTCACCGTGCCGGCGCCGCCAAGGTCGTCGTGGCCGATCTCAACGTCGCAAGCGCGCGGACGGTTGCCGCCTCGCTCGATGGCGCGGCCTTCAAATGCGATGTCGCACAGGAAAAAGACATCCTTCACGTGATCGACGAAACCGAGCGCCTGTTCGGTCCGATCTCGCTGTTCTGTTCGAACGCCGGCATCGGCGCCGGTTTCGACCCGCTCTCGGTGAACGTGGGCGGCACGTCGGACGAACCGTTCACGCGGAGCTTTGCCGTTCACGTCATGGCGCATGTCTATGCGGCACGGCATCTCGTGCCGCGCTTCAAGGCGCGCGGCGGCGGTTACTTTCTCAACACGATTTCAGCCGCCGGACTTCTGTCGCAGGTCGGAAGCCCCGCTTATTCGACAACCAAGCACGCCGCCGTGGGGTTTGCGGAAAACCTCGCGATCTCGCACAAGGCCGACGGCATCAAGGTCTCGATCCTGTGCCCGCAGGGCGTGGATACCGACATGCTGCGCTCGATCCCGAAGGGTCCGCAATCCGGCGACGGGGATCTTTCGCCGGCGCAGGTGGCGAGCGACGCGCTCGAAGGCATCGAGCGGGAGACGTTTCTGATTTTGCCGCACCCGCAGGTGCTGGGCTACATGCGCAACAAGACCGAAAACTACGACCGCTGGATATCAGGCATGGCCAAGATCCAGGCGAAGCTGCGGGAAGAGCATCAGGAATAGATGCCGTCATTGCGAGGAGCAAAGCGACGAAGCAATCCATTTCTTACTGAAGCCAAGAGCTGGGATTACTTCGCGGAGTTTATCATCGGGCGCGCATTCGCGCGACCCGTTGGCTCGCAATGACGTGTGACGCGTTCACCCCTTCCGCTCGTACAGCACCGGCACAGCGGAATCGACCATCACCTCAACGAGGCTCGTTCCCTCATACGCAATACTGCGCTTGAGCGCGGCCGCCAATTCGGATGACTTGGTCACGCGGACGGCGG
>NZ_JBAVCF010000060.1:0-4572 GCF_049586575.1 Bradyrhizobium sp.
ACTTCGGCGCGCAGTGTGACGGCATCGCAAGGGCCGCTATTGAAGCCACGGCGTCGTTTAAGGAGCGAGTGTATTGAGCAGAATTGCGATTGATCGAATTACCAATACTTTCGGTGGTCGAGCCAACGACCTGCGAAGCAATAGCAGGACGTCGCTCGGCCGGGGCGCTCGGACGTGGATAATTTGGCCGAACTCCGGATGCTCGGTCGTCAGATTTTTGCTCGTCGTCATAACCGCCGCGCTTAGGTCCACGGTCGTAGTCTTTGTAACGGCCCATTCGACGCTCGCTAGATTGCAGCAAAAAGAGATATCTCGTTTCCTCCGTGGGCTAAGTCAAGAGGATTGGCGCCTCGCGGTTGAACTCCCTCGTTCCGTCCTCCCGTCAATCGTCGGTGCTCATAGGCATGCGCACTGAACTATTGCAGCAAATTATCGGTCGCGGCATGATTCTGCCATGGGACGTAACCCCGCCGAGCAGCTGTCTGACCTATTCCCGACAGGCTCGGTCGGAGACGCTTCCCCGCCAGCAAAACCACGCCCCCCAGGACCACAGGCCGATACATCTCCGCAGCGGCACGTCTTGTCCAAGAATTGCCCGACAATTTGGGATTTCCCAATCGAATGTGCGGAAGGCGTTGGCAACCAGTGGACCGAAGCAATGAAGGGCTCGCCCTGCAACTAGTAGCGCATCCCAGGGCGCTGACAGGTCCAGCCACTATCTGACGTGGTATTCGGCCGCTCATGGATTTCCCGGTCAGCTGATGGAACGGATGAAGGTAGTGGCTTCCCAGAAAACCTTGAATAAAACGAATCTTGAGGCACTCGGAGCTGAACGCTTGGCCGAATTGCTGATCGAGGTGAGCAGTGGCAACCCTGGCGTAAAACGACGTATTCGCCTTGAGCTCGCCAGCGCGCAGAGTCCGACCGAGGTTGCTAAGGAGATTCGCAAGCGGTTAACGACTATTGCGCGGTCCCGATCCTTCGTTGACTGGCACAATCGAAGAGGCCTGGTCGAAGATCTCGAAACGCAGCGCCGCGCGATTCATCAGGTCGCCGAGGCGGACCCTGCCGAAGGCCTCGAACTGATGTGGCGGTTCATGGCGCTTGCCAATTCGGTGTTCGGGCGCTGCGATGACAGCAGCGGTACCGTCGGCAGTATCTTCCATGCGGCGTGCCGTGATTTCGGCGAAATGGCCCAGGAGGCGAAGGCTTCCCCAGATGAGCTTGCCGATAGAGCGTTTGGCGCACTGATCGATAACGATTATGGCCAGTATGACGAATTGATCACCGTTTTGTCGCCGACGCTTGGACCAAGCGGTCTGAACCAACTGAAGCAACGGTTTATAGGCTTATCCAAGGAGCCGTTGGGAAAGCCGAAGGACAAGGACCGCAAGGTGATCGCCTGGGGAAGCGGCGGTGCCCTCTATGCCGACGATATTTCGGCACGCCATCGCGCGAGTGTCATCCGCCTCGCGTTGGAGGAAATCGCCGATGCGCAAGGCGATGTGGACGCCTACATCGCGCAGCAGAGCGAAGCAGCGAGGACGGTCCCCAAGATTGCCGCTGACATTGCCCAACGCCTTCTCAAGGCGGGTCGCCCCAAGGAGGCGTGGAGCGCGATCAACGCCGTCGATGAAAACAGGACCGGCTGGATCCCGTATGAATGGGAAGAGGTCCGGATTGACGTGATGGAGGCGCTGGGGCGCATGGAGGAAGCCCAGGCATTCCGTTGGCAGTGCTTTGAACGGACGCTCAGCAGCGCCCATCTGTGCGCCTTTCTCAAGCGCCTGCCGGATTTCGAAGACGTCGACGCCGAAGAACGCGCGATGGCAACCGCCCTTCGCGTCTCGGAGGTCCACCAAGCATTGGCATTTCTGGTGTCATGGCCCGCGCTAGAGAAGGCAGCCTCACTGGTGCTGGCACGCGCCAATGAGCTAAACGGCGACCACTACGAGATTCTGTCACCGGCGGCCGACGCGCTCGCAGGGAAGCATCCACTCGCAGCCACCCTGCTCCTTCGCGCAATGATCGATTTTGCCCTTAAGCACAATCGGGTGAAACGATATCGGCATGCGGCCCGTCACCTCGCCGAGTGCGGCAGCCTCGCAAAGGCCGTTCGTGACTTCAGCAATTTCGAGCCGCATGAACGTTACGCTACCCGCCTCAAGCATGAACATGGGCGCAAGACGTCTTTTTGGAGCCTGGTTTCTTGAAGCAAGCGGCGCAGCTCGATCAGTCAAGCAGTGCCAAGCGTGCTCGCTCTCAGTAATTCTTTGATCAGATTGAACTGCCGAGCACGTTCCACGTCTGCGGAGGTGTCCTCAGGAAGGGGGTCGTCGTCGTCCAAAAGAAGGTCTGTGGTTTTCTCGTTTTGCGCCCGCTCAAGGTCTGTCAGGTGGGTTTCAATCTCGTCGGGCGTGAACATTCGCCGCACCTCTGAAACGAACGAAGGCAGTTCTCGTGCAAACTCGCGATGGTGCAAGGAGGCCTCGGCAAAGTTCTGTAATTTCTCGCCGACAATATAGTCGAACGCTGCCTTGAGTCCGAAGCGAGCCCTGATCCCTTTGGTCGCCTCGCATTGCTCAATCCAAATCTGATGCGCTTTCCGCTCACCCATTGCTCATTCCATATTGCTCAACAGTTTTGCGATCTCAGCCATTCACTCAGCTTGGACCAGCGCCGTCGGCCCGAAGCGTTGCGTACGGCGATAGCGATGGCCTTCTTCTGTCCGACCAGCACGACCAGTCTTTTGCCGCGCGTTACGCCAGTGTAAAGAAGATTTCGCTGCAGCATAGCATAATGTTGCGTAAGGACCGGAATGATCACGGCGGGATACTCTGACCCTTGGCTTTTATGAATGGTCGCCGCGTAGGCCGGTACCAGGATGTCAAGTTTGCCAAATCCGTAGGTGACTGGCCGGTCGTCGAAGCGCACAACGATCTCGCTCGCGGACAGTTCAACGTCGAGGATATAGCCGATATCGCCGTTATAGACCTCCTTGTCATAATCGTTCTCGATCTGCATCACCTTGTCGCCTGGCGCAAAGGTCCAGCCGAACCGTTCGACCTTGCGCTCACCAGCGGGATTGAGTGCTGCCTGGAGCTCGATGTTCAGCGAACGAGCGCCGACGCCGCCACGGTTCATCGGGCACAGGACCTGGATATCGCGAATGGGATCGAGGCCGAAGCGCCTGGGAATCCGCGTCTTCATCAGTTCGACGATGCAGCCGACCGCCGTGTCGGGATCATCTGCTTGCACGAAATAAAAGTCGGTCTCGGTCTCGGGCGGGCTCAGGTCCGGCGTCGAGCCTTGGTTGATGCGGTGGGCATTGGTGATGATCCGGCTTTGCGTAGCCTGCCGAAAGACTTCGGTAAGCCGCACGACCGGCAAGGTGCCGGAAGCAATGATGTCCGCCAGCACTTGACCAGGGCCGACCGAAGGAAGCTGGTCGATGTTGCCAACAAGCAAGAGGGCGGCCTTTTCCGGTACCGCCTTCATGAGCGCCTGCATCAGCATGACATCGACCATGGAGGTCTCGTCGACTACCAACAGGTCACAGTCGAGCGGATTGTCGTCACCGCGCTTGAAACCGCCGCCCTTGGGGTCGACTTCGAGCAGCCGGTGGATGGTCTTGGCCTCGAAACCGGTCGCCTCGGTCATGCGCTTTGCCGCCCGGCCGGTCGGAGCGCATAGCAGGAGGCTCACTCCCTTCGCTGCGAGAATGCGCAGAATGGCATTGACGATTGTCGTCTTGCCGACACCTGGACCGCCGGTGATGACCAGCACCTTGGACATCAGTGCGAGCCGGATCGCCGCTACTTGGCTTTCGGCCAGCGCAAGCCCGACACGTTGTTCCGCCCATGGCACCGCCTTGGCGGGATCGATCCAGGGCCAAGGCAGCGTGCCGCTCGCAAGGCGCATCAGGCGTTCCGCGATGGTGCGCTCGGCGCGGTACAGGCCGGCCAGAAACACACACGGCGTTTCGCCAACCGGGTCGGCAACTACCGTGCCTTCCTGTAGTTCGAGGTCGAGGGCGGTGCGGATCAACTGTTGCGGTACCTCGAGCAGCTTCTCAGCTAGGGGCACGAGTTCGTCGGTCGGAAGGCCGCAATGTCCCTCGTCCATCGCCTCAGTCAGCGCATAGGAGATGCCGGCGCGCACCCGCACGATGGCGGTCTTCTCGATGCCGAGCTTCATGGCGATGGCGTCAGCGGTCTTAAAGCCAATGCCGCGTATATCGCGCGCCAGGCGATACGGGTTTTCGGTCATGACCTGGATGGCGTCGGCCCCATAGGTCTTGAATATCCGTACCGCCCGCGCCGTGCCGACGCCATGGCTGTGCAGGAAGACCATGATTTCCCGCACCGCCTTTTGCTCGGCCCAGGCGCAGGCGGTCGGCCTGGGTCTCGATGACCTCGAACACCTTCTCGCCGAAAGCGCGCAGTAGTTTCTTGGCGTAAACCGGACCGACACCGCGGATCATGCCGGAGGAGAGGTACTTCTCGATGCCTTCGACCGACGTGGGCTCTGAGGTCTTGAGGAACCGCGCTTTGAACTGCTGACCATGGGTAC
>NZ_JBAVCF010000061.1:0-3490 GCF_049586575.1 Bradyrhizobium sp.
CTATCCCCTTGGTTGTCAGTCGGAATTCGGCCGCTATAGTGCGCGCCACGCGCCGGAGGGATGGCCGAGTGGCTGAAGGCGCTCGCTTGGAAAGCGTGTATACGGGAAACCGTATCGTGGGTTCGAATCCCACTCCCTCCGCCAGGACGGCGTTCGCCTTTGTTCGCCAACGTCCGCTAACGCCCTTTAAACGCTAGTTATTTTGCGCTAACGTGGCTCGGCTGCGTTCGCGGCCGTTCGCCCGCTACCCACAACTGGTTGTGGGTCAGGACATGGGTAGGAGTTAGACGGACACTTCGATGCTGGTTCTTGGAAAACTCACCGCGCTGAAGGTGGCGCAAGCCAAACGCCCCGGGCTCTATGGCGACGGCGGCGGTCTTTATCTGCAGATCACCGCGCGCGGCTCCAAGTCGTGGATCTTCCGCTTCTGGATCGCTGAGCGCGATCCGGCCACGGGCGATTTCGTCCGTGATGCGGCAACCAACAAAGTGAAGGGGCGAGCCCGCGAGATGGGACTGGGCTCATGCATTACGGTGTCGCTGAAGGAAGCACGCGATCGCGCCCTGGAATGCCGGAAGCTTCGTGAACAGGAGATCGATCCGATCGCGGCGCGCGAGGCGGCGCGGCGGCAAGCCGCTATGGCACGGGCCAAGGCGCTGACGTTTAACCAGGCGGCCGCGAGCTACATGGGTTCGCACCGTGTGGCCTGGAAAAACGACAAGCACGCCGCGCAATGGGCGGCGACGCTGAAGACCTATGCGTATCCGGTGCTGGGTGAGATCTCGCTGCAAGCCATCGACACCACGCTCATCATGACGGTGATCGAGCCCATATGGGCACAAAAGCCGGAGACTGCGAACCGGCTACGTGGACGGATTGAGTCGGTGCTCGATTGGGCAACCGCGCGCGGTTATCGCCAGGGCGAAAACCCCGCGCGCTGGCGCGGACATCTCGACAAGCTACTGCCCTCACGGGCCAAGGTACGCAAAATCAAGCATCACAGCGCCCTGCCTTATGCCGAGTTGCCGGCGTTCCTGGCTGCATTGCGCGCGCAGGATGGAGTCGCGGCGCGCGCGCTTGAATTTACGATTCTAACTGCAGCCCGTACCGGGGAGACGATCGGGGCACGCCGCTCGGAGTTCAGTCCACGCGAAAAACTCTGGACTGTTCCTGCCGAACGCATGAAAGCCAGCAAAGAGCATCGGGTGCCGCTCTCTGACCGGGCGCTTGAACTTATCGCGACGCAAGCCTCAGCTGAGGACGCGTTCGTCTTCCCCGGGGGACGACCAGGGCAGCCGCTGAGCAATATGGCGATGCTGATGCTGCTGCAGCGCATGGGACGCGATGATCTGACCGTGCACGGGTTTCGGTCGACGTTTCGAGATTGGGCTTCCGAAAGGACCAACTTCGCCGGTGAAATGGTCGAAATGGCGCTGGCGCATGCGATCGACAGCAAGACGGAGGCAGCTTACCGTCGCGGAGACTTGTTTGAAAAACGCCGCCGCCTGATGGACACCTGGGCGTCATTCTGCAACGGAGTAGCTCGCTTAGGGACGGTGGTTCGAGAAAACGAAATGACGACGAAGGATGCGATGATAGTGAACGATGGTTTACATTCGAGTTTGACGGTCTGATGGGCATCAGACTTCGAATCTGAGGGTCGGGAGTTCGAATCTCTCCGAGCGCACCAGTTTCCAGCAATTTCCGTGCGAATCGCACGGCATTCACACGGTAACGGCGCCCTCTGCCATTAGGCGAAAAGCCGACTTTGAAACAGAATCGGCCATTCTGTTTCAGCCGAAGTTCGCATGCGGGAGCAGCTTTACGGAGGCGGAAGCCTCTTCGGCCATCCGTTATCCCTTCTTCATTTTATTCCTCGGCAGCATCTCATAACGCGTGTTCTCGCTGGGGCATCTTCCGCAACGAGGATGGCCACTGGCAAATTGCGGTTCGCGCTGACAGTTACAGCAATGCGGGCTGAACTGGTTTCAGCAACTCTGCGCCGTTGTTACGCACGTTGCCGACCATCTTGTCCACCGGCCAGATTTTCAAGACCTCGTCCGGGCACGGCTTGAGCAGCGCCAGCAACTCATCTTCGCTTGCCGGCTCTTCGCCGAGCCACTTCGGCCAGCCCGCTTCGTCGAGAACGACGGGCATCCGGTTAACCCCGACTCCTTCCATACAGAAAGTGTCAGTCGGTAATAACAATATTCGATAGGGTTGCGAAGCGGTTGACTTGGAACCCTTGATTGCGGATGCTTAAGTCGCGTCTGGCGGCTGTGGGGGAGGGGATGGCCGAGAAGAGCGATGTAATCGACAAAAAGTTCGGCGTCGTCATCGCATTTTGGTTGCCTGGATTCATACTTTTGTGGGGCCTGACCTATTCATTTCCGGAATTGGATAAGTTGCTTCCCCGGTCTGAAGCGGAGGCTCCGACTGTGTGCGGCGACTGGTCGCGACTATTCGCGACTGTTCGCACCTCATTGATGTAGGCGATGTGGCGCTCCACGGAGTAGGGCGCGACCAAGTATTTTTCGTCGGTCTCAGTCTCGACCTTGTGGCAATCGAGCTTTGACAGGGCACAGTATTTTCGGATTGCCCGCTGCGTCCGGGGATGGCCGGCCTTGGCGTACAGTTCGGCGGTTTGGTCGATAGAGAGAGTGTACTGGTGGTCCGGCGAACGGTCGCGACTGTTCGCGTCCGTTCGCGGCTGTTCGCTGCTCATGGCTTCAGGATAACGCGGCGCGCCGCCACCTCCCGCCGGTTATCCCCATCTCATTCTCCAGCACCTGCCGATGCTCATACAGGGTTTTCCGTCTTTCGGGACAGGCAAATAGCAGTATAAAATCGGAGCTAATTTATAAATTGAACGACACGGATCTTGGGAGGACTGCATGAATCTCTGGAGAGCAATTTTATTCCTGGCGCTAATGGCACCTTCTGTCGCCGCGGCCGAAGATTATCCCGTGCCCAAGCAAGCCCAGTGGATAGCACGCGACTTTAAGTTTCATACAGGCGAGGTGATGCCTGCGCTCAAGCTGCATTACACCACGATAGGGAAACCAGGGGGAATACCGGTTGTCGTCCTACACGGCAGTGGCGGCTCGGCGAAAAGCATGCTGACGCCCGCGTTCGCGGGCGAGCTGTTTGGCCCCGGCCAGCCCTTCGACGCCGCAAAATACTACATCATCATTCCAGATGCAGTTGGCCATGGAGGAAGCTCGAAGCCGTCCGATGGCTTAAAGGCCAAGTTACCGCACTACGATTATGCAGACATAGTCGACGCAGAATACCGCCTGCTGTCCGAAGGTCTCGGACTCCGCCATGTCAGGCTTATCATCGGTAATTCGATGGGCGGAATGGAAACGTGGCTCTGGGGGGAGAAATATCCCGATTACATGGACGCGCTGGTCCCAATGGCGTCACAGCCTACCGCGATGGCAAGCCGTAATTGGATGCTGCGGAGATTGATGCTGGAAAGTATTCAAAA
>NZ_JBAVCF010000062.1:0-1680 GCF_049586575.1 Bradyrhizobium sp.
GATCAGCACGATGAAGGACGGCAGCAGGAACAGCACATGGCGATTGAAGAAATGAAAGGGGTCGAGCCCGATCCGGGTCGCGACCTGCGGGCTCGCCGCCAGCGACAGGATGACGCCGGCCAGGATCAGCGCGACGATCGCCGCCAGTTGCAGGCGATCGACCGTCCACCACCAGTCGCTGAAGGGATTTCGCTGTTCACGGGAGAGCATGGGCGTTCCCAGAGGTAAGAGATCGCCCATTGGTCGCCCAGGATGGTTTCCAAGGGGTTAATGGATTCTGTTCTTTCGTATCCCTCCGCCAGCGAGCCCTTGCGAGCAGTGGGGAGGGAGGCTCATCGTGAGCGAACGCGAGCGGTGAGACAGGCGGGGTAACGCTGCAAGCCCCACCCCGGATCGCTTCGCTCGCCGACCCTCCCCACGCTTTGCGGGCGAGGGATAAATCTCACACCACCGGTTTGACGCCGGGCAGCGCCTGCACCAGGTCGCGAAACTTCGACCCGCGAATTTCAAAATTGCGATATTGGTCGAACGAGGCGCAGGCCGGTGACAGCAGCACCACGGCTTCCGAAAGTCCTGACGCCTGCGCATCTCGTGCCGCATTCGCCACCGCAACATCCAGCGTTTGCGAAATCTCGTGGGGCGCGCTTGGACCGAGCGTGGCGGCGAATTCGGGCGCGGCTTCGCCGATCAGATAGGCTTTGCGAATACGCGGGAAATATTCGGCGAGGCTCGTGATGCCGCCGGCTTTTGCCTTGCCGCCCGCAATCCAGAAAATGTCGGCGAACGACGACAGCGCATGCGCGGCGGCGTCCGCATTGGTGCCCTTGGAGTCGTTGACGAACAACACGTGATCGCGGCGGCCTACCTGCTCCATGCGATGCGCGAGGCCCGGAAAACTGCGCAACCCCTTCTGCAGGACTTCGGCCGAGACGCCGAGCGCGAGCGCGCAGGCCGAGGCGCAGGCCGCGTTCTGCGCGTTATGCAGGCCGCGCAGCGAACCGATGCCGCCAATCCGTGCGACCTCGCTACGCGCACCACCGGCCGCGTGCCAGATCGTTTCATGATCGACGTACATGCCGTCGGGCAGCGGATTCTTCACGGAGACACGCACCACGCGTTTTCCGGCCTGCTCGATCCGGTCGGCGGCGGCGCGGGACCAGGTGTCGTCGACGCCAATGATCGCGGTACCCTGCGATTGAACGCCGGCAACCAGACGCTCCTTCACCGCGGCATATTGTTCGAGCGTGCCATGGCGGTCGATATGGTCTTCGCTGACATTGATGAGAATGCCGACGGTCGGATCGAGGCTCGGCGTCAAATCGATCTGGTAGGACGACATCTCGATCACATGCGCGCGTCCCTTGCGCGGCGGCTCCAGCGACAGGATCGCGGTGCCGATATTGCCGCCCATCTGGGTGTCGTAACCGGCCACGCGCATCAGATGCGCGATCAACGCGGTGGTGGTGGATTTGCCGTTGGTGCCGGTGATCGCGACGAACGGCGCGTCCGGCGCATGACGTTTCCGCTCACGGCAGAACAGCTCGATATCGCCGACCACCTCGACGCCGGCGGCGCGCGCCGCAAGCACGCTCCAATGCGGCGCGGGATGGGTCAGCGGCACGCCCGGCGTCAGGATCAGTGCGGCAAAACGCGACCAGTCCACGCTGCGCAGGTCGGCGG
>NZ_JBAVCF010000063.1:0-3327 GCF_049586575.1 Bradyrhizobium sp.
GCTGAAATGCCGACATGGAGCCTCACGGGAATTCGTGACGCTGTATATCGTGAGCGAGATCTAATCATGCCTTGCATTTGGGTCTGCGGCAATCAGGAGAACGAGATCGTGGTCATCGACCCAAAGGCCAAGAATCCGATCAGTGGGCAGACGGTACCGAAGGTAATCGCCAAGCTCGGCGATTTCTACGGTATCGACGATGACGGCGTCGCGCAGGGTTTTTTGTTCCCGGCGAACCCGGCCTTCAATTGGGACGCACGCTCTATGTGAGAACTTGACGCTTTATCTCCCTATGCGGGCGCGAACGCAGGGATCAACTCGGACTGGACGCTCAAGCTCAAGCACTGCGCGGTGTCGAAGATTTCCACTTTCTTTCAGGCGTTCCCCGACGGGCCGGAGCATTAGGACCGCCGCGAGCTCGGTCTTCTCCCTGCCCGGGAAAGCGGGGCAGGGGAAGGGCTGGACCCGAGACAAATAATGGAACGTCCGAATACTCCTGTTCGGAAGACCGAACTCAGGACGCCTTTTATTTCTTACCCGAGCGGGGCCGCCGGCACGAAAAGCTGGATGTCAAAATAATGCGCAAGGCGCGGTTGAACTTTGTAGCGCCACCCATGAATCCGGGTGACGTGCTCGCATTCACGAATTTTACAATCCACGCCACGCACGTCGATAAAGGAATGAATAGTCCGCGGACCAGCATCGAATGCCGGATGCTGATCGCACCATCCTGAGGCTCCTCCCTTTTTAAAATTGCGGCTTCCCCGCCGCTGCGAAAGGCAATCCTTGCGGGGCTACTGTTGCTGCGGGCGTCGTTCCGGCTCAATGTGACGTTTTACGATGGGGCCCGTCGAGGTCGGCGGTTTACGAGCACGAGGCGACGGTCGAGTGGGGCATAGACATCTGACCGGATGAGCGAATATGTTGCGATCCACCAGTCTGGCCAACAGCATATGGCATAAAGATTCATGGTGTTCTGATTGCGATGAGCAAGAAACTAAACTTTGCACGCCTGCAGCAATGCATTGTCAGCGCCAGCGCAGGCATCATGGTATTTGTGGCCATCCAAGGAACAGAGTGGCGGCTCAGTGATGCGGCTTTCGCACAGTCCGCACCAGCAGCGCGCCATCTCTCGGAACGGAACAAGTGGGGGCTCCTCAGCAATATTCCAAAGGAACGCCACATAAGGATCCTGTTTCAACCGACCGAGCCTGACGCTGGACCGTTGGCTAACGAAATATATGAGTTCCTACGGCAAGCGGGGTACACAGTGGTCGATAAACCGATTGCGGGCTTCCTAGCCACCCCAAAAGGCGGCCGGGGCGTTACGGTAGATTTGGAAAGCGGCCACCCTGATCGTCCGGCCGAGATTTTCATAGGGAGCCCTCAGTAAGGTTGGCCCGGGATCTCTTGTTTGGTCAGATTGCGGCAAGATGCCAAACGACCAAGGCTCGCAAGATCGCAGGCGGCATGGGCCAATTTGGTATGGTCCGTTCCAGTTTTGGTGGTTTGTCGACCAACACCCCGAGCGGTCTATATTTAGGGCGCGTGCTTGGTCCAAAATCCGTTCAAGCAACTCTAACCGCATGAGGACGCGCGTCCCGGAGCTACGAGAGCGCCAAAAGCGGGGGGCGGGTCGAGATCCGAGCAGCCGCGCGCCCACGGGCCCAGTTCGTTGAGTAGGATCGGATTGGGGAGATTCGGCGCGATCGGCGTCTGGGTATTGAGCTCGCCGTTGGGAGGCATCCGCCGCGATGGCAACTTTGATCGGGGCGTTCGGACCGGGCGAAATCTCCGTTAAAGGATCGGCGTCTCGCCCGCACCCTGGCCCGCCACGCCGGTGTTGCATCCGTCGACTGCCATTGAAGCGGGCGATGTCATCGGTGGATAGGTGTTTGCGAGACGGCTGATTGTGAAAGTCGAATTCGCTCGTGTATGATCGCACCACATCGGTAGCACGGGGGGCAGGGGTTCCATGCTGTGGAGAGTGTTTGTGCCATGCGCGGCGGTCGTTCCGTTGATCTGTTGGCCGGTTATGGCGCAGACAGTTCCACTACTCTCGGGAAAATACGCAACCACCTACAACGAGATCTGTCAGGCTGGGACGAGCACGCCTAGTTACTCTGCAGGCGCGACCTACAATCAAATTCTGATTGCCGACTTCGATAACGCCACGAAGACCGTACAGCTGACCGGTACCTCGGTATCCGGCGCTCTTGTGGTGTTGAACGGCGTACCCGCCAAGCTTACCCAAACTTCCGTCAACACGAGAACTCCCTATTCCGACACTGCGAGCACGATCACCATCGGCAGAGACACGTTCAACGCCTTATACGGCCCTTTAATCTCCGCAATGCCTCAGTGGTTAGTTTTCGGCGGGATAACCAACGATGGTTGCTCCGCGTCGGCTGTCGCGATCCGACAGTCGGTGATTTCTGTTCCACCTCCCGCGCGGTGATTGCCCGGTTAGGGTAGCCGCTGTTGACGATTGCCATTTTTCGCAGTGCTTGGCCCGCTTGACCTAAGCGGTTTTGCAAATACGCCGAGTGGAGGGGGTTAGGAAAACCAGCAACCGGGCCGATCAGGCGTCTTCCGAGGGTCCCGCGCGAATGATAAGCTCTATCTGTCCCCGGCGTCGCGCCGAGGCGAATTGCAAAGACGCGTACGACCAACAAGTCGCTACAACCAAGTCACTACAATCAAACCACTACAATCGAGTCAGTTTAGGGAGGAAGTTATGACAGGATCGAGGATCGCTGCGGCCGTCGCTGGCTGCGCGCTTGCACTTACGTTTCTCGCCACACCGTCAGCGTTCGCGTGGGACCGAGGCCAGGTCCAAGTGCTAACGGTGCTGCCGGACATTGCGCCCGGCGTCGGAAGTAGTGTCGAGGGGCTCACGGTCGGGCCCGACGGCAACGTCTATGTCCCCTCTTTTGGCTTCAACACGACCGGATCAACCAGCGGACCGGCGACGCTGTTCGTAATCAACCCGAGCGGCAAGGTCATTCGGCAGGTCACTATTGCCAATTCGAGCCCGCATATGCTCGGACTTGCGTTCAATCCAGCAACCAATCAGCTCTGGGTGCTGGACTTCGGCGCAGGCAACGTGCTGGCGGGAGAACAAATCCGACGGGTCGGCCTTTTTGCGCCACCTGGTCGATCGCGGCCTCAAGGCGGCGTGCAGCTGATGATTTCCGACGCCTAGCAAGGCGGGCGAAAGCGGCGACATGCTGATGCGCAACGGCGCAACAGGCCAATTTGAGGTCTACGACATTGCCAACAA
Source organism: Bradyrhizobium sp. (assembly GCF_049586575.1). GTDB lineage: Bacteria > Pseudomonadota > Alphaproteobacteria > Rhizobiales > Xanthobacteraceae > Bradyrhizobium. The sequence continues at coordinate 3,284 of NZ_JBAVCF010000063.1, forward strand.
TCAGATCACCTTCGCGGCCGGAATGGGCCAGGTCGGCCTGGAGT
>NZ_JBAVCF010000064.1:0-7693 GCF_049586575.1 Bradyrhizobium sp.
CTGAACAGCTTTCTTGATGGATCGTTCGAGCGCGATGCGCAATGGTGCGAGCGAATATTTAGCAATGACCTTGCCACCCGGCCGATCGAGGTGAGCCAAGACGATGACGATCGCACGTTTGTTCGAGAGTTCGGCAAGGATCGGAGCCACATGACGAATGCGAGTGTCGTCCGTGACCACGCCGCTCTTCATCGGCACGTTAAGATCGACGCGGACAACGACCCGTTTTCCGACTACGTCGACTCCTTCAAGCGTACGCAGAGCTTGCATCACAGGAGCCTCCCCATCGCGACTGCGGTATCGCACATGCGGGTAGAGAAGCCCCACTCATTGTCGTACCAGCTCATCACGCGGACGAGAGTCCCATTCAGGACCTTGGTCTGATCCATATGAAAGATGGACGAATGGGGGTCGTGGTTGAAATCGACAGAGACGTTGGGTGCATCGGTATAGCCGAGAACGCCCTTCAATTCACTGTCGGCGGCCTTTTTGATCGCAGCGTTGATTTCCGCGACCGACGTCTGTCTTTGTGCAATGAACTTGAAGTCGACAACAGAGACGTTCGGCGTGGGCACACGGATCGCAACTCCGTCGAGGCGGCCATTGAGCTCCGGTAACACGAGGTCCACCGCTTTAGCCGCGCCCGTCGAAGTCGGAATCATGGACAGGGCAGCGGCTCGCGCGCGATACAAATCCTTGTGCATGGTGTCGAGCGTCGGCTGGTCACCCGTATAGGAGTGAATGGTGGTCATGAAGCCCTTGTCGATGCCAACGGAGTCGTTGAGCACCTTCGCGACAGGAGCAAGACAGTTCGTTGTGCAAGAAGCGTTTGAGATAACCAAGTGGTTCTTGGTCAGCCGGTGGTGATTGACGCCGAACACCACTGTCAGGTCGGCTCCTTCGGCCGGTGCTGACACGATCACACGTTTTGCGCCTGCAGCGAGGTGTTTGGCCGCCTTGTCGCGCGTATTGAAAATGCCCGTGCACTCCATCGCAACGTCGATGCCCAGCGCCTTGTGGGGCAGATCGCCTGGATCGCCAATGGCCGTAACCCGGATGCTCTTGCCCGCGACGATCATGTTGTCGCCATCGACGCTGACCTGAGCCGGGAAGCGGCCATGAACCGAATCAAACCGCAACAAATGCGCATTGGTCTCGACAGAACCAAGATCGTTGATGCCGACGATCTCGATATCCTCTCGTTTGGACTCCACTATCGCACGCAATACGTTGCGTCCGATGCGACCGAAACCGTTGATGAAGACGCGCAGGGTCACTGATCGATTCTCCTTGAACCGTGCCGGTTGATTGTTCGCAGCGCAGCGGCAACGGCTGCCTCTGCCGTAATGCCAAACCCGCGGTAAAGAACATCGGCTGGCGCGGAAGCTCCGAAACCTGTCATGCCGACAAATTCGCCGTCCTCTCCTATCCACCGCGCCCAGTCTCCCTGGATCGCGGCTTCGATACCAATCCGGGGGCCACGGCCGAGAACCGCTGACCGATATTCGTCTGCCTGTTCCGCAAACAGATCAAAGCACGGGACTGACACCACCGCCGCGCGGATATCTAACTTCGCGAGACGACGAGCCGCGTCGAGAGCGATGGCCACCTCCGATCCGGTCGCAATCAAGGTCACGTCACGGGTACCTTCGGGACTAGCCACCAAGTAGGCTCCGAGTGCGACCTTGTTTGCTCCTCTGGCGTCGCTCCGGAAGGTTGGCAGTGCCTGGCGCGACAGACATAGGATCGACGGACGATTTTTCGCCTGCAGAGCGCAATCCCAGGCTTCGGCGGTCTCGACCGCATCTGCTGGTCGGAAAACCAGAAGTTTCGGAATCGCCCGCAGCGAGGCGAGATGCTCGACCGGCTGATGTGTAGGACCATCCTCTCCCAACCCGATCGAGTCATGCGTCATCACATGGATGACACGTACACCCATCAAAGCCGCTATCCTGATTGCGGGCCGGCTGTAATCTGCAAAGGTCAAAAATGTTCCACCATAGGGAATGAACCCGCCGTGGAGGGCGATGCCATTCATCGCGGCAGCCATTGCGTGCTCGCGAACGCCGTAATGAATATAGCTGCCATCCAGCAAGCCGCGTCTTACCGGCTTTTGAGACTTGCCGTGGGTAAGGTTCGAATGAGTGAGATCTGCTGAGCCGCCGAGCAGATTTGGCTGCGAGGCTGCGATCTCGTCGAGGACCTGCTGCGACGCCTGCCGCGTCGCAATATTAGGACGTTCAGCCGAAAATCGTGCGCGTATCGAAGCGATTGCGTCTGCATATGCGCTTGACAACTTACCGTCCAACGCTGCTTCGAAGCGACTTCGGATATCAACGTCAATTTGCGATAACCGATCTTTCCACGCGCTGCAGACGAGTTCCCCGCGAACTCCAATCGCACGCCATGTTGTCAGGATATCTTCGGGAATTTCGAACGGCTGGTACGGCCATTGTAAAGCAATACGCGTCGCCGCGATTTCATCGCCCCCCAGAGGTGCGCCGTGCGCCTTCTCCGTGCCTTGCCGGTTCGGTGAACCGAAACCGATCACCGTTCGGCACGCAATCAACGAGGGGCAATCGGATTGTCTCTCCTCTTCAATGGCTTTATGAATCGCCACCGGATCGTGACCGTCGATGCGACGAACCGACCATCCGGATGCCGCAAAGCGTGCCAGCTGATCGTCGGAGCAGGACAGCGACGTCGAGCCATCGATCGAGATTTCATTGTCGTCGAACAGAACGATGAGCCGGTTCAGCTTCAGATGGCCTGCCAAGGAAATCGCTTCATGGCTGAGACCTTCCATCAGGCAACCATCACCGGCGATCGCGTAGGTAAAGTGATCGACCACAGCGTTTCCAAAGCGCGCATTCATCAGTCGCTCCGCAAGAGCCATGCCGACCGCAGTAGCAATGCCCTGTCCAAGCGGCCCCGTGGTTGTCTCGACGCCGGCTGTATGTCCGTATTCGGGATGGCCGGGCGTTTTTGATCCCCACTGTCGAAAGCGTTTCAGTTCGTCGAGTGTGACGTCCTCATAACCAGTTAGATACAGCAGCGCATAAAGAAGCATCGATCCGTGACCAGCGGACAGCACAAACCTGTCGCGGTCAGGCCACGCTGGATCGGCTGGATTGAATTTCAAGAAGCGCGAGAACAGCACGGTCGCAACGTCGGCCATACCCATTGGCATTCCTGGGTGACCTGACTTTGCCTTTTCGACAGCGTCGATGGCGAGGAAGCGAATAGCGTTTGCCATATCGCGATGAGAGACGTTGCCTTCGAGTGCTTTGGTACGTGACTCGATGTTCATTTGCGATTCCTCCCGAACTGGACATGCTCGTTCATCATTTTGCGCCCTTCTTGTGCTCGATCAGCCGGATAATGAGCGGCGTCAGAATGAGCTGCATTGCGAGGTCGAGCTTCGATCCGTGAATCACGATTGAATTTGCGCGCGACATAAAACTGTTGTGAAGCATCGACAGCAGATAGGGGAAGTCGATACCGCGCGGGTTTTTGAACCGGATCACCACCATCGACTCGTCGGGCGTCGGTATCCAGCGTGCAATAAATGGGTTTGAAGTATCGACCGTTGGTACGCGCTGGAAATTGATATCGGTCTCGGCGAATTGTCGGCAGATGTAGTTGATGTAATCCGGTATCCGACGAAGGATCGTATCGGTTACTGCCTCGGTCGAATAACCTCGGTCGCTGCGGTCGCGATGCAGCTTCTGAATCCATTCGAGATTGATGACTGGTACAACACCAATCTTGAGATCGGCATGTTGCGCAACGTTGACCTTGTCGGTCACGACTGCGCCGTGGAGCCCTTCATAGAAGAGAAGATCAGAGTTTGCTGGCAGCGACTCCCACTCCGAAAAGGTGCCGGGGGGGCTGCCGTGCAGCTCGGCTTCCGCTTCGTCGTGAATGTAGAATCGTGTTCTGCCCGTGCCATTCGCGGAATAATCTCGGAACGTTGTTTCGAGTTCTTCGAACAAATTGGTTTCAGGGCTGAAATGACTGAAGTGCTTGTTGCCGCGTTCGGCTTCCTCAACCATCTTCTGGCGCATTTCTGCGCGGTTATAGCGGTGAAAGGCATCTCCCTCGATATAGGCGGCCGCGACCTTCTCGCGACGAAAAATCTGCTCAAACGTCCTCTTTACTGAAGTCGTGCCTGCACCCGATGAGCCCGTGATTGAAATGATAGGATGTTTTCTAGACATGGTTGCTGACCTCCGCTCAGACTTGGAACAAACCGCGTCGCCCAAAAAGCGGAGCGGTCTTGGAGGCTGCGTTAGGATCGGTGTGCAGAAGCTCGACACGACGAACTTTTTCGATCGAACCCATGATGAGAGGCACGCGCTGATGGATCGTTCTTGGAGCAAGCTCGAGAATTCGCTCCCGTCCCGTTGATGCCGCACCGCCAGCTTGCTCGACGATGAACGCCATCGGATGCGCCTCATAGACAAGCCGCAGACGGCCGTCCGTGTAGCCTTCCCGCGCATCGGCGGGGTAAAGGAACACACCGCCCCGCGCCAGGATTCGATAGGCTTCTGCCACCAGAGATCCGATCCAACGCATGTTGAAGTCCTTGCTGCGAGGCCCATCGACGCCGGCAAGACATTCGGCGATGAAATCGCGTACCGGCTGTTCCCAATGACGGTGGTTGGATGCGTTGATGGCATACTCCGCCGTGTCGACGGGAATCTGAACACGTCGACGAACGGCCTTGTAAGTCTTGTCGTCTCGATCAAGCGTGAAGATATCAACACCGTCGCCGAGGGTGAGGACCAGCGAGGTTTGCGGACCGTAGACAGCGAAGCCGGCTGCCAGTTGGGTCGTGCCTGGTCGCGTGAAAGCTGCCTGCCCCTCCAGCGGGGTGACGACGATCGAGAAGATCGTTCCGATGGTCATATTGGAATCGATGTTTGACGAGCCATCCAGAGGATCGAACGCGATGCAAATGGGCGCCGTCATGTCGCGGATCTCCGGCGCTTCGGCTTCCTCTGACGCCAAGGCTGCGAAGGGGACAGATTTGAGGGCTTGGCGTATGAGTTCGTCAGCCCGGACGTCCAGATCCTTCTGAAGATCGCCGTCAGCATTTCGTCCTTGTGCTTGTCCCGTGATGCCGGCCAGGGCACCGCGACCGATCAGATCAGCGATATCAATGCAGGCTGTGGCGAGAGCATCGACCGCCGAGGCTACCGCAAGGCGAAGCGGATCCTTACCGGCGTTCTGACCTAGGTGCTGGCGCAGCGTTAGCGCTAGAGTCATTGGGTCGCCTCCTCGCATGCGCCGTTTTTTAATGAACGTTGACGCTATGCAGCCTGCCTCCGGGTTGGGCGAGGCACTTTCAGGAGATTGACAGCTTGACCTAAATAAGGAAAATTTTAATAACTATGGTCTGATAACGGTTTTTCTTATATGCCCGATGGCTTACGAGATCTGACAATTCGGCAACTTCGAGCGCTTGCCGCTTTGGCAGGCTGGGGGAGCGTAACTGCCGCTGCCAACAAGCTAAATCTCACCCAACCAGCAGTGACACTACAGTTGCGGAACCTTCAGGATCTTGCGGGACTCCCGTTGGTCCAACGCACCCACGACGGAATGGTGCTGACTGGAGCTGGACAGGAAGTCCTCATGCTCTCCGAGCGGATAGAAGCTGCCATCTCAGCCTGCGCCACTTCGCTTGATATGATTGCGGGCCGCACTGGAGGTCGTATATCCATCGGAGCAGTAAGCACTGCAAAGTACTTCGTGCCGTTCGCCATCGCGGCTTTTTCAAAACTTCATCCCAAGATCGATATTACTTTGTCGATTGGCAATCGGCAGGAAATACGTCAAGCGCTGCGCGGCTACGATCTCGACTTTGCAATAATGGGCCGGCCGCCAGCAGACGTCGACGTAGATATCCATCTAATTGGCGATCATCCACATATCATCATCGCCCCAAGCGGACATCGGCTTGCACTGAATGTCGGGCTTTCGGCAGCAGAACTCGCAGACGAAACCTTTCTCATTCGTGAACAGGGTTCCGGCACGAGAATGCTGATGGAACAACTCTTCTCAACCACGGAGCTTCAACCCAAGATCGGTATGGAAATGAGCAGCAACGAGACCATCAAGCAGGCGGTCATCGCTGGTCTCGGAATCGCACTGATCTCGGCGCACACGGTTGCCACTGAACTTGAAGATGGACGGCTCGTCTCCCTCAATGTCACTGGCTTACCTATTGTGCGACAATGGTTTGTTCTGCGGCGGAAAGACAAGGTACTCTTGCCGCCGGCGCAGGCTATGTTGGACTATCTGAGTATCGAAGGAGCACGCTTCCTTCCAAGCATGCCGGTTACTCTAAGCTCGCGCAAGCGTCGACATCGTTGACGTAAGTCAAATTGAGCAAAGTCGCAGGCGAACGGCCGATCACGCCGGTCAAATTGCTGGACGGGAGCTTCGTGCTGTTTCGCGACGAAACGGGCCGCTTCGGATTGCTCGATTACGATTGCCCGCACCGCGGCGCTGATCTCGCGTTTGGCCGTGCGCTGCGCGTTTCACGGCAGGCTGTTCGACGTCGAATGCAAATGCCTCGATAAGCCGGCCGAGCCGAAATCCTCGAAACTGTGTGACGGCATCAAGCAGCGCGCCTAGCTTTGACAATCGCGGGTAAGATAGCTGAAGGAAAGGCTTGCTGCACTTGAGAGGATCCTGGGAAACGAAAGACATGTCTAGACGCCAGATAAAGCATCGCCCGGTTGCCAGTAGGTTACCGGGCATTCCGGTGATCCTCGGCCACTCCTACCGCTTCGCGCGTGAACGCGCGAGATCCGACGCCGTGTCAACGAGAACGGATCGGTTTGGTGGGTGAAATGCTGACGCAAGTGGAGCGGATCTCTAAAAAGATCATTATCTCTGCGGGCCTGCGGCCAGAGCTAACCTTCACGTCGTTCGGTCGACACGGCGGGGCCACTGAATCTAGATCGTCCGGACTGACCACGTTGCAGTTGATGGAGAAAGGTCAGCGGTCGTCGGTAACGGCGATGGCGAACTACCTGCACGACGACGACGAGGGTAAGCAGGAAGCGCAGATAAAGCGCATCAAGCGCCGGGAGCGGCAAGCCAAGCAAGCGAAGAGAAAGTGAACATTTGTCGGAATGAAAAAGCTGAGCTTGTCGGAATGGAAAGTTCTTGACAGCTTAAGTGCCTGAAAACATTGGAGCGGGTGAAGGGAATCGAACCCTCGTATTCAGCTTGGAAGGCTGCTGCTCTACCATTGAGCTACACCCGCGTGCCGGCCGATCCCCTATCACGCCGGCTCGGCAGTCTCAACCTCCCCTCGCCGGTTTCCTTACCCTTAACGGGCCGGCCTTTGCGGCCTATATTGACATCTCCGTCAACATCGAAGGGAGGTGATCCAGTGTCTTACACCAAGCGCTGTCACCTCGTTGGGATCGCCCGCTAAGTCTTGCAGGACCTTTCAGTCTTGAGGCTTGGCTTTAGGGCGCTCCTAGCGCCTGGACCAGCGAGTGAAAAAAGACGGCGCGGCGGGAGTAATCCCGCCGCGCTTTTTATTTTCCCGTCGGGCCCATACCCCAACCCGGCAGATTTATGCGGGCTAGCCGGCGGGAGGATTCCGCTTCGAGCGGGATACCTCGGCCCGGGCCGCTCGTCTGGACGCAACCGGCAAATTCTGCTTCATCGA
>NZ_JBAVCF010000065.1:0-1565 GCF_049586575.1 Bradyrhizobium sp.
CGCCGCAGCCGCTCTTTCACGTCGTCATCCACGTCACGCACAATGATCTGGGCCATGTTCAACTCTATTTGGCTCAACTCACATTGATATCATGATAGCAAGTGGCATGACGCGGCGCAAGCCGCCCAAGGCAGCGGCGTTTTATCGCAACTTTGGATTCGCGCCATTTCCAAACCGCCCGCTCAGACTTTTCATGGGTGCATCCGAAGCGGCAGAGGCTGTCTCTCGCGCGCTGTCTCGATAGCTATCCCCGAACCATGCCGGCTACGATCGCCGAAGTCATCACGAGCTAACAACCGCGCGCTTATGCGCAGAACGAGAACTTCCGGCGCTGCCAGTCGGGGGGTGCCGGACATTTCGTTGGAGCTGACCCTGGCAGATGCATATTTGGCCGATGGCGAAACACGCGACAGTCGAGTTTGATCCGACGCCCATTAAGGTCGGCGCGGGATGGCGGCTCGTCGCCACCCATCCGAGCGGTCGGCAGGAGCACATCTCCGGATTCCACACTGAAGGGGAGGCCATCGAATGGCTCTCCGGCAACGGCGGTGCCGCGTGGCGCCGCACGCGCGGCTACACCGCCGAAGGATCCGAGCCCGATCGTCGATCGTGAATGGCTTACGCGTTGATCCGCCCGGCCGACTTCGACAACCAAAATGGTGAGGCCTTATTCACATGCATCATCGCGAAGACCTATGCGCCCGAGCTCAATCTCATCGGCGTCGCTGCAGCGGCGCTGGCGACGGATCTCGCCGCCCTGCTCGCCGACGACATCGGTACGAATGGCTGTCCTCAGAACAGCGGCACAATTTGGAATGTTGGTCGCTTGAATCGCGCGTTCCACAAGCGAATTAGCCTTTCTTCAGTTGGCGCTTTCGCAGCCGGACACCCGGGCCGCCTCCGTTCTCGTCTATGAACTCGACGCCGGCTGATTCGAGCGCCCATTTCAACACTGCGAGGGTCGCCTGACGCGTTTCCGCTCCCTCCCCTTCAAATTGACGAAGCGTGGCGACCCCGATGCGCGCAGCATCGGCGAGTTCCTGCTGGGTCCAATCAAGAAGGCCCCTTGCCGCCCGGCACTGCGCAGCCGTGATCATGACGAGCCAAGAGGCCAAAACCGCTGATTCGCGTCAATGTGATCGTTTTTCGATTGACTTCGTATTCAATTGTTTTTATATTATACGATATAATTTAATCTGTTAAGGAAAGCGCCAATGGTGGAAAACCAATCGCCTCCGGGTCGCCGATCTTTCATCGGAGGTTCCGACGCCCGGATCATCATGGGAAGCGATGAGAGCGCCCTGCTCCGCCTATGGCGGGAGAAGCGTGGTGAGGCGGAACCAGAGGACCTCTCCGGTAATCTCATCGTTCAACTCGGCCTCGTCACCGAGGAACTCAACCGGCATTGGTACGAGGCCAATACAGGGCGCGTCATAACGGACGTCCAGAAATGGGTCCGGCATCCGACCCTCCGATGGATGGCCGCCACCCTAGATGGCCGGGTCGCACACAGTGGCGAGGTATTCGAATCCAAATTCATGCTTCCCTGGTATTTCTCCGAGGAA
>NZ_JBAVCF010000066.1:0-4276 GCF_049586575.1 Bradyrhizobium sp.
CGCGCTGCTCGGCGCCGACGAATTCGGCTTTGCCACCGCGCCCTTGATTGCTGCGGGGTGCATCATGATGCGCAAGTGCCACCTCAACACCTGCCCGGTTGGCGTCGCGACCCAGGACCCGGTGCTGCGCAAGCGTTTCACCGGCCAGCCCGAGCACGTCATCAACTATTTCTTCTTCGTCGCCGAGGAAGTCCGCGAGATCATGGCAGGCCTCGGCTATCGCAGCTTCAACGAGATGGTCGGCCAGACCCAGATGCTCGACCAGACCAAGCTTGTCGCGCACTGGAAAGCGAAGGGGCTCGATTTCTCGAAGCTGTTCGTGCGGCAGAAGGAAGAAAAGGGCCAGAAGATCTATCACGCCGAACCCCAGAACCATCATCTGGAGGCCGTGCTCGACCGCCGGTTGATCGAGAAGGCGCAGGCCGCGCTCGACCGTGGCGCGCCTGTGAAGATCGAGAGCGTGATCCACAACACCGATCGCTCCACCGGCGCGATGCTGTCGGGTGCGGTGGCCAGGATCTACGGCCATACCGGCCTGCCGCTCGACACCATCACCGTGAATTTCAAGGGCACCGCCGGGCAAGCGTTCGGCGCGTGGCTTGCGAACGGCGTCACCTTCGACCTCGAAGGCGAAGGCAATGACTATGTCGGCAAGGGCCTGTCGGGCGGACGCATCATCGTCAAGCCGCCGCGCAATTCCGCCATCGTGCCGGAAGAGTCCATCATCGTCGGCAATACCGTGATGTATGGCGCGATCGACGGGGAATGTTATTTCCGCGGCATCGCCGGCGAACGCTTTGCGGTACGCAACTCCGGCGCGATCGCCGTGGTCGAAGGCGCGGGCGATCACTGCTGCGAATACATGACCGGCGGCATCGTCGTGGTGCTCGGCAAGACCGGGCGCAATTTCGCGGCCGGCATGTCGGGCGGCGTTGCCTATGTGCTGGACGAAGCCGGCGACTTCCAGAAGCTTTGCAACATGGCGATGGTCGAACTCGAGCCGGTATTGTCGGAAGAGATGATCAACGAAAACGCCTACCACCAGTCGGGCGATCTCGAATCGCATGGCCGGGTCGACGTGTTCCAGAACCTTCTGGAGTCCGACGTCGAGCGGCTGCACGTCCTGATCACCCGCCACGCCAGGCTGACGGGCTCCAAGCGTGCGGCCGAAATCCTTGGCGACTGGAAGAGGTGGCTGCCGAAATTCCGCAAGGTGATGCCGGTGGAGTACCGCCGCGCGCTGAAGGAATTGAAGGCGAACGCCGATGCCGAACCGAAAATCGCGATCGGGGCGTAGCGCATGATCCGCAAAGGCGGGAACCGGTTTTCCGATCAGATCATGCGCAATTAAGATATCAATCCTCATGGTGAGGAGGCGCAGAAAGCGCCATCTCGAACCATGAGGCCGAGACAGGGGCCTTCATCCTTTGAGACGCGACGCAAGTGTCGCTCCTCTGGTGAGGGTCCAGGATAAGAGTTGCAGAGGCTAAGGGTTTAAATGGGCAAGGTAACCGGTTTTCTGGAAATCGAACGGCACGACCGCAAGTACGCGCCCGTCGCCGAGCGCGTGAAGCATTTTCAGGAATTCGTCATTCCCTTGACGGAAAAAGAAACGCGCGACCAGGCCGCGCGCTGCATGAATTGCGGCATTCCCTATTGCCACGGCACCGGCTCGGTGGCTCCAGGCACTCCGGGATGCCCGGTCAACAACCAGATCCCCGACTTCAACGATCTGGTTTACCAGGACAACTGGCAGGAAGCCTCCCGCAATCTGCATTCGACCAACAATTTTCCGGAATTCACGGGGCGCATTTGCCCCGCACCGTGCGAGGCCTCCTGCACGCTCAATATCGACGACAACCCGGTCACCATCAAGACCATCGAATGCGCGATCGTCGATCGCGCCTGGGAGAACGGCTGGATCAAGCCCGAGATCGCGCCGGCCAGGACCGGCAAGAAGGTCGCGGTGATAGGCTCCGGCCCCGCGGGACTGGCTTGCGCGCAGCAACTCGCGCGCGCCGGGCACGACGTGCATGTATTCGAGAAATTCGCCAAGGCCGGCGGGCTTTTGCGCTACGGCATTCCCGACTTCAAGATGGAAAAGGGCGTCATCGACCGCCGCGTGGCGCAGATGGAAGCCGAGGGCGTGACCTTTCATTATGGCGCCCATGTCGGCAACGGCGGGACCGACCCGCGCAAACTGGTCGAGGAATACGACGCCGTGGCGCTGACCGGCGGCGCGGAAGCCCCGCGCGACCTGCTCATTCCCGGCCGCGATCTCGACGGCATCCACTTCGCGATGGATTTCCTGCCGCAGCAAAACCGCCGCGTCGGCAACGAGCCGCTGGGAGCAGAGCGCGAGATTCTCGCCGGCGGCAAGCATGTGGTGGTGATCGGCGGCGGCGATACCGGCTCGGACTGCATCGGGACTTCGTTCCGGCAAGGCGCGCTTTCGGTGACCCAGCTCGAAATCATGGCCGCGCCGCCCGATCACGAGAACAAGGGCCTGACCTGGCCGAACTGGCCGCTGAAGATGCGGACCTCATCGAGCCAGGCCGAAGGCGCCAAGCGCGAATATGCGGTGCTGACGCAGAAGTTTTCGGGCGCCGGCGGCAAGGTTGCGAAGCTGCACGGCGTTGCGGTCGACGACAGGTTCAAGCCGGTCGCTGGCACCGAATTCGAACTCGACGCGCAGCTTGTGCTGCTCGCGATGGGCTTCGTGCATCCGGTCCACGAAGGGCTGTTGAAGACGCTCGGCGTCGAGCTCGACCCCCGCGGCAACGTGCAGGCCAACACCGCCGACTATCAGACGTCGCTGTCGAAGGTGTTTTCCGCCGGCGACATGCGCCGCGGGCAATCGCTGGTCGTCTGGGCGATCCGCGAGGGACGGCTGTGCGCGCGGTCGATCGACACCTTCCTGATGGGATCGACGGGCTTGCCGCGTTAACACGCCTCCAAAAAATCTAGTTCTGCACCCGCACGCCCAGCATCACGACGGTCGAAGCCGAGCTCGCCAACGGCACATTGGAATCGAGAATGTCCCGGCGCAGCGTGCCCGTGATCCAGAGGTTGCGGGTCATCTTGTAGATGAGATCGCCTTCGACCGAATAGGTTTTGTCGGAGCGGCCGTCGCCCTGATAGTCATAGGTGCCGTAGGTGAATTTGCCGACCGCCGTCAGCCAGCGGCGGAGATCGTGATCGACCTCGAACGTATAGGTGTGGGTCAGCACGCCGGAGACGCCGGGCAGCACGGTCTCGTCGATCGAGGTGGTGGAAATGAATTTCGCGGTGGTCAGCGGCGTCGCGGTCCAGATCAGCGAGGACGAGGTCAGCAATCCTGAGAGCTGGGCAAGCCGAGGGTCGGCGTAGTTGCGCTCGGCAAAGCCGACCGCGATTTCACCGGTCAGAAGGCGGGAGAATTCGAACGAGGTGCCGGCCTTGGCATAACCGCCGGTGGAATTGCGCGCATAACCCGAATTATCGATGTACTGATCGTGGAAGCGGCTGTCGGCTTCGGCTTCGACAAAGGGTTTCACGCCGGGCGTCAACTCGTAACTGACGCGGCCGACGCCGCCATACTGGTTGAAGGCGCGGTCCGCGTTGCTGGCGATGCTGCCATCGGTCAGCACGGAGTCCTGATAGGCGGTGCGATCGAAGGTTGCGCCGGCCGCAACATCCAGCCGGTTGAATTGCTGGTCAAGCCCGACCGTAGAGCCGAAGGTCGCATAGACCGGATACTTGGCGAGCCCCGCCGCAATGTTGGGGCTGCCCGGATTGTCGGTCGCCACGCGCAGGCGCAACTCCGAGGTGATGTGGGTAAAGTCCGTCACATCGACGCGGCCATCGATATGCCCGGTGAAATCCGGCCGGTCGATATTGGTCGGTGCAGGCGAGATCGTGCCGTCCACAATTGGCGAGAGGCTGTTGCCATAGCCGGTGAAGGAGCCGCGCAAATCGGCGACCAGCGCATGCCGATCCCAGTTGGAGACCGCCAGGAATTCCGGCGCGACCACCCAGAAGGCCGAGCCCTGCGGTGTGGTCGTGCGGCCGGGATTGGTGTCGTAGCCGCCGCGCAGTTCGACCGCGGACTTGATCAGGAAGCTGCCGGCATAATCGCCGACCGCGCCGAACGGATCGGTGTCGACCGGCAAAGGCCTGCGTGGCGGCTGGCCGTCGAGGGTGCCGGCCATCGCGGGCGGCATCGGCGGCCGGTTCGCGGTCAGCGATGGCGGCGGCGAAATGCGCACGCGCCCGTTCGGGTTGGTCGGGCCTTTAC
>NZ_JBAVCF010000067.1:0-11079 GCF_049586575.1 Bradyrhizobium sp.
GTCTCCGGCATTGGCGATCTTGGCTTCGATCTCGCCAAGTTCGGCCGTCGTAAAGCGCACCTGCCCCGCCAGCGTCTGCCGGTGAATGAACGTCGCGTTCAGTGGCGGCGCCATCAGTTTGTCGCCATGCTGGGCTGTGACCTCGACGAAATAGCCAAGCACATTGTTGTGGCGGATCTTCAGGCCCTTGACGCCGGCATCATCGGCATAGCGCGCCTGCATGGAAGCGACGACGAGCCGCGAGGCGTCGCGCAGATTTCGTGCTTCATCGAGCGCGGGCTCGTAGCCTTGGCGCACGAAGCCACCGTCACGCTTGAACAACGGCAGTTGTTCGGCCAGTGCGCGCTCGAATTCGGCTGCCAATTCCCGCGACGGACGGCGCAGCGCGGCCATCGCGGATGCGATTTCCTGTGGAGGCTGCTCCATCCGCGCCAGATGCGCCAACGCCTGATCGGCGGCAAGGATCGCATCGCGCAAGCCTGCGAGATCGCGCGGGCCACCGCGTCCGACCGACAGCCGCGCCAGCGCGCGCGACAAATCTGGCGCCGCATGCAAGGTGCCGCGGAGGCCGTCCCGCAGGCCGCTATCCGCCACAAACGCCGCAATGGCGTCGAGCCGCCGCTCAATCGCGGCGCTATCTGTCAGCGGTGCGGCGAGCCGTTGCGCCAGCAACCGTGAGCCAGCGGAAGTGACGGTGCAATCGATCGCATCGAGCAACGAGCCGCGGCGTTCGCCGCCAAGCGTGCGCGTCAATTCGAGATTGGCGCGGGTGGCCGGATCGATCGCCATGGTGGTGCCGACGGCCTCCCGCGACGGCGGCGACAACGGCGGACGCTTGCCGACCTGGGTGCGGTCGATATAGGTGACGGCGGCGGCCGCGGCCGTCGCCTCCAGCCGCGACATCGCCGAGAGACCATCCATGGTCGCGACTGCGAAGTAGTCGCACAGCCGACGCTCGGCCGTGGAACTGTCAAAGACATCGCGCGTCAACGGCGTCACCGCCGGCCATTCGCGCAACGTCGATCCGATATCGGTATCGCTATAGAGCGCGTCCGCGACGATGATCTCGTTGGGATTGATGCGCGACAAAGTCGCGGCGAGTTCGCCCGCCGCACATTCCGTGACGATGAACTCGGATGTCGAAATATCGATCCAGGCAAGCCCGAGGCGATCGGCGCCGGTTGAGCCGCGCAGCCGGGCGATCGCGAGCAGATAATTGTTGGACCTTGCGTCGAGCAGCGTGTCTTCGGTCAGCGTGCCCGGCGTCACCAGCCGCACGACGTCGCGGCGCACCACGCTTTTGTTGCCACGGGCTCGCGCGGCAGCCGGATCTTCCATCTGCTCGCAGACCGCGACCCGATGGCCCTGCGCGATCAGGCGATGCAGGTAGTCGTCGGAACGCTCCACCGGAACGCCGCACATCGGGATGTCGGCGCCCTGATGTTTGCCGCGCTTGGTCAGCATGATGCCGAGCGCGCGGGAGGCGATCTCGGCATCCTCGAAGAACAGCTCGTAGAAATCGCCCATCCGGTAGAACAGCAATAAACCCGGATTTGCCGCCTTGATTTCCAGATATTGTTCCATCATCGGCGTGACGCGCGCCGATGCCTCCGCGGCGGGCGGCGCATCGGCGGATGTAGGAAATGTCGGCTGGATCGTCATCAAGGCGTTTTCGAGTGAAGTGGACACCGGTTAGCGTAGCAATCAAGCTTACGCAGATTGCGTAGACTTATCTGCGGTAGAAAACGCGTCGGAATGAGAAATCCGGAGCCCGGTTCCAATCGGATTAGAACCGGGCTCCGGCGGCGCAACGTACAGAACTTTGACAATCGATCCTACCGCTTTGCCATGGCTATGCGTCTTTTCCACGCCATCTTCAGTCGATCAGCTTGCCTGCCTTGCATGACCGCCCTCGCGCGAAAGCAACGGCGATCAATTGACCTGTTCCATCCCCGCTCCTAATACTCGCCCTCAATAGAGGAAATGGCGCAAGGAGAGACCGATGGGTGAGGTATTTGTATGTGATGCGGTACGGACCCCGATCGGCCGCTTCGGCGGCTCGCTCGCCAAGGTACGCGTCGACGATCTGGCGGCCGCGCCGATCAAGGCCTTGATGGCCAAGCATCCGAACCTCGACTGGTCGCAGGTCGACGAGGTCTATTACGGCTGCGCCAACCAGGCCGGCGAGGACAACCGCAACGTCGCGCGCATGGCGCTGCTGTTGGCGGGCCTGCCGGATTCGGTTCCCGGCCAGACGCTCAATCGCCTGTGCGCCTCGGGACTGGACGCGGTCGGCGCCGGTGCGCGGGCGATCCGGGCCGGCGAGATCGATCTCGCTATCGCCGGCGGCGTGGAATCGATGACGCGGGCGCCGTTCGTGATGGGCAAGGCGGCGGAAGCCTTTTCGCGCTCGGCCGAGATTTTCGATACCACCATCGGCTGGCGCTTCATCAACCCGCTGATGAAGGCGCAATATGGTGTCGATGCGATGCCGGAAACCGGCGAGAACGTCGCCGAGGAATTTCAGGTGTCCCGCGCCGATCAGGACGCGTTCGCTATTCGCTCGCAGCAGCGCGCCGGACAAGCGATCGCGGCTGGCTACTTCGCCGAGGAGATCACGCCTGTTTCCGCTCCGGGCGGCAAGGCCGGTCCGATCACGGTGGACAAGGACGAACATCCGCGGCCCGAAACGACGCTGGAAGGTCTCGCCAAGCTGAAACCGATCGTGCGCAACCCGGGCACAGTGACGGCGGGCAACGCGTCGGGCGTCAATGACGGCGCCGCTGCCATGATCCTGGCATCGGAAGCCGCGGTAAAGAAACACGGTCTGACGCCGCGCGCACGGATTCTCGGCCTTGCGTCGGCCGGCGTGCCGCCGCGCATCATGGGCATCGGGCCGGTGCCGGCAACGCGCAAGCTGATGGAACGGCTGGGACTGAAGATCAGCGATTTCGATCTGATCGAACTCAATGAAGCCTTTGCGAGCCAGGGTATTGCGTGCCTGCGCCAACTCGGCGTCAAGGAAGACGCCGACTTCGTCAATCCGCATGGCGGCGCGATCGCGCTCGGCCATCCGCTCGGCATGAGCGGGGCGCGGTTGGTCGTGACCGCGGTGCACGGGATGGAGAAGCGCGGCGGGAAACGCGCGCTCGCCACCATGTGCGTCGGCGTCGGTCAGGGCGTTGCCATGGCTATCGAGAAATTGAACTGAAATTTCCCTGCCGCCGTTGGCGTCCGCTCCCGGGCGCAGGCGGCGGCGACCTGAAGATACATTCACGGACCGGTGTTCTCGTTGGCCGGCAATCCTCGTTGACTTAACCATATCATTTGTACAAAAGTACAAATGATATGGTCAGAAAATCCGCCGATGGGGAAAGGTCGCGCAAGCCGAACATGCGCGAAGCCATTCTCTTTGCCGCAGAGGAGTTGTTCTCGACGAAAGGGTTCAGCGCCGTGACGGTGCGCGATATCGCGCAGGCCGCCGGCGCAAATCCGGGCAGCGTGACGTATCATTTCAAGACCAAGGACGAGTTGCTTCTGGAAATTTATCGGCGCCACTGCAAGCCGATGAACCTCAGACGCGCCGAACTGCTGGCCGCCGCCAAGCGGGTGCGCGATCTGCAGGACAGGCTGGAGGCGATCGTCCGCGCCTACGTGCTACCGGCATTTTCTTCCGGCAGCGATCTCACTGGCGGAGGGGCGCGTTTCACGCGGCTGCGCGCCATCATGTCGGCGGAGGGAAACGAAGTCACCCGGCGGATCATCGCACAGACTTTCGACGACACCAGTCACGCCTTTATCGATGCGGTGCACGACAGTCTTCCGCATATCCCGCGCGCGGAGATCGTCTGGCGCAGCCATTTCCTTCTCGGGGCACTCTATTATACGCTGGTGACGCCAGAGCGCGTCTCCCGGCTGTCGCGCGGCGATTCCGACGGGGCTGACGCAGGAGATGCGATCGAGCAGCTGGTAAAGGCGACCGTCGCTTCGCTGCAAGCGCCTGCGCTCGATCGGGCGACGCCATCGCAACGGCGATCCACGCCGCCAACCAAATCTCTTGCCGGCAGCGGTCACGCACCAAAGTGATGGGATTTGCAGTCCGCGCTGGGTTCTGACGAGGAAAGATGAAATGAACAGGCGGGGAAGCTTGCAGATGCTCACTTGCCCGAGCGCTTGGGACCAGCAGCGTCGCGTCCCTCCGCAGTAACTGATAGGGAGATCACGTGATCATTGATGTGCACGGCCACTACACCACAGCGCCCAAGGCCCTTGAGGATTGGCGCAACCGACAGATTGCTGGCATCAAGGACCCCGCGGTCAGACCCAAGGCCAGCGAGCTGAAGATCAGCGACGACGAGCTCCGCGAGTCCATTATCAACAACCAGCTCAGGCAAATGAAAGAGCGGGGCAGCGATCTGACCATCTTCAGCCCGCGCGCCAGCTTCATGGCCCATCACATCGGCGACTTCGAGGTATCCTCGACGTGGGCCGCGATCTGCAACGAGTTGTGCTGGCGCGTAAGCAAGCTATTCCCCGACAGTTTCGCCGGTGCGGCGATGTTGCCTCAATCGCCCGGTGTGGATCCAAAGACCTGCGTGCCGGAGCTCGAGAAGTGCGTCAAGGAGTATGGCTTCGTCGGCATCAACCTCAATCCCGACCCCTCCGGTGGACACTGGACCTCGCCACCGCTTTCGGATCGTCATTGGTACCCGATCTACGAGAAGATGGTCGAGCTCGACATCCCGGCGATGATTCATGTCTCCACGAGCTGCAACGCCTGCTTCCATACCACCGGGGCGCACTACCTGAATGCCGACACCACGGCGTTTATGCAGTGTCTGACGTCGGATCTGTTCAAGGATTTTCCGACCTTGCGGTTCCTGATCCCGCATGGTGGCGGCGCCGTACCCTATCACTGGGGCCGCTTCCGCGGCCTGGCGCAGGAGATGAAGAAGCCGCTGCTCAAGGATCATCTTCTGAAGAATATATTTTTCGATACCTGCGTCTATCACCAGCCGGGCATCGACCTGCTCACCAAGGTGATCCCGGTCGATAACGTCCTGTTCGCCAGCGAGATGATCGGCGCCGTTCGTGGCATCGATCCGGAAACCGGATTCCACTACGATGACACCAAGCGCTATATCGAAGCCGCCACCACACTCAGCGCACAGGACCGGTACAAGATCTACGAAGGCAATGCACGGCGCGTATTTCCGCGCCTTGATGCTGCGTTGAAAGCAAAAGGAAACTGATCATGAGCGTTGCGATGAACGATCTCGGAATCGTCAAGCGCAATATCGACCGGGCAAACAAGGCCGCCGTCGAGAAATTGTCGCGCTACGGTGTCGCCACGATCCACGAGGCGATGGGCCGGGTCGGCCTGATGCATCCTTATATGCGTCCGATCTATGCCGGGGCCCATATGTGCGGCACCGCTGTTACCGTGCTGCTGCAGCCGGGCGACAACTGGATGATGCACGTGGCCGCCGAGCAGATACAGCCGGGTGATGTCGTGGTCGCTGCCTGCACCGTCGACAACACCGATGGCTTTTTCGGCGATCTGCTCGCCACCAGCTACCGTGCCCGCGGCGCGAAAGGATTGGTCATCGATGGCGGCGCGCGCGATGTGACGGATCTCACCGAAATGCAATTCCCGGTGTTTTCGCGCGCGATCAGCGCTCGGGGCACGGTCAAGGCGACACTAGGCTCCGTGAACGTCCCGGTAGTCTGCGCCGGCGCAACCGTAAATCCGGGGGACGTGGTGGTTGCAGATATGGACGGAGTGGTGGTCGTGCCCGCCCGGATCGCCCGGCAGGCTGCGGATGCGGCGGAAGCACGTGAAGCCAACGAAGCGGACAAGCGCGAAAAGCTTGCACAAGGCGTTCTAGGGCTCGACATGTACAAGATGCGGGAGCCGCTCGCAAAGGCCGGATTGAGATATATCGATTGACGCACAGCGACGAGGGTTCAAGAGAGTTGGTCAATGGCCGCTGACATCGTTGGCATTTCGTCGATGGCCACCCGTCAGATCCTGGCGGAGCGTTCCAGCGCATACCGGCAAAAGACGCGGCGCTCGGTAGCTATCGAGTCCGTCGGTGGGGTCGATGCTGCGCGTCGCATCCGGGCCGGCGAGAAATTCGATATCGTTGTGCTCGCCGACGACGCCATGAAGAAGCTCGAGGAGAACGGATTTCTGAAACCGGGGAGCCGCGCCGGCTTCGCCGATTCGGCGATTGCTGTGGCTGTACGATCGGGAGCCAGGCGCCCTGATCTCTCGGACGAGGCTGCGACAAAAGCCGCAGTTCTCTCGGCACGATCGATTGGCTACTCCACGGGGCCGAGCGGGACGCATGTGCTCAAGCTGCTGGAAAAATGGGACGCCGATCAATCGAAGTCGGTGCGTATCATTCAGGCTCCTCCAGGTGTTCCGGTGGGCACCCTGGTGGCGCGCGGCGATGCCGAACTCGGCTTTCAGCAGTTGAGCGAGTTTCTGGATGTGCCGGGCATCGATATCATCGGGGCGTTGCCTCAGGAGATTCAATCTTTGACCCGGTTTTCATGCGGGGTGGGCGCACTGGCAACCAACGAAGCCGGGGCGCGCGATTTCATCAGCTATCTGACCTCTGCGGAGGCGGATGCATCCATACGGCGTCACGGCATGGAGCCGACGCACACAAGGTCATGACGCAACGGGCCGAAACATCAAAGGAAGCGTTTATGCCGAAACCTGTTACGGGACCGTTCGAGAAGACCCCGGGTTGGCTTGACTGGTATGCCGGTCCCTCGAAGCCGAGCTTCGCGGTGCCGGCCGGCGCTGTCGATGCGCATTGCCATGTGTTCGGGCCGGGAGCCGAATTCCCTTACGCGCCCGAGCGCAAGTACACGCCTTGCGATGCGTCGAGGCGGCAGCTCTATGCGCTGCGTGACCATCTCGGTTTCGCGCGGAACGTGGTCGTCCAGGCGACCTGTCATGGTAGCGACAACCGCGCAATGATCGACGCACTCGTTCATTCAGGTGGCAGGGCGCGCGGGGTCGCGACTGTGAAGCGCAATGTCAGCGACACCGAACTCAGGACAATGCACGAGGCCGGCGTGCGCGGGGTTCGCTTCAATTTCGTCAAGCGACTGGTCGATTTCACGCCGCGCGACGAACTGAACGAGATCGCCGGGCGGATTGCGAAATTGGGTTGGCACGTGGTGATCTACTTTGAGGCACAAGACCTGCCCGAATTGTGGGATTTTTTCACCACGCTGCCGACCACGGTCGTGGTCGATCATATGGGCAGGCCCGACGTCGCCAAGCCGATCAACGGCCCCGAGTTCGAGCTGTTCGTGAAATTCATGCGCGAGAACCAGAACGTCTGGTCCAAGGTCAGTTGCCCGGAACGATTATCGATTTCGGGACCGCCGGCGTTCAATGGCGAACAGAATGCCTATCGAGACGTTGTGCCGTTCGCAAAGCGAATCGTCGAGACGTTTCCGGATCGCGTGCTCTGGGGCACCGACTGGCCGCATCCCAATCTCAAGGGGCACATGCCCGATGACGGTCTCTTGGTCGATTTCATCCCGCACGTCGCCACCACGCCTGAACTTCAGCACAAGCTCCTGGTCGACAATCCGATGCGACTGTACTGGCCCGAGGAATCATAAGGGAGGCACTCCGATGGCACTTGACAAACCCTACACGGACGTACCCGGCACCACCGTCTTCGACGCCGACATGTCGCGGCAAGGCTATCATCTGAACCAGTTTTGCATGTCGCTCATGAAGGCGGAGAACCGCGCGCGCTTCAAAGCCAACGAGCGGGCCTATCTCGACGAATGGCCGATGACCGAGGATCAGAAACAGGCTGTGCTCGCACGCGACCTCAACCGCTGCATCGAGCTCGGTGGCAACATCTACTTCCTTGCGAAGATCGGCGCGACCGACGGCAAAAGCTTTCAGCAGATGGCCGGCAGCATGACCGGCATGAGCGAGGAGCAATATCGCCAAATGATGGTGAAGGGCGGCCGCTCCATCGAAGGCAATCGTCGCATTGGGGAGAAGAAGTGATGGCCCGTATACCCGCAAGTGTCTACACCTCGCACGTGCCGGCGGTCGGTGCGGCGATCGATCTCGGCAAGACCACCGAGCCCTATTGGCAGCCGGTTTTCGAGGGCTACGATTTCTCCAAGCAGTGGCTGAAGGAGCATAAGCCGGACGTGATCTTTCTGGTCTACAACGATCACGCCAACGCGTTCAGCCTCGACATCATCCCGACCTTCGCGATCGGCACCGCGCCCGAATTCGCGATAGCCGACGAAGGCTGGGGCCCGCGCCCGGTGCCCAAGGTGATCGGGCACCCGAAGCTCGCCTCCCATATCGCGCAGTCGGTGATCCAGGACGACTTCGATCTGACGATCGTCAACAAGATGGATATCGACCACGGTCTTACGGTGCCCCTCAGCCTGATGTGCGGCCAGCCGAAGGCGTGGCCCTGCCCGATAATCCCGTTCGCCGTCAATGTCGTGCAATACCCGCCGCCATCCGGCCGGCGCTGCTTCATGCTCGGCAAGGCGATCCGCAAGGCGATCGAATCCTATGAAGAGCCGCTCAATGTGCAGATCTGGGGTACCGGCGGCATGAGCCACCAGCTCCAGGGGCCGCGCGCCGGGCTGATCAACAAGGAGTGGGATCAGGCCTTCCTCGATCGGCTGATCGCCGACCCCGAGGGACTTTCCAGGATGCCGCACATCGACTACGTCCGCGAAGCCGGCAGCGAGGGCATTGAACTCGTGATGTGGCTGATCGCCCGGGGCGCCATGAGCGACGTCAATGGCGGCAAGCCGCCGACAGTTCGGCATCGCTTCTATCACGTGCCGGCGAGCAACACCGCCGTCGGCCACCTGATCCTGGAGAACAACTGACATGACCAAGGCCATCAAAGTCGCGCTCGCCGGCGCCGGTGCTTTCGGCATCAAGCATCTCGACGGCATCAAGAACATAGATGGCGTCGAGGTGGTGTCGCTGGTCGGCCGCAGGCTGGAGCCGACCAGGGAAGTCGCCGCCAAATACGGCATCACCCATGTCTCGACCGACCTCGCCGACAGCCTCGCGCTGAAGGAAGTTGACGCGGTGATCCTGTGCACGCCTACCCAGATGCATGCGTCGCAATCGATCGCCTGCCTGAAGGCCGGCAAGCACGTACAGGTCGAAATCCCGCTCGCCGATTCCCTGCAGGACGCGCAGGCCGTTGTCGACTTGCAGAAGAAAACCGGACTGATCGCGATGTGCGGCCACACCAGGAGATTCAACCCCAGCCACCAATGGGTGCACAAAAAGATTGTCGCCGGCGAATACAACATCCAGCAGATGGATGTGCAGACGTTCTTCTTTCGTCGGTCGAACATGAATGCACTGGGTCAGCCGCGGAGTTGGACCGACCACCTGTTGTGGCACCACGGGGCGCACACAGTGGATCTGTTCGCCTACCAGAGCCGCTCGCCGATCGTAAAGGCGAACGCGGTCCAGGGGCCCATTCACCCGACGCTGGGGATCGCGATGGATATGTCCATCCAGCTAAAAACCGAAAGCGGCGCGATCTGCACGCTCAGCCTGTCGTTCAACAATGACGGTCCGCTCGGAACCTTCTTCCGCTACATCGGTGACACCGGAACTTACATCGCGCGCTACGACGATCTCTTCAACGGCAAGGAAGAGAAGATCGACGTCTCCAAGGTCGACGTGTCGATGAACGGGATCGAACTGCAGGATCGCGAGTTCTTTGCCGCCATCCGCGAGGGCCGCGAGCCCAATGCGAGCGTCGCCCAGGTGCTCCCGTGCTATCACGTGTTGCACGGGTTGGAGCGACAGCTCGTGTAGGCTCGCCACGCAAGCTAAGGGCGCATCCCGCAGGGCACACATCAAAGGCGGATTTCGCACCTGCCATTCACCGGATTGTTACCAGCCTTTTGATTCGGCATCGCTTTTCGGCCGATCCGGAATCGACAACTGTGGTCCGATGGTCACACTCACCAGGTTTAAACTGACACGTAATGCAACCCGATTGAAACGATCGGAAACATCCGTTAGGTCCTCAGAGGGCTTTGCTAATGCTGAGGGAAAAATGAAAAGACTTGCTTTGGGAATTTTGCTCGCGTCGATATCGGGCGCAGCTTACGCCGCCGACCTGCCTGCACCGAACACGCCTTATACGAAGGCGCCCGCCATGGTCAGCCCCGCGACCAATTGGAGCGGATTCTACATCGGCGCGATGGGCGGCTATGGCAGCGAGAACACCAGTCAAGCGGGCGGTCTCAAGGGCGGCTTCGCCGGCGGCACGGTCGGCTATAACTGGCAATTCAACCAGTTTGTCGCCGGCATCGAAGCCGATGGCGCATGGGCTGACATCAGCAACAGTGTGACTGGTCCAGTACCACCGTTTGGCGCCGTTACTTTGGCTGCCAAGGTCGATGCTTTGGCAACAGTTCGGGGCCGCTTTGGTGTCGCGTTTGATCAAGTGCTACTTTACGGCACTGGCGGCTTGGCTCTCGCCGACAATAAACTCAGCATAACGGCCGTGGGGCAAACACTCGACGACAGCAAGACTCAGGTCGGCTGGACGGCCGGTGCAGGCATCGAGTGGATGTTCCTGCCGCGCTGGTCGCTCAAGGCTGAATATCTCTATCGCAGCTTTAGCAGCACGACCTTCTTCGCTCAGTCCCCGCCGGGCATCCAGACCGGCACGCTGAACATCAACAGCGGTCAGGTTGGCGTCAACTATCACTTCTGATCGCGCAAGCGTCAGTCTCAAAACGAAAGAGCGCTGCATGCAGCGCTCTTTTTGTTTTTGGGGCAGCGTGTTTCTATAGCTGCGAATTTTCGAAAAGCTCTATTCGATCACCGCATGTTCCGGTCCTGTCGCCTGCTTTCGTAGCGCGGCCTTGGTCGAACCGATCATGATGGCGAGCGGGATCGAACACAGGATGAAGATCATCACGAGCTGGTAATCCTGCGAGAACGCGATGATCTGCGCCTGGATCGCCACCATCACATCCGCCATGGCGAGGCCCTTGTCGGTGCCGAGGTTGATCATGCTG
>NZ_JBAVCF010000068.1:0-10652 GCF_049586575.1 Bradyrhizobium sp.
TTAGCCGCTTTGAGCAACTTCATTCCAGGGGTGTTCGACGACAAGCCCGGGGCGCTGAGCGCCAAGACGGGTTTTCTCTATATCATGCTGCTTTCCGCAAACGTGCTGGCGTGGCTCTGGGCATTCGCGCAGTTTCGCGAGCAGCCGATCCTGCTCGGGACGGCTTCGCTCGCCTATACTTTCGGGCTTCGTCACGCGGTGGACCCCGATCACATCGCCGCCATCGACAACGTGACGCGAAAGCTGATGCAGGAAGGCAAACGGCCGATCTCGGCCGGATTCTTCTTCGCGCTCGGACATTCGACTGTCGTCATCATCGCCTCGCTATTGGTCGCTCTCTCGGTCGGCGCGCTGGAAGCACGATTCGCCTGGTTCGCCTCGATGGGTGGCGCGATTGGAACCGGCGTCTCCGCCACGTTCCTGCTCGTCATCGCGCTGATCAACGCGCTGATCCTGACGTCGGTCTACCGCGCGTTCGCGGCGCTCAGGCGCGGCGAGCGGGTGACGGAGGAAGCGCTCGAGGACCTGCTGTCCCGGCAGGGATTTCTCTCCCGCATTCTGCGGGCATTGTTCGGCGTCATCACCCGAAGCTGGCACATGTATCCGCTCGGCCTTCTGTTTGGGCTGGGTTTCGACACGGCGAGCGAAGTCGGCCTATTGGGAATTTCCGCAGCGCAAGGCTCGGCGGGACTCTCGACCTGGTCGATACTGGTGTTTCCGGCGCTGTTCACCGCCGGCATGTCGCTGATCGATACCACCGACGGCGTGCTGATGGTGCAGACCTACGGCTGGGCTTTCATCAAGCCGGTCCGGAAACTCTACTATAATCTCACCATGACGCTGATATCGATCGTCGTGGCGCTCCTGATCGGCGGCATGGAAGCGCTCGGCCTGCTCGCGAACAGGTTTGGGCTGGAAGGCAGCTTCTGGACTCTTGTCGATCACGTGAATGGAAGCTTTGGCTTGCTGGGATACCTCATCATCGGCGTCTTCGCCTCGGGGTGGATCGTCTCCGTGCTGATCTACAAAATCCAGGATCTTGATCGGGTTGAAGAGAGCCTTTCGAGCACCGGCGATTGATCGCGCCAACGCCGCAGATCGCAGCCGCCTCCGCCGGCTCGTAAAGTGCGGCTGCTGACGCTTGGCAAGAAACCATCCGTAACAAATCTCCGGCCAGCAAGTCAGTATCCGTTAATCATACTCGCCCATGAATTGGTTCATGCTTTAGGCGGGAGATTTCATGTCATCCATTTCGGCGCTCGGATCGAACCAGTCGACTTACACCGGCCCTCTTCAACAACTGGAAGCCGAACTTCAATCCGAAGTGTCGGCCGGCACGGTGAGTTCGTCGGACCAGTCGGCGCTGTCGTCCGCCCTGACAAGCATCAACAGTTCGCTGACTATGGAGCGAATGGAACTACGGCTGCGTCCGGCTCGCTTGCCGCGTCAACGCTCATCAATTACCAGGCCTGAGAACATTTCGGGTTTCCAGGTTCGCAAAGGCTCGCCGGCACTAGCCGGCGAGAGATGCGTTGTTGCCGTGCCCGAACATCGAGGCAAGTAACGCGCCCGCGGCGCGACGTGATCAGGCCGCACGCACGGCGTTCAGGAACGTCTCGACCTGGCTTTTCAAACGGTCGCTGTCACCGGCGAGCAACTGCGCCGCGGAGAGAACCTGGGACGATGCGAGGCCTGTCTCGCTGGCGCCACGCTGCACGTCGGCAATATGCAAGGAAACCTGCTGGGTGCCTTCTGCTGCCTGTTGCACGTTGCGGGAAATCTCCTGCGTCGCTGCGCCCTGCTCTTCCACCGCAGCCGCAATGGCCGAGGATACCTCCGACAGCTTCTCGATGGTGCCGCTGATCTCCCCTATCGCATCCACCGACTCCTGCGTCGCCGCCTGGATGCCTCTGATCTGCAGGCCGATCTCGTCGGTCGCTTTTGCGGTTTGCTGCGCCAGCGCCTTGACCTCGGAAGCAACGACGGCAAAACCGCGCCCTGCCTCGCCGGCGCGCGCGGCCTCGATCGTCGCGTTCAAGGCGAGCAAATTGGTCTGACCCGCGATCGTGTTGATCAGGACGACCACGTCGTCGATCCGGGCCGCAGCCTTCGACAATTCCCCGACGCGGTCGTTTGTCTTGCGGGCCTGATCGACGGCCTCGCTGGCCATCCGCGCCGACTCCTGAACCTGGCGGCTGATTTCGTTGACCGACGAACTCAGTTCTTCGGTTGCGGAAGCGACCGACTGCACATTGGTTGAGGCTTCCTCGGACGCGGCTGCGACCATGCTCGTGAGTTCCTGGGCGTGCTCGGCGGTCGAGGAAAGCGTGGTCGCGGAGCTTTCGAGCCCGGTCGAAGCCGTTGCAAGCGAGCCAACCAGTTGGCCGATCATGGCCTCGAAATCCGCAGTGGCGGCGCTGATGCGTTGAGCGCCCGCCAGATGGACCGCCTTGTCGGCATTGGCGGCCTCATCCGAAGCCCGCTTGGCGAGCAGCGCTTGCTTGAAAGTTTGAAGCGCAGCAGCGATCCGGCCGATCTCGGTCGTCTCGCCCTGGTGGGGAATCTCGACCGACAGTTCGCCCTTGGTCAATTGCCCCATAGGCTTCAGGATCGAGCCGATCCCGTGGCGAATATCGCGAACCATATAAATCGCCGCGCCAAGGCCGAGCACGATGCCGCAGACAAGAATAACGACCATGGAGCGGATGGCGTTCCAATAGGTCGCCTCGGCGGTCTGCCCGGCCGCCTCGGCCCCCTTGTCGTTGAACTCAGTAAGCTCGACGAGCGTCTTGTCCATTGCGCGGCCGGTCGGGACCACCTTTTTGGCGTTGACTTGCTTCGCCGCCGCGAGATCACCTTTGCCGACAAGCGAACGCACTTCGGCGGACGCATCGAGGAAATCTTGCCAATCCTTCTCCAACCGGTCGGCAAGTTGGTGCTCAGCGGGCGAGGCGATCAGTCCGCGATAGGATTTCGCGGCCTTTTCAAAGTCGACCTTGCGGGCCACCAGATTCTTGTCGACATCAGTTCTGTCGGCATCCGCTACAATGAGATGATCACGCAGCACGGCACGAAACCGCGCCGACTGAGTCCGCATCTCACCGATCCACCGGACGCTTGGCAGCCACTGGGCCTGGATGTCCTGGGCAGCCGCGTTGATCGCGCGTATCTCCAGGAACGCAAAGCCTCCGATGGAGGCGATCACCAGAAACAGGAAGGAAACGATTGCATAAAGCTTGGTGCTGATCGAAAGTCTTGCAAGCACAAGAGTTCTCCGGGCTCAAAGGCTTTTATTAACCACTTCGATCCTAACATTTAGCTAAGAGCCGGTTGATCTCACCGTGGGGGCCGAAGCAATTCGCGCTGGCCAAGCCGCGTGGCTTCTTCAATTTTGCAATTTAATAACGATGGCTACCGATTGGCGATGCCGTTCAACCGACTGTAAACATTGCCTGCGTACACCCCCCGCCTGTAAGAAAACATTTCCAGGGGGGATTCTGACATGACTGATTTTTCCATGAGCACCGTCGTCTCGATTGGCTCGGTTCGCGAAACCGAAGATCATCCGCTCAAGACGATTGTCATCTTTAGTTTTGCAGGGCTGATTCTATCGCTCGGCCTGATGACGTTCGGCGTCGATCTCGGCGCGGGCTGGATTTAACCTGCAAGCTACAGCAGAAAGTCTGGATCGCTCATGAGGGCGATCGCGGCTTTCCGGCAATAGCCGCGGTCGCGTCTAAGCGCCCTATCTCGGTGACGTGCCAGCCTTCGGCCCATTTCGGGTTCGGAGGCGGCATCGCGTGGACTGCCGCTCAGGTCTGGCGGACCGACCCGGAAAACAGATCGAAGGCGAGATTTCTAAGCCATTTGTGACCGGCGTCGCGATGATAGCGCTCGTGCCAGAATTGGGCGATCTCGATCCGCGGCAGCGAAACCGGGGTGTCGAAGGCGACGAGGCCAAGCGGGGCCGCCAAGCGCCTTGCGAGATTGGACGGCAAAGTAACGACGCCATCCGTCTCCGCTGAAACGATAGCGCCGGCAATGAAGCTCGGTACCCGCAACATCACGTTCTCAGGCGGAATGGCGGAAGCCAGTACCCGATGCGCCGTACCGTGGGCGGCGTGGCCGGTCTCAGACCCCGTTACCAGAATGTGGCGCTCGGCGAGGAAGCCGGCGAGCGACTGGCACCTTCGCAGGCGCGGATGACGCTTGCGGAGCACGCTCGAATAGCTGTCGAAGTAAAGCCGTTGCCGGCGCAGGTGACGTGCAGCTTTCGGAAACGCACCGAACGCAAGATCAGCCTCGCCGGTTTCGAGCCGGTATTCGAATTGTCGCGCGTCCAGCGGCACGGCGCGCACGCCGACATTCGGCGCGATCGTCGCCAGGCGCGCGATTAGCGGAGGAAGGAAGTGGATCATTCCGACATCCGTCAGGAGCAGGCTGAACCGCCGATCCGAATCCGCGGGATCGAATTCGGCCGCGCTCGAGCGAAGGCCATCGGCGGCGGCGAGAAGGACGCGTAGCCGATCGGCAATATCGAGCGCCTTGGCGGTCGGCTGCATGGCCTGGCCATTGCGGACAAACAGCGGATCGGAAAACTGCGCCCGCAACCGCCGCAGCAGCTTGCTGATCGAGGGCTGGGTCATTTCCATCACCTCGGCGGTACGGGTGATGCTGCGTTGCTGCAGCAAGGCATGGAGAACCCGCAGCTCGCGCAAGCTCAGTTCTGAGTATGCTTCTTTGTTCATATCCATCATTCCATTTGTGACATGGCCTGGATCGCCGCCGGACGCTACGCTTGCGTCAATGACCAAGGCAAGCTTCACAGCGCAAGCCGCTGACGAATATGGAGGACTCCAATGGCCAAGTTCATCGTCGAACCGCATTTTCGGCTTCAGGAGTGGGTTGCGGAGGAAAAAGGCTATTTCCGCGATCAGGGGCTCGACTACGAGTTTCGCGAACTGATCCGATCGACCGAAGGCCAGCATCATAACAAAGGCGGCAAAGGCGCTTTCCAGAGCATCGAGCAAGGCCGGGAAGCCAACGTCAGTTGCGCCTGCCACTGGACAGTGAACGTTGCCGCTTCAAACGGCCATACCAAACTGTATTCGGACCTTTACTCGATCGCTCCATCAGGGATTTTCGTTCCCGCCGACTCGAAGGTGCGCACCCCGGCCGATCTGGCGCATGTTCCGATCTCGGTCGGCTTTCAGTCCGGCAGTCACTATTCGACGATACAGGCGCTGGAACAGTATATTCCGGCGGAAAAAATCAACCTGGTTTTCGAAGACGGCATGCTGTTCAGCCGCATGGAGCGGCTGATCGACGGCAGAAGCGAAGCCGCCGCGCTGTTCAGCGGTCCATACTATTTTGCGAAGCAACTGGGCTTCCGCAAGATCATCGACACCACGTTCATGATCGCGGCCATGATCAAGGGCTCACCGGAGGGCGAGGATGTTCGCCGCTATTTCCGTGCGCTACGGTCGGCGCAGCGCGACATCGACCTTCGTCCAGAACGGTACACCCACTACTACAAGAACGAATTCCCCGATCGCTTCCATGCCATGATGGATACGCGGCGCTGGGGGCCGGGAGAAAGAATCGTATTCGAGCCCTACACGAAAGAGGTGTTTGAAGAATCTTTCGAATGGATCGCCCAGCACCACATCTTCGCCGACGACGGCATGGGGTCCGGGCAATATGATCGGTCGACGATCTCCTTTGCCACGCAGTAGATCGGCGCTTGCGAGATCGGCAGTTCGGTCAGGCCCCCGCAAGAATTCCGCTACAAGCCGCGCGCCGCGCGCCGCAGCGATTGCGGCGGCTGGCCGAAGGCGCGGATGAAGGCGCGGCGCATCCGTTCCGGATCGCGAAAACCGGCGGTTTGCGCCACACGCTCGATCGCGTCACTTGAAGATTGCACCTGCTGGCGCGCCACCTCCAACCGCAGGCGCTCGACCGCCTTCGACGGCGTGCTGCCGGTCTCGGCGATGAAGGCACGGGTGAAATGCCGCGTGCTCATTCCGGCCCGCTCGGCCAGATGCTCGACCGTCAGCGGTGCGTCGAGATGCTCGCGCGCCCAGGTGAGCAGCGGACCGAAACGCCGTGTCGAGGATTTCAACTCCAGCAGCGAGGAAAATTGCGACTGCCCGCCGCTGCGCCTGTCGTAAAGCACGAGCTGGCGCGCGGTTTGCCGCGACACCTCTTCGCCGAAGTCCTCCGCCATCAACGCCAGCGCCAGATCGATGCCGGCGCTGATGCCGGCCGAACTCCAGATCTCGCCGTCCCGGACGAAGATCTTGTCGGGTTCCAGTTTCACCTTGGGATAGGTGGAAAGAAAGTGCCGCGTGCGTCCCCAATGCGTGGTGGCGCGGCGGCCATCGAGAAGCCCGGCTTCAGCCAGGATGTAGGCGCCGGAGCAGACGCTGGCGATACGGACGCCGCGTTTTGCCGCCGCGCGCACGAAGGCGAGAATCCGCGCCGATTGCGCCGCCGCGCGAACCCCGTCACCGCCCGCGACGATCAGCGTCGAGAGTTGACCAGCCGACCGCAAGCCGCGCGCCAGCATTTCCGCGCCGGACGATGAGCGCACCGGCCCTGGCGTTTCGGCGAGCACCTTGATCGATGCAGGCGTCCCGGCAAAGCGACCTGCGATCTCGAACACCGAAATCGGGCCTGCCGCGTCCAGGAGCTGGAAGTCGGGAAAAACGAGAATGCCGATCACGACGCCCTGATGTCTGAAAATGAGGGAACTATGTCATTTAAGACGGAAGAGCACCATGCCAGAGTGCGGCCGTCAAGACAAACCTTGAAAGCTCCACGCCATGTCAAAGCCGCTTCAGATTGGAATTCCGATTTTCCCGAACGTGACGCAGCTCGACTTCACCGGGCCGTTGCAGGTGTTTTCCAGCCTGCCGAACACGACCATCCATCTGATCTGGAAACGGATCGAGCCGGTCACAACCGACACCGTGCTGACGATCACGCCGACCGTTAGTTTTGCCGATTGCCCGCAACTCGACGTGATCTGCGTTCCCGGCGGCGCCGGCACTGACGACATGGTCAATGACGTCGAGATGCACGACTTCCTGCGCGCCCAGGCCGCGGCCGCGAAATACATCACCTCGGTTTGCACGGGATCACTGGTTCTCGGCGCGGCTGGCCTGCTGAATGGCTATCGCGCGACGACGCACTGGACCGCGATGGAATATCTTGGGCCGTACGGCGCGCTGCCGACAAAAACGCGCGTCTGCGTTGACCGCAACCGCGTCACCGGCGGAGGCATTACCGCAGGAATCGATTTTGCGCTGACGCTGGTTTCGGTCATGGTCGGCCGCGAGATGGCGGAAGCCATCCAACTGCGGCTCGAATATAACCCTGCGCCCCCGTTCAACTCGGGCTCGCCCGACACCGCATCGCCGGAAATACTCGCCCGCATGAACCAACAGATCGAAGCCGGCCGCGAGCGCCGCAGCGCGGCGAACCAGCGAGCGGCGGCGCGCTTGAGCGCTACGCCAATCGCCGCGAATGGCTGACTGGGCAAAACCAAAAAAGAAAAAGGCCGCCCGGTTTCCCGAACGGCCTTTCCTGTCTCACGGTAGCCTCACATTTAAACGGGCGATCTCAGGACGTCGTATCCGGGGGCCTATCTCCCGGTTCATCCTGATCGGAAGCCGCTGCTTATCGGGTCAGTCGCGATCTGGTGCCCGATCCGTCCGCGGTGGTTTCCCATCTCCGTAAGATGACCCTATTGAGCCAGCGCCTTACGTGAGGCGCAACAGCGGCATCAGTGATGTCCCCGTTGATCCCGTTGTCCACAGGCACGCGGGCGCTGCACACGCACCTTTTTAAATCTATTGGGGCAGCAGCGGACGGATGACCCGATCGAGCTCCTCAAATGACGCCACGACTTGATCGGCGCCGGCTTGCCTCAGCCGCGCATCTTGTCCCGGCTGGATATGGCCCGCCGCGGTCAAGCCAATCACGGTTGCGCCTGCGGCGCGCCCTGCGGTGACGCCGCCAACACTGTCCTCGATCACGATGCAATCGCCAGGCTTGACGCCAAGCTGCTCGGCCGCGTGCAGGAAGATGTCGGGATGCGGCTTGCCGCGCGCGACGTTGGAGGCGCTGAACGCCCGCCCCTCGAACAGCGCTGTCATGTTCAATACCTCGAGGCTCAACGCCAATCGCTCGGGCGACGACGAGGAGGCGATGCATTGCGGCACCGCGCGCCAGCTTTCGAGAAACTCCCGCGCACCGACGACGGGCCTCAGGCGCGCGCGAAAGGCGTCGAATGTCCTGAGCTGATAAGCATCGGCAAAATCCGCCGGCAGCTTGCGGCCGATCACGCGCTCGATGGCCTCGATCACTTCGTTAAGCCGTTTGCCCATGTAGGTGCGGTAGGCGTCCTCCACCGTCGTCGGCACGCCGAGTTCGCTGACGATCTCGGCGAGCACGGAATTCGACAGCACCTCGCTGTCCGCGAGGACGCCGTCAAAGTCAAAGATAATGGCGCGGTGGAGAGAACTCAGCTGAGAACTCAGTTTCCTGGCGTCCAGGGCTGGTAATCGCCGGTCGCTTTTGGACGACGGCCGCTCGCGAGCGTCGAGCCAGACGGACGATAGGCCCTGGGCGTGCCGGTCATGTTCGGCACGTGCGGCTTTTCCCATTCCCACGGCGTGTAGTTTTCCTCGGTAGGCGCAACATCGAAGGTGTGATGCATCCAGCCGTGCCAGGACGGCGGTACGCGGCTCGCTTCGGCAAGGCCGTTATAGACCACCCAGCGGCGCTCGAAGCCGAGTGTGGGATCGATCTTCCGGCCCTTGGTGCGGTAGTAGCGGTTGCCCTGCTCGTCCTCGCCGACCAGTTCGCCGAACCGCCAGGTCCACAGCTGCGTGCCGAAGGTCTGGCCGTTCCACCAGGTGAATACTTTGAGGAAGAACTGCTTCATGAAGAGACAGGCCGCTTCATTGGAGATGCGGCTCTGATGCCACCTGCGGGCTGAATTGTCCAGTTCGCCGCGGCATAAAAAGCCGGCGCCAGAGGCCGCTCAAGCCTTCGAACTCGCCTCTTTGGTAAGGGCCGCGATCGAATTGCCGGATTTGCGAATAGTATCGGCGAACTGCGCTTCCGACAGCCTGAGCCGCTTGCGCAAGACCTTCACCTGCACCTTGTCCTTCAGATCCAGCGAATTGCGAAAATAGGTAGCCTTGCGTTTGATCATGATGCTCGCTCGTCGATCGAGGAAGGACTGGACCGCGACCAGGCGGGCATTACGCCGCCCTGTCGCGATGGTGACTGTCCCGTTCCTCACGAGGATTCCGTCTCCGCCAAGCCAACTGGCGACGACGGGCAAACGTTCCTGCGCGCCGGAAATATCGGAGCTTGAGGCCAGATGCCGCAGACGCCCTCCTCGAATCACGACTGCGTCGCGAGCGCCACGCCCGCGAGCGTAAAGATAAGAGCTGCGATCTGGCCGATGCCGAGCGGCTCATGCAGCGCGATCGCTGACGTCACCACGCCGATCACCGGCACCGCCATGGTGCCGATCGCCGCGACAGAGGCCGGCAGGCGCGCCAGCGCCGCAAACCAGCAGACATAGGCGATGCAGAATTGCCCGACGGTCGAATAGCCGAACAAGAGCCAGCCATTGCCGGAAAGTGCCGCAAAGTCGGACTTCTCGAACAGCAGGCCCGCAATCGCAACCGGCAGGCAGCCGATCCCGATCTGCCAGGCCGCGGCCGATACCGGCGGCAAATCCAACGGCAGCTTCTTGGCGAGCACCGCGCCGACGGCAAAGCTGATCGCGCCGCCGAGCGCCATGATGATTCCCGGCAGCTTCGACAGGCTCGCCGCAAAGCCGTTGCCGCCGAGGATCGCGCTCATCCCGGCAAAGGCCATCACCAGCGACAGCACCCGCAGCCCGTTCGGCCGTTCGCCGAGAATTGGCCAAGACAGGACAGCGGCCCAGACCGGCATGGTGTAGGCGATCAGCGCGGCTTCGCTCGCGGGAAGATAGACCAGCGCAAATCCCATCAGCACCATCCAGCATCCGACATTGAGGATGGCGGCGAGCACCAGCCGCGGCCAGTAGGCGCGCGGCACATGCAGGGTCTGGCCCCACAACAGCGCGAGAATCGCCAGCAAAACGGCGCCGATCACCCCGGTGGTGCCGCGCAGCGTGAGCGGCGGCAGAAAGCCGATCAGGTACTTGGTGACGGGCCAGTTGAAGCCCCAGCCAATGGAGGTGACGGCGAGGAAGGCGATGCCCGCGGGCGCGATGCGCGCTTTGGCGCCCGGCTGGTTTTCAGGTGTCATGAGGGTGTGGAACCGGCTCGAGCGGTGAGAATCGGCGGCACCTTGCCGCGTCTTGCCGGCTCAAACCATCGGCTTCGCGGCATGCCTGCCCGGACCCGCTTGCCGAAATTTCCGTAGGCTTACGTGAGTCTCGCCCAGGCAAGAGTTTGGGCACAATAAATACTTCGCCTGTGAACAGCGGGGTGAAGCCCCTGAGCAGCGCCGGATCACAATTTTTTTCGCTTGGGAATCCCTGAGGACTCACTGATACTTGGCGGCAACAGATCAGGGCATGGGCCCCTGGTTTTCCCCCGTTTCCACCATATTTAGTATTTGATTCAGGAACTCGTACTAGT
>NZ_JBAVCF010000069.1:0-1894 GCF_049586575.1 Bradyrhizobium sp.
CGTCGCGCAAGATGCGAGCGTCCCGGACAATCAGATCCATCACTTTATCCAATTCACGAAGCGGAACCAAGATAGGCGTCGTCGATCATGGCGCCGCGCAGTTCCGCGGGACTTCCTTCCGCTACCACGCGACCGCCGCCGAGGACATAGCCGCGATCCGCGATCGCAAGCGCATAATCCGCCATCTGGTCTACGATCAGCAACGTCATGCCTTCATCGCGTAACCGCGTAAACTGCTCGAACAGTTCGGTTACGACCGCCGGCGCCAATCCGAGTGACGGCTCGTCGAGCAGGAGAACCTCGGGCCGGGCCAAGAGCCCGCGCGCAACGGCCAGCATCTGCTGCTCACCGCCCGAAAGCAGACCGGCCGCCGTGTGCAGACGCGGGCGCAGACGTGGAAATCTTGCGAGCATGTCCTCGATCTCGCCTGCGGCAAAATCGTCGCGGCGCGTCGCGCCGAGGCGAAGATTTTCCGCGACCGTCAACTGCGGAAACACCTGACGCCCTTCCGGCACCAGGATCAGGCCGGATCGCGCCACAAGAGGCGCCGAAAGCGACGTCAGATCTTTGCCCGCCAACCGGATGGTCCCGGTCACCGGCCGGATCAAGCCGCTCAACGCCTTCATCAGGGTCGATTTGCCGGCGCCGTTCGGGCCGAA
Source organism: Bradyrhizobium sp. (assembly GCF_049586575.1). Taxonomy (GTDB): domain Bacteria; phylum Pseudomonadota; class Alphaproteobacteria; order Rhizobiales; family Xanthobacteraceae; genus Bradyrhizobium. Next base: position 660 of record NZ_JBAVCF010000069.1, read on the forward strand.
CAGCGCAATCACCTCGCCGCGCCCGACCTTGAGGCTGACATTGTCGAGCACGGCAAGTGGACCATAGCCGGCGCTCAGTCCTTCCACTTCGAGCACCGGCGCTCCAGCGGTGCGTGAGACCGCCGGTCCGGCCGACATCGCAGCGCCGAGATAGGCAGCCTTGACGGCGGGATCGTTGCGCACGACCGCAGGTGTCCCCGACGCAATGCGGCGTCCGGCGTCGAGCACCACGATCTCATCGGAAATCGACATCACAAGCGACATGTCGTGCTCGACGAGCACGATGGCGAGGCCCGCGCGCGCGAGCCGCTGCAGAAGGTTGCCAAGCCTCGCGGTGTCCGCCTCGCTGAGGCCGGCCGCCGGTTCGTCGAGCAGCAACACGGCGGGCGCGGTGCCGAGCGCCCTCGCAATCTCGACCAGCCGCCGATCTACATGTGGCAGCGTGGCGGCCAGTCTCGCCTCCGATCCGGTGTAGCCGACCAATGCCAGCAACGCGCGCGCCAGATCCGCCCGTGCTTCGCCGCGCCACGCGCCACGCAGAAGGCCCAAACGAACATTGTCGAGCACGCTCAGGCTCGCGAAAGGCTGCGCCGTCTGAAAAGTGCGGGCAAGGCCAGCGCGCGCGACGTCATGGGCGGAAAAGCCCGTGATCTCCTCTTTTCCGACGCGTACGGTTCCTGCATCAGCGCGCTGAAACCCGCTGACAAGATTGAGCAGAGTGGTCTTGCCGGCTCCGTTGGGGCCGATCACGCTGGTGATACGGCCGGGGGGCGCAATCATGTCGACGCCCGCGACCGCGACCACGCCGCCAAAGGCCACGCGCACGCCTTCCGCAGCCAGGCTCCCACGTGCACCCGTGATATGGGCCAGAGCGGAATCGATATCCAGCCTGACTTCGGCAGGAGATTTTCGGGGCCGCGTGAGGTGGGCGAGCGCGCCCGCAATCCCGCCAGGAGCTGCCCACAGCACGATCAGGAGTCCGGCGCCGAACACCAGCAGACGATATTCCTCAAGACCCGCCAGCAATTCGGGCAGCAACACGACCACCGCCGCTCCGATCAGCGGTCCAAGCGTGCGACCGGCGCCGCCGACGACGACGACCAGAAGAAACAGAATCGATTGCGAAAACGGAAACGAACTTGGCGCGATGAAGCCGGTCAGCGCGGCCTGCAGGCCGCCGGCAACTCCGGCCGCGGCGGCGGCCAGCACGAACGCGGCCGTGCGTACCGGTACCG
>NZ_JBAVCF010000070.1:0-2996 GCF_049586575.1 Bradyrhizobium sp.
GTTTTTGATGCCCAACTCGCGAAGATCCCGGAAGCCGGCTTCGCGGAAACATCAAGGCGGCTCGCATCACGAAAATTTACCTCAAGGCGGTCCCGGCGCGCTGATCCGATTTCCAAAGGTGGGGCGGATGGTGGGCCGGTGACGGCAGTTTAGCTCAATTTTCGCCGAGAAAAGCGGGGCGCGGCTGGCATCACCACAGCCGCGCCCCGCATCGCCGGTCAATGGGGCAGGGGGGATAACCGGCTGCAGAGATGACTCGCGGACCAAAAGATCGTTCCGGCGAGGCATCGCATTTTTCGAATTATTTTCACGAGCGTGATCGCCAAGCCACGAAACCTTTCCGGTTCCCGCCGCGTTGATTCATCGGCCAACAGGTCGCAGACCGAGGACAAGAAATGTCACGGCTCATAGTGGGGATATCGGGCGTGCTCGCGCTTTCGCTGATCTCGGGTGCAGCGGAACTCGCCTCTGGTCGCGGTCTGTCTGCGATCGCGGGTGATCACACGACAATCGCGCAATCTTTATCTTTGCCCTCCAGTTCGCCGGCTGGAAGCGGATCCTCGGTCAATCGCGGGTCAAAAGCGGACCGCGCGGCAAGCCCGGCCGGCTCGCCGGCGCAGACGCGAACGGTTTCGCTTCAACTGAACGGCTTTTCGGATACGACTTTCCTCGTCCGCGTTCCCGTGGCCATCAGCACTCCCCCGTCAGCGCCCTCTCCGGTCAAGCCCGCCATTCGCAGAACGATGGTGGCATGCGAGCCGGTCGTCAGCGTCTTGGCGGAAGTTGCCAGACAACTCCAGCCCGGGCGCTGCATCACCTGAGCGGGCGTTTGATCAGATCACTCCGCGGGCGCTTCTTTGGACGCTGGACGGCTTGAGAGCAGTCCTAATGCGAGGCCACCGACAGCCAGAAGCGGCACCAGCCGTTTGACGCCGATAGCACGTATGACCTGAAGACCGGCTGCCACGACCATCGGATCGACGAGTGCGGCATGCATCGCGGATTTTGCCGTCTCTGCGGCGTGCCGCCGGGCCTGCCGTTTTCGTACCGCATAAACCACGATTCCGATCAGCGCAATGAGGAAGAAGATCCCGGCACCGGTCAGGCAGGCTTCGATCAGACCATAGTTTTGCAGGACATAAATGAAAGCGGCGGCGCAGAGGAATGCGATGGTGACAAGGACGGCGAGCGCGATCGCAGCCGCAAGCGATGTCATCCTCACCGCCACGCCCGTCGATTCCTTGAAGTCGTCGATCATGCGCGTAAACATCTGTCTGTCCGCCTGGCGGTTGGGTTTCCATTGATGCGTGTCTTGATCGGCGCCAGCTCCTTGCCGGCCCAACTCCTATCGACGTCAATTCTTATCGACGCCAACTCTTATCGACGCCAGGTCATGCCGATCAGAAAGCCCAGCCCAAGCGCGAGGCCTACGGTCGCAAGCGGACGCTCGGTGATGACGTTCTCCAGCGTTTCTTCCATCGACGCTGCTGCATCCTGGGCGGCGCCCATCATGGCGCCGCTGCGCTCCGACAAGTCATCAACGACTGTGTCGACGTTGTCGCGGGCATTCTTGTAGCCGCGCCGCGCCTGATTGCGCGCGGTGCCCGCAAAAGTGTTGATCGCATCAGTGATTTGATCGGCGAGGGCGCTGATATCGTTTTTCACGTTAGCCACATCCTTCTCCAGCCGTTCGTAGGTTGCTTTGTCCGTCATGTCTTGCATTCCGTCCGTCCGCGACATCAAAAGCTCCCGGCATCCCAGGTTGATTGGGTGGCAAACGCCCCGGGCACGGGGAAGTTCCCGAAACGAAACCGATGGGCCGCGTGATTTACGGTATCTGGGCCGAATTCGATGGCGACAAGTGATCTCTGAGGATCAGCGCAACGATCAAGAGCGGCGACGAAAGAAAACCACCCATAGGCCCCCACAGCCAGGTCCAGAATGCCAGCGAAATGAATACCGCGAGGGCATTGAGTTCGAGCCGGCGCCCGATGATGGTGGGCGTGATGAAATGACCTTCGAGAAACGCAACGCCGACAAAGGCGAGTGGCGCGATTACAGCCGCCCCGATCGTCGAAAAGGCGATCAGCCCGACCACGGTCAGAATCGCAAACATCGCAACCGGGCCGATGATGGGCAGATAGTTCAGCGTGGCGGCAAGCGCACCGAGCCCGGCCGGATTCGGCATGCCCGTGACCCAGCAGATCAGCCCGGTCGCCGTGCCTACGCCCATGTTGATCAGCGTCACGGTCAGCAAGTAAGAGCCGAGATGCTCTTCGATCGCGTTGAGGCTCCGCAAGACCCGCAGCCGGGAGTCGTGACCGGTAAAGGTCATGATCAGGGCGCGGCGCAGGTCGCGCCAGCTTGCGATGAACAGAATGAGGGTTGCAAAGAACAACAGGAATTCGGTGAACGTCGGGGACAGGAATTCGAGCGTCGGTTGCAGCCACTCGAGTTTTGGCATCTGGAAGGGAGCGACCGAGAAACTGTCGGGGAAGCCCAGCATGTTCTGAAGCTCGTGCCAGAGCGCGAGCGGACGGTCGAAAATATGCATCTTGTCCTTGAGCCGTCCGCCCAGTTCGGGCAGCCGCGTGCTCCATTCCATCAGTGGCGAGGAAATCAGACCGATAATGAAGGTGACGCCTGCGCCGACTGCGCTCACGATCAGGACCGCCGAAACCGCGCGCGGAATCCGGTGACGCTCAAGAAGGCCCGCCGCCGGCGATAGCATGGTGCCGACCACGAATGCCGCCACAACGGGAAGGAAGAATCCCTTGGCGACATAAAGAGTGGCCACAATGCTGATGAGCAGCAGCGCGAACAGGGAAAAGGCGATGATTTCCGTGCTGTGAACGGTGGGGGATAGGTCAGCGTCGCTGTCAGGCAGCGACGTGCCGTCAGCATCTTTTGTCGGCGCACGCTCGTTGGACAGGACACGCAACTGGCTCTCCCCGCGCTGATGGCGAATATGGATTGCAAGCCGCGACACCGCAGCG
>NZ_JBAVCF010000071.1:0-2737 GCF_049586575.1 Bradyrhizobium sp.
CAGCGTCAACGAACTGGTGCGGCAACTCGGGTCGCCGCCAAGCGTACAAATCCCTAAACGGCCCGGCGAACCTGATTGCACCTGGGCCGATATCGGGAAAATCCGCCGTGAGCTTGGGTGGGAGCCCAAGGTCAGCTTTGCCGACGGCGTCCGTGTGATGCTGGAGAATATCGACTACTGGCGTGACGCTCCGGTATGGACCGAATCTCGCATCGCCGACGCGACGCGCGATTGGTTCCGCTTTCTTGACACCGACCGCGCTGATTTGGGGGGGCAGAGATGGAGTCAAGCGTCGCAAAGCTGATCCGGAAGCCGCCAGTCGGCCGTCCGGCAAGCCCGCGCGAGAAGGTCAGAACGCTCGACGAGGTCGGGGCGATCTGCGAGCAGTCGCGGAGCGCCGGGCGCACTGTCGTTCAAGCGCACGGCACGTTCGATCTGCTGCATCTCGGGCACGTCCGCCATCTCGAGGCGGCCCGAAAGCTGGGCGATGTCTTGATCGTCACCGTGACGGCCGATCGTTTCGTCAACAAAGGACCGGGCCGGCCGGTATTCAACGCCGAGCTGCGCGCCGAAATGCTGGCGACCCTCGAATATGTCGATTGGGTCGCCGTCAATGATGCGCCCGACGCCGTCAGCGCCATCGAGCGCATCCGGCCATCGATCTACATCAAGGGGCAGGACTACCAAAATCCGGAAGGCGACATCACCGGCAAGATCACGCTCGAGCGCGACGCGGTTGAGGCGCACGGCGGCCGGATTCATTTCACCGACGAAGTAATGTTCAGTTCGACGGAGTTGATCAACCGCCACCTGAACATCTTTGAGCCGCACATTCGCGAGCACCTTGATGCGCTGCGGCAAAACGGCGGACTTGGCGAACTCTGCGACCTGATCGAGAGCGTGGCCGATTATCGCGTGCTGCTGGTTGGTGACGCTATCATCGACGAGTATCAGTACGTGCTGCCAATGCATAAGACGCCGAAGGAGAACATGATCGCGACCCGCTATCAGGATCGCGAGCTGTTCGCCGGCGGTGTGTTCGCCGCCGCAAATCACGTGGCGTCGTTCTGCAAGCAGGTCGACGTCCTGACCTGCCTGGGCGATTTCGACAGTCACGAAGACCTGGTCCGCCAGAGCCTCAAACCGAACGTCGGTCTCAGGACGTTCACGCGCCCGGGCGCGCCCACCACGTTGAAGCGTCGGTTCGTTGATCCCTCGTACATGCGGAAGCTGTTCGAGGTCTATTTCATGAATGACGAAGCGCTGCCGCCGGACGTGCAGGCGGAAGTCGATAACGCGATCGCCGAGATCGCGTCCGATTACGACGTGGTGATCGCCACGGATTTCGGCCACGGCCTTATCGCCTCTTCTTCGATTGATGCGTTGACGAAGAACGCGCGCTTTCTGGCTGTGAACACTCAGAGCAACAGCGCCAATCTTGGATACAATCTGATTACAAAGTACAAGCGCGCCGACTATGTCTGTATCGACGCGCCCGAGGCGCGGCTTGCCGTCAGCGACCGCGTTTCGAACGTGGGCGATATCGCGCGCCGTCTGGCCGAGAACTACGTCGACTGCTCGAAGATCATCGTCACGCAGGGCAAGCACGGCTGCGTGACTTTCGAGAGTGGCGGCATCGTCCACACCATTCCGGCATTTGCCAAGAACGTCATCGATACGGTTGGCGCAGGCGACGCGTTTCTTGCCGTAACCGCGCCCCTGGTTGCCGTGGGCGCGCCGATGGATCGGGTCGGATTTATCGGCAATGTGGTCGGCGCATTGAAGGTCGAAATTGTCGGACACAGGCGTTCGATCGAGAAAGTCTCGCTGATCAAGGGCATCAACGGCCTGCTGAAGTAAGGATAGGACGGAACACGTGCACGAGCAGTTGGATCAGTATTTCGGCACGCTGGCCGGCCTGTTGCGGGGCGCGGAAGTTACCGATCGCACGTCCCGGACCCTGTCGTTGTCAGAGGGATGCGAATGGGTCCGCAAAGCCGCTCACGAGGTGCACGACGCCGGTAACAAGATCATCTTCATTGGCAACGGCGGCAGCGCCGGCATTGCCAGCCATCTGGCCATCGACTTTTCGAAGAATGGCGGCCTGCGTTCCCTTGCATTCAACGACCCTTCGGCGCTGACCTGCCTCGGTAACGATCTCGGCTACGAGAATGTTTTCGCCAAGCAGCTCGATTTTCATGCCCGGCCCGGCGACCTCTTGATTGCGATTTCAAGTTCCGGGCGTTCGCCCAACATTCTCGGTGCGGTGAAGATGGCCCGCACCCGGGACTGCAAGGTGACGACATTTTCGGGCTTTACCGAAGAGAATGAGTTGCGGCGCACCGGTGATGTCAATTTCTACGTCCGGTCACGCGAATACGGCTTCGTCGAGATCGCGCATCTGGCGTTGTGCCACGCCGTCCTCGATATCGACATGGGCTGGGGACGGCAGGTATAGCTCGGACTGGAGTCTGCCCCGATCGAGCGGGCGGCCGCCATAAGCAAGGAACGGAAGGGACTATGGCCAAGCGGTTCAAGCGCGTGATGGTGACCGGCGGCGCCGGTTATGTTGGCTCAAGCCTCGTGCCTAAGCTGCTCAAGGCGGGCTATGAGGTTGCTGTTCTCGATCTCTATATCTACGGCGACGTTTTTGCCAAACATGCGGGGGATCCAAATCTGATCCAGGTCAAGGGTGATCTGCGCAATGCGGGCGATGTGTCCAAGGCTTTGGCCGGCT
>NZ_JBAVCF010000072.1:0-6923 GCF_049586575.1 Bradyrhizobium sp.
CGCGACATCTAATCTGTTCCCGATTATTTCGGACGCTTGGCGCCGTACTTCGAACGGCGCTGCTTACGGTTCTTGACGCCCTGCGTATCGAGGACGCCGCGGAGAATGTGGTAGCGCACGCCGGGCAAGTCCTTGACGCGGCCGCCGCGGATCATGACCACCGAGTGCTCCTGGAGATTGTGGCCCTCGCCGGGGATGTAGCCGATGACCTCAAAACCGTTGGTCAGGCGCACCTTGGCGACCTTGCGGAGCGCGGAGTTCGGCTTCTTCGGCGTCGTGGTGTAGACGCGCGTGCAGACACCGCGCTTCTGCGGCGACTGCTGGAGCGCCGGCACCTTCTTGCGCGACTTCTGTACGACGCGCGGACTTGCGATCAGCTGGTTGATCGTCGGCATGTCAGCCTTCACCCTTTAGTTCATGCGAAACCGAAACGGCTTCGCCAAATTCGTTCGGGACCTTAAAGAGCCCCACCCTGTTGCTTCGCGCGAAAACATCCGCGCAAAGCGAAATCGCGCCAACCGCTCATCCCTGAGCAGAAAGCGCTTCGACGCCACAGAGGACCTCCGCTATGTCCGATCGGCGCGAGCCGATCGATCAACCACCGAGGTCGTGCACCCGATCGATTCCGAGGGAAACTTGCCCACGAAAACTGAGATCGTTACGGCATTGCCTAGCTATATTCGACAGCGTTTGAGCGACATTCGTCGAGGTTGGTGCCTGTCCCGAACCCCGAAAATAAGTGGGTTCGAAAGGGTGGTCCGTTCCGACGCAAGCGAAGCTCACCGCCTGTCGTTGAGTGCGCGGTTTCTATCGGCGCGGGATGGCCAAGTCAAGGCGAAACAGCAGCAGATGAAGCACTTCTGCGGCTCGCTACATGCAGCTCATCAAGTCCGACGCCAACCGCCTGCCCGGCTTCAGGCGTACGTCAGCCATTTGGAAGGCGGTCCTGAATTAGGTATTTAATTACCTATTTTTCGACTGCGGACCCGGCCTGTTCGGCAACCGGTCGGCCTGCGCCAGGCCGCCACCCTTAATCCTCGTCCTCGTCATCATCCTGATCCGCAGTTTCGTGCGGCTTGGCGCTCTGATCGTCCCAAAGCTGGCGGTACATCCCGTTGGCCGCGAGCAGTTGGGCATGCGAACCACGCTCAATGGCCTTGCCGCCGGAAACGACGATGATCTCGTCCATGTCGACCACCGAAGTCAGGCGGTGAGTCGAGAAAATCATGGTTCGGCCCCTCGCCAGCTTCATCAGGGTCTTGTTGATGGCCGCTTCCGTGGTCTGGTCTAGCGCCGAGGTCGCCTCATCCAGGAGAAGGATCGACGGGTCGCGCACGATGGCGCGCGCAATCGCGATGCGCTGGCGCTGGCCGCCCGACAAGGTGTCGCCGCGCTCGCCTACCGGCGTGTCATATTTCTGGGGAAGGCTCATGATGTAGCGGTGGATTTCGGCTTTCCGCGCCGCCGCCTCCACCTCCTTGTCGGTCGCCCCTTCCTTGCCGAGGCGGATATTCTCGCGGATCGGCATGTTGAAGAGCATGTTCTCCTGGAACACGACCGCCATGCTCTGCCGCAAGGAGTCACGGGTAACTTTGCGGATATCGACGCCGTCGATGGTGATGCGACCCTCGTCCGGAACATAGAGACGCAGGATCAGGTTGAGCAGCGTGCTCTTGCCCGACCCGCTCGGGCCAACGATGGCGATAGTCTTGCCGACATCGAGCTTGAGGCTGAAATCGTCGAGAATCGGGGTCTGGCCGCCCTCGTATCGAAAAGTCACACCTTCGAACGAGATGTCGTGGGTGATACGCGGCAAGTCAGGCGCGCCGGGACGATCGCTGCCACGAGTTGGTTCATCCAGCAATTCCTGGATATGGCGTACAGCGGCCGCCGACGAAATCGAGACCGGGATGAAATGCATGATGTGGGCGATGTTGTAGGACACCTCCCAGAATGCGCTTTCGAACGTCACGAAGGTTCCGATCGTGATCTGGCCCTTGGTGGCAAGGTAGGCGCCGATCGCCAGCACCACGAGATGCAGCAACAACACTGAAATGGTCACGGTGCGCTCGACCATGGTCGACAGGAATGCAGCGGAAGCGATTTTCCGTCGCGCCTCGTCGTTGCGCATCGTGAACCAGCCCAGCGTCTTGCGCTGGAGCATGAAAGCCTTGACGACCGCTTGGGTCGCAATGTTTTCCTGCACCATGCCGAGCAGCGTGGCCTCGTTGAGCTTCTGCTCGTAATTGGCCTGCACGGCTTTCGGCGTGAGGATGCGCGGGCCGATCAGCGTGATCGGAAACACCAAGAGCGATATCGCGGCAAGCTGCCAGTTCAAAAACAGCATCAGAATGATGCCCGCGATCAATTCGAAGAACGGCAGCGCGGCGGCATTGGCAAAGCCCTTGATCGTCCCCTCGATCGCCGACATGTCGACCGAAAATCGCGACAGGATTTCGCCGCGCTTGGTGCGCGCGAAGAAGGCGGCGGGCAAATCCTGGACGTGTTCGAACAGCCGCCTCCGCACGTCTGAAATCAGAGAAGCCGCAAGCTTGGCGTCCCACCGCTCGTACCAGATAGCCACGATCGAGGTGATGATGCCGGCCACCGCCAACACCGAGAGAATTTCGATCAGGGCCTCGAAATCTTCCTCGCCGAGCGCGTCGTCGATCAGGAATTTCAGGCTGAGCGGCATGATCACATTGAACAGCGTCTCGACCAGAACGCCGAGGCTGACAAACGCGATTATCTTTTTGTAATTCTTCAGGAACGGTTTGACGAAACCATAGATCGTTGCCAGCGCGCCGGCCGCTTCCTTCGCGGTATAGACAACGAGTTCCTCATCGTCATCGTCATCGTCGAGTTCAAGCTCGTCGGTCTCATCCTCGTCTTCTTCGTCAGCCGGTAATGTCTTGTCGCCGACTATACGGCCGGCTGCGGCGAGCTTCTTCTCGGCCTCCAACGCCTGCGGATCATCCGCTGGCGCTGCGACAGGTTTACCTGACAAGGAGGGCCTGGGAGCCATGAAACCAACCGATGCTGCACGGTCGGCTTGGACCGCAAATCAAAACCAACAGGCAGATCGCGCCGCCTTGTTCATTCTATTCAATCGGCACGTACTCAGCAAAAATAATTGGTGCAAGTAACCTTACTATTCGGCGGCTTCGACTTTGTCGAAGAAGGAATAACGCAAGGATTCGGAGTCGGCGTACCACTGACCGGGTCCTTTGTTGGCCGCAAGCGTCGCCGCCCACAGCGCATCGGTGCAGTCGTGGCGATGCATCGAAAGGTCGAAGCCGTTGCTGAAGAACAACTCCGACCATTCCCACCAGGTGCCGAGCTTCCTGACCGCGCGCAGCAGATCGTAACGATCGATCAAGGCCGGCGACATGTCTGATGTCACCGAGCCGAACACCAGGCCGGTCTTGACGACGCGGTTGAGCTCGCGAATGGCCTTGACCACGCGCTTTTCGCCGACGTGACAGAGACTGGCCTCGAATACGAAATCGAACTCGCCGTCCTTGAACGGCATGTCGGTGATCGATCCGAGCTTGTTGAACTTCTTCAGCTCCTTAGGCGTCTTGGCGTGAATCGCACGATTATTCTCGATGCCCCAGGCATCGACCCCGAGCGCACGCAAGGCGCCGACAAGCTCACCGCTAGCGGACCCGGCTACAAGCAGCTTGTAGCCCTTCGCCCGGTTCCAGACGATCTTGACGAGATTGACCAGATAAGCGGGATCGGTGAATTGGCTCCAGACTTCGCGATACGGTCCAAGCCCGCGGTAATTCTCGAAATAGTCACGATCGATCTTGTCGGACAGCGGTTGTTCGCCGTCGCCGCGTGCGCGGCGCAATCGCATCATTTCGGTGACGACGATGTCGGTGGCGGCATCGGAGGAATCGAGCAACCCGTTCAGCGTGGAATCGAACAGGTAATCGCCGACCAGAACGAGACCGGGATGCTTTTTGGGATCCGGCCGGTGATTGGTCATCACGTCGCGCGCCGGCATGCCGCCGGGCAACGCGTTGACTGACGACAGCCAGCGATGGGTTTTGCCCTCGATAAAATGGGCGCGCGCATCGCCGAGCGACGCCGGCAACGACTTGAGGGCGGCATCAATCAACGCCTCGTCGTCCAGATTGGCAAAAGCGAGCGCGTCAGAGCCTGCAATCAGCCAGTTCAGGACGCCGTGACGGCCGACGTCATGGCGAGAACCTTCGTTATAGACACAGCAGCCGCCGAAGGCCTCCGACATGAACCAGGAGCCCGGGATCTTGTCGCCCCAGAACGGCTCATCAAACAGGATCGAAATCCGCAAGTAATGCGCGGGCCGGTCGAAATAGGCGACGTGCTTGACCATCGAGCGGCGCAGGTCCTCGCCGTCCCAGCCCATCGTGGCGAGCCAGGAGTGCGGCAGGCACATCAGCACCAGATCGAAATCCCGAGTCTCCGGACCTTTGCCGTTCATCATGTTGAGCTGGTAACGGCCGCTGGCGGTCTTGCCGACCTTGAGAACGCGGTGATTGAGCTGGATATCGGCATCGACCTCGGACTGGAGGCACTCGATCAGCTGCTCGTTGCCATTCTGGATCGAATAAAGGCCGATATAGCCGTCGACATCCATCACGAAGTTCTTCAGCGCATTGAGGCCGTTGGTGTTGTGGCATTCGGTCGCAATGTCGGAGCGCGCCATCACCTTGAAGAAACGCTTGGCGGTGGCGTCATCGACCTCGCGGTCAAGCAGCTGTTCCGCCGTGATGTAGGCCCAGGGGTGTTCGTTGTCGTGGGCACCCACGCCCTCGTAATATTCGATCGGCGATACCATCTGGCTGCAACGCTTGCGGAACGCTTCGATGGCGTCGGCCGTCTTCGCCCCGTATTTGCGGCGCATACCCGGCACGTCGTTCAGGAGTTCGCCGTCAAGCTGGACCTGTTCGGCATCCATCTGAATCGTTTGCAGGCCGAAATGCTGGATCAGTTCGCGCAAGGGATCCGGGCCGGTCATCGAGTAGTCGTAGATTTCGGCAACGCCGGCTTCGTAGATTGCGGGCGCAGAATCGAAGCGGCCGGTGAGGACCTTGCCCCCCAGCCGATCCGACCCTTCAAAAATGGTGACGCGGCACAGGTCGCCCAGCTTCCTTTTGAGGTACCACGCACTCATCAGGCCGCCAGGCCCGCCGCCTACAATCGCTAGATCCAACATATGTTTCCGGTTGTTTCCGGCCCCCGCCGTCGTCGGTCGCCTGCCCCACAGACGCCAGACTTAAGTTATTTGAGAAGAAGCGCTTTTTTCCCTGAAGGGAAGATGAACGAGCGCGCCCAATGAAGCAGAATAGTCGAAAAATAGCAAAAAAAGACCGGCTTTCGCCGGTCTTTCCGTAGTCTTGCGGACTGCGCGAGGCCTATTCGGCCGGCGGCAGGGCCAGCGGCTCGACTTCCGGCGCCGCCGGTACGATTGCAGCCTGTTTCTCGCGCTCGTCGAGGATCAGCTTGTCGCGCTTCACCGCGACCTCGCGAATCTTCGCCATCGAGGCGCCAGTACCGGCCGGGATCAGGCGGCCGACAATGACGTTCTCCTTGAGGCCTTCCAGCGGGTCCACCTTGCCATTGACGGCAGCTTCGGTGAGCACGCGGGTGGTCTCCTGGAACGAGGCGGCCGAGAAGAACGAGCGGGTCTGCAAGCTCGCCTTGGTGATGCCGAGCAGAACCGGCGTACCCGTGGCGGGCTTCTTGCCCTCTTCCTTTGCCTTGGCGTTGATCTGGTCGAACTCGATCTTGTCGATCTGCTCGCCCGAGATCATGTCGGTCTCGCCCTGGTCGGTGATTTCCACCTTCTGCAGCATCTGACGGACAATCACCTCGATGTGCTTGTCGTTGATGAGCACGCCTTGCAGCCGGTAGACTTCCTGGATTTCGTTGACCAGATAGGCCGCAAGTTCCTCGATGCCCTTGATCGCCAGGATGTCGTGCGGAGCGGGATTGCCCTCCACGATGAAATCGCCTTTTTCGACGATATCGCCGTCCTGCAGGTGGATGTGCTTGCCTTTCGGGATCAGGTACTCGCGCGGCTCCTCGCTCTTGTCCATCGGTTCGATCGAGATGCGCCGCTTGTTCTTGTAGTCCCGGCCGAAGCGGATGGTGCCGGCGATCTCGGCGATGATCGCCGCATCCTTCGGCTTGCGCGCCTCGAACAGTTCGGCAACCCGCGGCAGACCGCCCGTGATGTCACGGGTCTTGGCGCTCTCGGTAGAGATACGCGCCAGGATGTCGCCGGGCTTGACCTTGGCACCGACGTCGACCGACAGAATGGCGTCGACCGACAGCATGTAGCGGGCCTCGCCGCCACGCGCGAGCTTGAGGATCTTGCCGTCCTTGCCCTTGATCACGATCGCAGGCCGCAGATCGGCCCCGCCCCGCGTCGTGCGCCAATCGATGACGACGCGCTTGGCGATACCGGTGGATTCGTCGAGCGTCTCCGAGATCGACTGACCCTCGACCAGATCCTCGAAACCGATCGTGCCCTCGACTTCGGTCAGAACCGGGCGGGTATAAGGATCCCACTCGGCGATGCGCTGGCCGCGCTTGACCGTGTCGCCTTGATCGACATGCATGCGCGCACCGTACTGGATACGGTGGGTCGCACGCTCGGTGCCGTCGGCATCCGAGATCGCAACGACCATGTTGCGGACCATCGCGACCAGGTGGCCTTCGCTGTTCTTGGCGATCGCCTTGTTCTTGATCGTCACCTTGCCGTCGAAGTTCGACTCCACGAACGACTGCTCGTTGATCTGCGCTGCACCGCCGATGTGGAACGTACGCATCGTCAATTGGGTGCCGGGCTCGCCGATCGACTGCGCCGCAATGACGCCGACTGCCTCGCCGTGGTTGACCGGCGTGCCGCGGGCCAGATCGCGGCCGTA
>NZ_JBAVCF010000073.1:0-5937 GCF_049586575.1 Bradyrhizobium sp.
CAGGCCGGGCGGGCGAGCAGGAACAGGCCTTGCGTGCGGCCGGCGTTAACGAGTTCATCTTTGCCGGCGGCGACGCGCTTGCCGCCCTGCGACAGGCCCACCGGCTGGTGGATACCGCATGACTGAGATTGCGAAACCCGTTCTGACCGGCGGCTGCCAATGCGGCGCGATCCGCTTTGCGTTGTCGGCGCCGCCGACCAAGGTCAGCATCTGCCATTGCCGGATGTGCCAGAAAGCGGCCGGCGCACCGTTCGCCTCGTTTGCCGAGATCGAAAAGAGCGATTTCGCCTGGACCCGAGGCCGGCCGGCCGCGTTCCGCTCCTCCTCGATCGCCGAGCGCGACTTTTGCCGCGATTGCGGTACGCCCTTGAGCTTCCGCCGGATCGAGGGCCCCCGCATCGAGATCCTGACCGGCACCTTCGACCGGCCGGACCGGCTGGTGCCGACCCGGCAATACGGAACCGAATCCCGGCTCGGCTGGGTGGTCGCCATTGCGAATCTGCCGAGCCAGACCACGCTCCAGAACTACGGCGAGGGCAAGCTTAACAGCATCATCAGCCATCAGCATCCCGACCATGATTAAGATATTTCAAAAGCTTACGAAGCGATCTGGACGTGATAGATTCGAAACTACGCTTTGGGTTTTAGGGTTTATTCTTGCGCCCCTCGAATTCGTTTTTGGGCTGGCCATCGTAGGCTTTGCGCGGACATTCTCGGGCGCCATGCAAAACGGAGTAACCAACCGATTTGACGACCCCGTCTATAAGAAGAATCTTCAAAGGTTGATCGAGAGGAACGGACAGTTTGAGGAAGAGAGGAATGAGCGGCATTCCTGATTTCAGTACCGTCGCCTTCGAGCCTGTCGCTGCAGCCGCAACGACCGGCAACGCCGAACCGTGGCTGACGCCCGAAGGCATTCCGGTCAAACCTTCCTACGGCGAAGCCGACCTCGCAGGCATCGACTTCCTCGAGACCTGGCCGGGCATCGCGCCCTATCTGCGCGGCCCTTACCCGACCATGTATGTCAACCAACCGTGGACCGTCAGGCAATATGCCGGATTCTCGACGGCGGAAGATTCAAACGCCTTCTATCGCCGCAACCTGGCTGCCGGTCAGAAGGGCCTGTCGGTCGCTTTCGACCTCGCCACGCACCGCGGTTACGATTCCGATCACCCCCGCGTCGCCGGCGATGTCGGTATGGCGGGCGTCGCGATCGATTCGATCTACGACATGCGCACGCTGTTCGCCGGCATTCCGCTCGACCAGATGAGCGTGTCGATGACCATGAACGGCGCGGTGCTGCCGATTTTGGCGCTGTTTGTCGCGGCGGCCGAGGAACAGGGCGTGCCGCCGGAAAAACTCTCGGGTACCATCCAGAACGACATTCTGAAAGAGTTCATGGTGCGCAACACCTACATCTATCCGCCCGCGCCCTCGATGCGGATCATCTCCGACATCTTCGCCTACACCTCGCAGAAGATGCCGAAATACAACTCCATCTCCATTTCCGGCTATCACATGCAGGAGGCCGGCGCGACGCAGGATCTCGAACTCGCCTATACACTTGCCGACGGCGTCGAATACTTGCGCGCGGGTCTCAAGGCCGGGCTGGATGTGGACCGCTTTGCGCCGCGGCTGTCGTTCTTTTGGGCGATCGGCATGAACTTCTTCATGGAAGTGGCCAAGATGCGCGCCGCGCGGCTGTTGTGGGCGAAGCTGCTCACGCCGTTCAACCCGAAAGACCCGCGCTCCCTCTCGCTGCGTACGCATTGCCAGACCTCAGGCTGGTCGCTGACCGCGCAGGATGTCTTCAACAACGTGATGCGGACCACGATCGAGGCGATGGCTGCAACGCAAGGCCATACCCAATCGCTGCATACCAACGCACTCGACGAGGCTTTGGCGCTGCCGACCGATTTCTCCGCACGAATTGCGCGTAACACCCAGCTTTTTCTGCAACAGGAAAGCGGCACCACCCGCATCATCGACCCCTGGGGCGGCTCATATTATGTCGAGCGGTTGACCCGCGATCTCGCCGCCAAGGCCTGGGGTCATATCCAGGAAGTCGAGGAACTCGGCGGCATGGCGAAAGCGATCGAAGCCGGCGTTCCAAAGCTCCGGATCGAGGAAGCCTCCGCCAAGACGCAAGCCCGGATCGATGCCGGCAAGCAGGCCGTGATCGGCGTCAACAAATACAAACCGGTCGACGAGGCGCCGATCGATATTCTCAAGGTCGACAATTCCAATGTGCGACGGCTGCAGATCGACAAGCTGAAACGGCTGAAGGGCGAACGCAGCCAGAAGGCTGTCAATGAGGCGCTGGCGGCGATCACGCGTTCCGCCGGCGAGGGCAACGGCAATCTGCTGGCGCTTGCGATCGAAGCCGCGCGCGCCAAGGCCACCGTCGGCGAAATTTCGGATGCAATGGAGAAGGTGTTCGGCCGACATCGCGCCGAAATCAAATCCATCACCGGCGTCTATAAACGCGAGGCTTCCGCCATGTCGAACCGGGTCGAGAAGGTACAGGCGCTGATCGATGCGTTCGAGGAGGCCGAAGGCCGAAGGCCGCGCATTCTCGTCGCCAAGATCGGCCAGGACGGCCACGACCGCGGCCAGAAGGTGATCGCATCGGCCTTTGCCGATGTCGGGTTCGACGTCGACATCGGGCCGCTGTTTGCGACCGCCGACGAAGCCGCGCGTCAGGCGGTCGAAAACGACGTGCATATTCTGGGCGTGTCGTCGCTGGCGGCGGCGCATCTCACCGCCGTGCCGGAACTGAAAGCGGCGCTGAAGAAACAGGGCCGTGAAGACATCATGATCATCGTCGGCGGCGTGGTGCCGCCGCAGGATTACGATGCGCTCTACAAGGCCGGCGCCGAGGCGATCTTCCCGCCCGGCACCGTGATCGCGGATGCCGCCGAAGAACTGATCCACAAGTTGAATGCGCGATTGGGGCATAGCGAGGCCGCGGAGTAGCGCCTCCCCCTCGCCTCGCTTCGCTGGCCGTTGTAAAGCAGGGCATGCCCTTGCCGAAGAATGCCCCGCTGGACATCAAGACCATTGCCAAAGAGCTGCGATCCGGTCACCGCGCGGCGCTGGCGCGGGCGATCACGCTGATCGAAAGCCGCCGGAGCGATCATCAGGCCACCGCGCGCGACCTCGTGCAGGCCTTGCTTCGCGAAACCGGCAAGGCGATCCGGGTCGGCATCACCGGCTCGCCGGGCGTCGGCAAATCCACCACCATCGACGCGCTCGGCATGTATCTGATCGAGCGCGGCCATAAGGTCGCGGTGCTCGCGGTAGATCCCTCCTCGGCCCGTACCGGTGGCTCCATTCTCGGCGACAAGACCCGGATGGCGCGGCTGGCGGCCTCCGACCATGCTTTTATCCGACCCTCGCCCACTTCCGGCACGCTCGGCGGGGTCGCCGCGAAAACCCGCGAGGCGATGCTGTTGTGCGAAGCCGCCGGCTTCGACGTCGTACTGGTGGAGACCGTCGGTATCGGGCAATCCGAAACCGCCGTCTGCGACATGACCGATTTTTTCCTGGCGCTGATGCTGCCGGGCGCCGGCGACGAATTGCAGGGCATCAAAAAAGGCCTGGTTGAACTCGCCGACATGATCGCGATCAACAAAGCCGACGGCGACAACATCAGGCGCGCCAATCTGGCGGCGGGCGAATATCGCAGCGCGCTGCATATCCTCACCCCGCGCTCGGAACATTGGCAGCCGCCGGTCGTGACCTATTCGGCCCTGACCGGCGCCGGCATCGAAACGCTGTGGCAGAAAACTCTCGATCACCGCACCGCGATGAATGCCTCCGGTGAGTTCACGACGCGCCGGCAGGCGCAGCAAGTGAAATGGATGTGGTCGATGCTGGAGCAGTTGACGATGGCGCGGCTGCGGGCCGATGCTTCGGTTCGGGCCAAAGTAAAGCGGATCGAGGCCGAAGTGGCTGCCGGCCGCATCTCGCCGGCGCTTGCCGCGGAACAGATTGCAGAAATGCTGCGATGAGCGAAGGCTTGCGTATCCTCATCACCGGCTTTGGCCCGTTTCCCGGTGCTCCCTTCAATCCGACCATGCCGCTGGTCAAGCGGCTGACGCAATTGCGCCGCCCCGCGCTCGACGGCGTCATGCTGACCGGGCATGTTTTCGACGTCACCTATCAGACGGTCGATCGCGAACTGCCGGAGCTGATCGCGCAACTACGCCCGCAGGCACTGTTGATGTTCGGCCTCGCGACGCGCACCGCTCACCTCCGGATCGAGACGCGCGCCCGCAATGCGGTCTCGACCCGATTCCCGGACGCAGCAGGCCATCTGGCTCGGAAGGCATCGATCGTCCGCGGCGCCGACGCCATGCCGTTCGGCCTACACGCGGCCAGCCTGCTGCACGCGGCGCGCGCGACCGGCATCGACGCGCGTCTCTCGCGCGATGCCGGCGCCTATCTCTGCAACTCCCTGAGTTGGCGCGCGATCGAGGCAACGCAACAGTCCGGCGGCCCGGCACTCGTGTCGTTCATTCATGTTCCGCTGGTCGCGCGCGATGGCACCGCCCACGAGGGAACGTCTGGCATCACGCAGGAACAACTGGTCGATGCCGGCGAAGCCATGCTGATGGAAATGGTGAAGCTGACACGGCGCGCGATCGTGCAAGGTACTTCTGCCTAGCGCAGCATTAACCCTACCGCCAACAATCAACTTCACTTGCGATCGCGCGGACCCGGTATCGGCGCATTTTCTTGCTACCTATGGAATCGCAAACACGGCCGCTATTGGCCAGGGTCAAGCGATCATATGCCTCTCAACCGCCGCCATTTCTTCGGGATCACCGCCGCCGGTGCGGGAGCGATCGCGATGCCGCGTCAGGCGACGGCGGCCCAACCTGTTTCCGTGCTCGGGCGGGATGCCACGCAATATGGTCTTCGTCCCGGCAGTCCCGACGACCAGACCAAAGTTCTGCAACGGGCGATCGACGAAGCCGCACGGGCGCAGGCACCGCTCGCGCTGCCGCCCGGCGTCTATCGCGTTGGCGCGCTTCATTTGCCAAACGGCTCGCAGCTTGTTGGCGTACGCGGTTCGACCCGGCTTGTCTTTGGCGGCGGCGCCTCGATGTTCACAAGCGAAGGTGCCGTCAGCGTTGGTCTTAACAACCTCGTGCTCGACGGCGGCAACATCCCGCTGCCCACGCGTCGCGGGCTCGTGCATTGCCTGAGCGGTCGCGACATCCGGATCACCGATTGCGAGATTGTTGCCAGCGGCGGCAACGCCATTTGGCTTGAGAGCATCGCCGGCGATATCAGCGGCAATATCGTCAGCAAAACCGCTGCCACCGCGATCGTATCGTTCGACGCCAGCGGCCTCACGGTCATGCGCAACACGATCCGGGATACCAATGACAACGGCATCGAAATCCTGCGCACGTCGATCGGCGACGACGGCACGCTGGTGGCGGATAATCACATCGAGGACATCAAGGCGGGACCCGGCGGCTCCGGCCAATATGGCAACGCCATCAATGCGTTTCGCGCAGGTAATGTGATCGTGCGCGGAAATCGCATCAAGAATTGCGATTACTCGGCGGTGCGCGGCAACTCGGCCTCCAACATCCAGATATCAGGCAATAGCGTCAGCGACGTGCGCGAGGTGGCGCTCTATTCCGAATTTGCTTTCGAAGGCGCCGTGATCGCCAACAACACCGTGGACGGCGCGGCGCTCGGGGTTTCCGTCTGCAATTTCAACGAAGGCGGCCGGCTCGCGGTCGTGCAGGGCAACATCATCCGCAACCTGCTGGCGAAGCGGCCGATTGGAACGGCGCCCGACGACGACGGCGGCATCGGCATCTATGTCGAAGCCGACACCAGCGTTTCGGGCAACGTGATCGAGAATGCGCCGTCGTTCGGAATTGTCGCGGGCTGGGGCAAATATCTGCGCGACGT
>NZ_JBAVCF010000074.1:0-15937 GCF_049586575.1 Bradyrhizobium sp.
GGATGGACTAGCTTGGGTTAGTGGCATCATCGAAAGAACTCCCGAGTTGCCGTTGAGAGAGTTGGAGGCGAATACGGTCTACTATCTTGAGAATCTGCTGCGGAGTTTCCTGCTTCAAAATCTGCATAAAGTGCGTACGGTCCCCGCCATGCAAAACCAAGTTCTCACCATTCTTAATTTCCTGCTAGAGAAAGGGTCTGCGACAGCATACCTGCTGAGGGAAGATATTCTCTGCTAACAGGCGGTTCGATTTCGCATTAGATGGGCCGCCGGCAAATGAAACGAAGAGCTGTCCAGTCCTTACCCGAAAATTTTGCTTGCGCCGTCGGGCAAATCACCATTAGAAGCCGGCCCGTCCCACGCCCGAGAAGAGGGGCGTATCGCGATCGTCACGAACGTTGGACGTGGGATGCGGTTGGACGCTGTTGGTGCGCCAGACGAATGCACCAGCGAGCGTGCGGCGAAGCCGTGTGGTCCTGATATCCCGACGCTGATATCAAGTTAGCGACGATGTTTGCGCATTGCGCTGGCGATGGTGACAACAAGCCCGGCTCACCAGGGAGAGCGCGGAGTAAGCCGTTAAACCATCGCGCAGGGAATGCCGGATTGTTTCGGCGAACCTGTGGTGACTAACTTGTGTGCTTTCTTAAATCGCACACAAGGCTGCGGGTGCGTCAGGCACCGGCATTCCCTGTGCCCTCTTTCTTCGAGGGAGTTGGACTTGCATAACTCGGGCGCGATTGTCGCCGCGAGAACATGGAGCTTTGCGTGGAAGGGATCAACGCGACCGGAGCCCGGTCAAACGGCCGGGACCATCCCGGCCGTCCGGCCGATAGTCTGAGGGCACTGGATTCCACAGATTCGTTCCTATCTTCATTGATAGGAGTAGCCCCATGTCCTTCTCATCAGATTCCTTTTCATCAGACCTACTCAGCCAATTGTCGAATGCGATATCGACGCGCGTGGAAGCCGCCAAAAGCACCGTCGTCGCCGTTCGTCTCGGTGAGGAAAGCCATCTCACCGGAATAGCGTGGCAGCCGGACGTTGTCGTGGTTTCCGAACAGGCGCTGCCGCGCGGCGATGAATTCGAACTGGTCGCGCCGGGGGGCTCGACCGTGGCAGCAAAGCTTGCCGGGCGCGACGCCAGCACCAACATCGCCATTCTGAAAGCAGCCGATGCGATCGCTGCGCCGGCTTTGGCGGCGGGTGAGGCCCACATCGGCACACTGGCGCTGGCAGTCGGCGCCGATGGTGCGGGCAGCGCGAGCGCGCGATTGGGCATGGTCAATCTGGTCGGTGGTGAATGGCATTCGCGCCGCGGCGGCCTGATCGACCGGCGCATTATCCTCGATATCGGGCTTGCCCAGCGCGAGGAGGGCGGGCCCGTGTTCGATGCCGCCGGCGGGTGTCTCGGCATGTCGACCTTCGGGCCGCGCGGTCAGGTCATCGTCATTCCGCATGTGACCCTTGCACGTGTCGTTCCGCAGCTGATCAGGGATGGCCACGTCGCGCGTGGCTGGCTTGGCGTCGCGCTGCATGCCGTCGCCGTCCCGGATTCGCTTCGCGAGAGCGCCGACCAGCGCGGCGGAATGATGGTGATGTCGGTCGTGGAGAACGGTCCGGCCGCGCAAGCGGGGATCGTTGCCGGCGACATTATCCTGAGCGTCGATGGCATATCGGCGAACCGGTTCCGGAAGATCGCCCGGCATTTCGGCGGCGACAGTATCGGGCGCAAGGCCGATGTCCGGTTGATCCGGGGCGGCGGCATCATCACGGTCCAGACGACCATTGCAGAACGGCGGGCCGCGTGAGCGAAGTGGCAAGCGACATCGTATCTGCCGGCCGGCTACGGGTGGCGGTCCAAGCCGACGACCCGCTCCGCCGCAACGCGCTTTGCAGGGTTGTCGCCGAAGCCGGCCATATGATTGTCGACGAATACGATGCAGCCGACATCGTGCTCGCCGATGGCAGGCATCCGCCGAACGAGCTTCGCAACGTCGTCGGGCTCGGCATCGCGGACGACCGTCTGCGCGGCGCGTTATCGCGCGACGCCGATCCGCGCCAGATCGACGCCGCGATCCGCGCGGTGGCCGCGGGATTGATCGTTCGAACGCCAGCCGTGCGCGAAACCGGTTTTGGCGCGATGGGCGAAAGCGAAGGCCATCCCTTATTGACGCCGCGCGAAATCGATGTACTCGCGGCGCTCGCCGAGGGCATGACCAACAAGGCGATTGCCCGGCGGCTGGACATTTCGCTGCACACGGTGAAGTTTCATGTGGAATCGCTGT
This sequence comes from Bradyrhizobium sp., assembly GCF_049586575.1. Classification (GTDB taxonomy): domain Bacteria; phylum Pseudomonadota; class Alphaproteobacteria; order Rhizobiales; family Xanthobacteraceae; genus Bradyrhizobium. Next base: position 2,289 of record NZ_JBAVCF010000074.1, read on the forward strand.
TCCGCAAACTCGGCGCGCGCACCAGGACCGAAGCCGTGACCAAGGCGGCGGAGCGCCGCCGCAGCGACATCATTATGTTGTGAGAATTCGTGAGCCATGATCGGCTTCATGCTGGGTAAAGGCGGCGGCGTCGATGCCGTGTTTTTGATGTTTGCCGCTGTAGCCATCGTGGGACTGATTGCCGCAGCCCGCATGATCGTAACGCGGAACCTGCGACTGGAAGAAATTTCGCGCTGATGCGCGATTCGTTCAACTGATCGTCACCGTGCGGTCGGTGATAAATATCGTATGCTCTCACGGAGCGACCGTGAGGCCAGGTGCCTCTGCCTGGCGCGGGAAAATTGATATAATCGATGAAGCAACGATAGGCGATGGACCATGAACGTTTCCGAATCCACATCTTCGACACCGATCGATCCCGTGAAACTCGATCGGCTCGCGGAAGTCGCCATCAAGGTCGGGCTAAGGCTCGAGCGGGGACAAAATCTTCTTGTGACAGCGCCGACGGTCGCGCTGCCTCTGGTCCGCAAGATCGCCGAGCACGCGTATAAAGCCGGCGCAGGTCTTGTGACGCCGATCCTGTCGGACGAAGCAATCACTCTGCTGCGCTACCGGTACGGGCAGGATGAAGGTTTCGACCGTGCTGCCAACTGGCTCTACGAAGGAATGGCGAAGGCGTTTGACGCAAATACGGCGCGACTTGCCATCGTGGCCGACAATCCAATGCTGCTGTCGGGCGAGGATCCGGCCAAGGTCGCGCGCGCCAATAAGGCCAACTCCATCGCCTACAAACCGGCGCTGGAGCGGATCGTCAATTTCGACATCAACTGGAACATCATCGCCTATCCGTCGCCGTCGTGGGCGAAGCTGGTATTTCCCCACGATGAAGAAGATGTTGCGGTCGCAAAGCTCGCCGGTGCCATTTTCTCGGCTTCGCGGGTTGACAGAGATGACGCCGTCGCCTCCTGGCAAGCTCATAACGAGATATTGCGCAGCCGGAGGCAGTGGTTGAACGGGCAGCGCTTCGGCGCGCTGCATTTCTCCGGACCCGGTACCGACCTCACGGTTGGACTTGCCGATGGACATGAGTGGCAGGGCGGCGGCTCGACCGCAAAGAACGGCATTACCTGCAATGCGAACATTCCGACGGAGGAGGTTTTCACGACTCCGCACGCACGGCGGGTGGACGGTCACGTCGTCAGCACCAAGCCGTTGTCGTATCAGGGCTCGCTGATCGAGAACATCGCGGTGCGCTTCGAGGAAGGGCGCATCGTGGAAGCAAAGGCGACGCGCGGCGAGCAGGTGCTGAACAAGGTCCTCGATACCGACGAAGGCGCGCGTCGTCTCGGCGAGGTGGCGCTGGTGCCGCATTCCTCGCCGATTTCGGCGAGCGGATTGCTGTTCTTCAACACGCTGTTCGACGAGAATGCCGCATGCCACATCGCGCTCGGCCAATGCTACTCGAAGTGTTTTGTCGATGGGACAAAACTGAAGCCGGAGCAGATCGCAGCCCAGGGCGGCAACGCCAGCCTGATCCATATCGATTGGATGATTGGTTCTGGCCAGATCGACATCGACGGTCTTTACGCCGATGGCCGGCGCGTGCCGGTATTCCGAAAGGGCGAGTGGGCCTGAACGATCCGTCCAAGCCGGTACGGTGCGTTCGGGCTGATTGTTCAGAAGCCGCTAAGGAAAGCTTAAAAGATTATTATTAGCCTGGCGTCCGGTACTGGCGGGCACGCCTGATGCATTTTAATCAGGTTTTATGGATACTTGAGGGGCAAAGATGGCTTTGATTGAAACGACCAACCTCGTGGTCAATCTGGCCCCGAGGCCGATCGAGCCGTCCTGGGTCATCGAAGGCAATCCGGTCGCGCAATGCTGCGTGCTCTCCAAGAGCGCCGATGGCCTTGCTTCCACCATGGTGTGGGAGTGCAGCGAAGGCAAATTCCACTGGTACTACGATTTCGACGAAACCATTCTGATCCTGGAAGGCGCGATCGTGCTGGAAAGCGATTTCTTGGGCCCGACCCGTTACGGCCCCGGCGACGTCGTTTTTTTCCGGAACGGCGCGCATGCCAGATGGCATGTCGAGGGCCGCGTTCGCAAGCTGGCCTTCTGCCGGACGGCCCAGCCTTTCGTACTGGGCTTTGCGTTGCGCGCGTTCAACAAGCTCAGGCGCATGATGATGCTGTCCGGAAAACGTACGGCGCCTAGCCTGGTCGCTTCGGCCTGATTGATCGATCGGTCACGCGAGCTTCAGCCGATAGACGTTCATCGCCGTTTCCGAAAACAGCGCGGCTTTCTCCGCCTCGCTATAGCTTGCGGCGATGCGTTTGAACGCGTTGAAGATCACCTGATAGCTGCACTGACCCTTATCAGGTGGGAAATTGCTTTCGAACATCGCGCGTTCAGCGCCGAACATCTCGATGCACGTCTCGATGTAGGGCCGCCATACCGCAGCGAGTTCTTCCGACGAAGGCGGCGTCGCGCGCTCGTGAAAATCATAGCCGAGCAGACACATCGCGAGCCCGCCGAGCTTGACAACGACATTGGGGCATTTGGCGATCTCACGGATCGAAGCCTTCCAGGTCGCAAATATTTCCCCGCGCCGGTTGGCGTATTGACCGGTGCCGGCCGGCCCACCGCAATGGTCGAGCACGATTTGCGTCTCCGGAAAGGCGCGGGCGAGCTCGGTGAGCTCGCCGATCTGCGGATGAAACAGCCAGGCATCATAGCTCAGGCCGAGCGGCGCGAGATTGGCAAAGCCCTTGCGGAACGTGGAATCGAGCAAGAGGCCTTTCGGCCGCGTCGCATACATATGGGCGACGCTGGGGTCGGCGTCCCATGCCGACGAATGCCGGATACCGCGGAAGCGGCCCTGACCCGCCGATATTTCCGCCTCCAGCACCGCCCGGACGTCATCGCCCAACAGCAGATTGGCATGACCGACAATGCCGGCGCAGACCGCAGCTGGTCCATAGCCGCCACTCGCGCTCATCGCGGCCGCACCATTGGCGAATTCGACCTCGCCTATGGGGCGAAACGCTTCCGGCCCTTTCGCGCGGTACATCGAGCGGGCCTCGACATAGACGGTCGCGATCACGTTGTGACCGGAGGCGATATCGGAAATGATATCTTCGATCAGATAGCGCTGGCCGCCGCGATCCCACAGATGATGATGGGGATCGACAATCGGGCGGGCCGGGTCGAGCACTTCCTCCTCGCGCAAGGCAAGCCAGTCGGGTCGCGGATCGGCGTAAAGACCGCTTTTGGTGGAAGGCAACGTGCTGGCGACCATGGGCTTTCTCTCCGGGCGTTTGCCTGAATTAGACGCCGCGAAGAATGATGACGGTCGGCGTTGAAGGCAAGGAATCCCTCGATATCGTGAAGCTGCGTTCGGCCCGCTGGTCGATCTCGAATTGCTGGCCGATCCGTTGCATGAACTCGTCGAGCGGGGTCGCGAAACGGTGCATCGGCAATACCACCGAGGCGCGCAAGCGCCGCGTGATTTCGGAGACGCCATCCAGCGACATCGTATAGGTGCCGTCGATCGGCACCATCACGATGTCGAGCCGGCCGATCGCCGCGAAGTGGCTGTCGTCGAGCTTGTGATGCAGATGGCCGAGATGTCCGATGCAGAGGCCGGCGACCTCGAAAATGAAGATCGAGTTGCCGTCCCTGATCATCTCCCCGCTGGAATCGTCCATGAAATAGCGGCGGATGTCGGTGGTTACGTTTCGAATGAGAACGTCGCCGATGCGCTCGTTGATTCGCGCCGGGCTGCCGTCGTCGTTCCAGCCGTGCAGCACGTGGGAAATGCGCGGGTCGGGAAATAACGTGTAATGCGTGCTGTGCGCGCGGTTCATGGTGACGACGTCGGGGAGCCGGCCGGTGGTATAGGCACCGCTGAAATCGGTCGCGATCCGCACCTTGCCCGGCGTCTCGATGTAATAGGTCGAATGGCCGGCATAGGTGATCGTGACTTCGTCGGCCTTCGCAGCCATCCGGCGCAACGACACCGCCATCGCCCGGGGCGGCGCTTGCGCCATGGCCAGGCATTCACTTCCGCGCGCGGCATCCTCCGCAGCCGCCGTCGAGATCGGGATGCCCAACAGACCAACGATGAGGGCAGCAACGCGAAACATGAGAGACATGCAAACCAAGTGTCTTTCGCAACACCTTACCTTAGCGTCGAATCTTCAAGGCGTCACGCTGGCGGCCGCGCATGTCAGGGCTGATCTGGATCCAAGCGCGTGGCCGAAAAATTTGAATGTCGGCCTTGATCATTTCCGCCTAGAATTTGCGTCATCGCCGCGCAGTTCCGATCCCGGAGCAAGGATGCCAGAATCCATCGACCGCCGGCGCCGGCATATTCTTGCACTCGGTGCGGTCTTAACCGGAGGTTTTGCCATGGAATGGTTCAGTCCCGCCGCGGGCTGAACTTCCACGTCGCGGCCAGAATGGCCGTGGTCATCAATCCCGTGACCAGCGCGGCCATCGGAAGTGACAGCACCAGCGCTGAGGTCGCCGCCCATCCGATCGACGAAAAGGCTTCCGCGAAGGTCGCAAGCCGCGACGATGTCTGGCGACGCCGAAACTGACTGCGGCGCGCCTGGACTCGGAACCAGAGCTGGATCGCGGTCGCACTGACCGCCGCAACGAAGACGCCAACCGCGGTGATGGCGGCTTGTTGCGGTGAGGCGAACAGCAGCGCCGTTACCAGTGGCGCGAACAAGGCGCCGATGACAAGCAGCACGGCTTCGATCTTGGCGCGGATCAGCCGGGCGGGCGGCAGTGGCGCGGTGGCCACGAGATCGGGGGCATCTTCGCCGGAGATGGTCAGCCATCCAAGGCCACCGGCGAGTTGCCCTGCCGCCATCACGACGACAGGCGTAATCAGCATGATGGCGACCGAACTGTCGCTGAAACTTCGCCACAGCAACACCGCGGGCGGCACGAGATAAAGCAGCTGCATCAGGCTTTGCGACACCAGCCACGGGTCGCGGCGAAGCAGCATGATTTCCTTTCGCCGCAGCGCCTGTTGGCGCGACCCGGATCGGAACTTTCGCGAACGCGAACTGCGCCGGGCGGATGTGGCGCCGGTCGAGGCGCGGACAGCGGTATCCGCGAATCTCGCCGAGAAGCCCGTCATTACGGCTCCCAGCAGCAGAAGTCCGGAAGCCAACAACAGCAACAATGCCTCGCCATCGCCAAGTGCCGCTCGCGCCGGCCACCAGAGCATGCTGTCCGGGCCGGGCGCGAATGCAGCGGCTGCGTCCGAGGTCAAAATCGCAAAGCGCGACAGCGTGCCGTAGGACAGGATCGCTGCGATCTGGAGCGCAATAACGAAGCCGGCGCCGATCACCGCCGCGAGAATCTGGGCAATCAGCCGGGTGCGGCTCGGGCCAATCGTCCGGAACAGCACGATCGTCACGGCAATCGCGACCGCGGCGGCGGAGAGGCCGATAGCGACGACCACACCATAGACCGCCAGCCAGCGCAGCCCGCCGCCGAACAACAGGACGTCGACAAACGGCGTTGCAAGCAACATCGCCATGGCTGTGATCGACAACGCGATCGCGGCAAGCCGTGTCGAGAAGACATGGGTGAGCGTGACCGGCGACGACATGATGAGATCGAGGTCGGCACGGGCGTAAAACACCCGTGTCACCGATTCAATCGCCTGCGACAGCATCAAGGCCCAGGCCAGGAACATGGTCGCGGTGATGACAATCAGCGCCGACTTGTCGAGCGGCGCCTGGAGCTGGGCATACCGCCCGATAACGGCCCAGGCCGGCACGTGCAACAGCGCGGCAAATACCAGAAGGCCGATGATCAAGCTGCGGCGTCGTCCGCGCCGTCCGCCCGTCATCATCGCCAGCCATTCTCGCCAGGCCAGCCGGATCTCGTGCCGGGCAAACCAGCTTAATGCCGCTGTCGTCATGCAGCCGCCGCCTCGCAGTCGACCAGCGCGATGAACATGTCTTCGAGGCTGGTATCGTTTTTGCCGTTCTGCTGCCGCAACTCGGCTAGCGTACCTTCGGCGACGAGACGCCCCGCCGAGATCACGCCGATACGATCCGCCATCCGCTCGGCGACTTCCAGGATATGCGTGGTCATGATGACGGTGCATCCATTATGCACGCGCTCACCGAGCAGTCCCTTGACATGACGAGCCGACACCGCATCTAGACCGGTCAAAGGCTCGTCGAGAATGATCAGGCGCGGATTGTGCACCAGCGCTCCCGCCAGCGCGACCTTCTGGCGCATGCCCTTGGAAAACCCTTCGCAGCGCTCGTGCAGATTGCTCTCGAGGCCCAGCGAGACCAGCAATTCACGTGCGGAACGCTCGGCAGTGGAAGGATCGATAGCCCAGAGTCCTGCGACGAATTCGAGATATTCAAGCGGCGTCAGCTTGTCATAGATCATCGGCTCGTCGGAAACCCAGGCCGTGACCTGCTTGGCTGCGACCGGATCGTTGAGCGCATCGATGCCCATGATCGAAACGGAACCGGCATCGGGTCGCAACAGGCCGGCGACCATGCGCAGCGTCGTGGTCTTGCCGGCGCCGTTGGGGCCGAGCAGGGCATAGAATTCGCCTGAGCGAACCGTGAGGTCGAGCGCATCGACCGCCGGGCGGTCAAAACGCTTTGTTAACCCTCTCAGCTCGAGGGCCGATTGATGGGAGGCCATGATGCCGGGCGATCCTCGTTACAGCCGAAACGACCATGGACTGGAAACCGTTTCGGCGGGGTGAATCGAGGAGCCAAAATTGCGTGATGCGCGCGATTGTCGCGAGCGTGAATGCGCAATTTCAGGGACCGCTGAGCGCCACGCCGACTTCGACCGGCTGCATGGCCGTCGAGTTGCAGCGCCAGCCACCGTCCTTTTTTTGAAATGCGAACGATTTCTCGATGCGCACGCGATAACCGACCTGGAATTGCTCGCGGCTGCCGGGCACTGACTTCGGCTTGCCGGATTTCAAATCCCAGCAAGTGCCGGTGCAGCCCGATGCGATTGGACTACAGGCGGTGAAAGGCGAGAGAACCACCATCTCAATTCCGCCGGTGACCTGGGCGCTTTCTTCGGTCTGGCTGCTATCGATTTGAAAGACACGGTTGACCGCCAGAAAATTGCCGCACGCACCTGCCAAATGGATTTGCGCAACGCAGAAGTCGACTGCATCCGCGTTCGGCACGGGCGACGTTATCTGCCGCCCGAAAAGCTTTTTCGGGTCACCCCTGGCCGCAGTGACCTCGGCGATCTTCGCGGTGAAATAGTCGGACAGGCAGCCCTCCGAGGACGGCAGCTCCTTGATCGGAACATTGTCCTTGCCCTCGAGATCGCATTTCCGGTCGCGTTCCCGGGTCCACCTGTCGAATTCCGAGAAAGCCTCCTTGGTTTCGTTTTCCTTCAGCTTGGCAATCAACGCGATCACCAGCCCGTTGAGTTCTTCCTTGGCCAGCGCCAGCGAAGGGTCGCTGCAAATCAACAAGCCGGCGGTGGTATGGACGGCGAGACAATCGAAATTCGGATCGATCAATATGTCGATCCTCTCCTCGGTCTCTTTCAACAAGCAATCCCTGACCGGTTTGATGTCCTCGACCCTGACGGGCTGTCGGCCAAGAATGCCGCAACTGGAATTACGGTCTCTGACCCATTCGGCATTTTCCTCGATCGCGAGGCGCCGGTTCGGGAGCCGGTTCAAGCGTTCTGCAATCGCCCTGTTGAGTTTGTCGCCGGCAGCGTTGAGTTCGGGATCGCCGCAGAAAAGTTGATCCGCCGGTACCTTGGTTTCTTCGCAGTGGTTCTTGATGAACAGCGGCAGAATGTCGGCGATCGGTCGATTGGAATCGGCTGGGTTGTCGGCATGTGCCGGCTGAACCAGCCCGATTCCCATAGCCACTAGTGCCAGCGCGAGTGCCCGCATCCCGATCCCCCGAAAGGAAAAGCCAGACGATTGAGCCATCGTAGCTTTTCGGACGTCACTGCGAAATGAAATTGTTTAGGCCGGAAGCCGGTGATACCGTGACCGTTTTGAACAAGCGAGATTAGAACCATGACATTGCACCCTGGCGTATTGCTGCGGGGATTATTCACGGGATTTGTTTTGCAACTCGGTCTTGTCCTGATCTCTGCCGCCTGGTCAGGCGCGAGCATGGCCGAAAAGCTGGTCGACCCCAATACGGTCGCACCGGAATATCGCGCCGCAGCCGAGAAACGCCGCGCGGAGCAGATCAAGCTATTCCAATGCTCGAAGAAGGCGGATGAGGCCAAGGTGACGCGCCGGGACCGCGGCGCCTACATTAACGAGTGCCTCGACAAATAAGGACTGGCTGGGGTGGGCTGTCCGGACTCTTGAAGTCGCGCTTGTCGGGACTCAGTTGGACGAGGCGACGTCGATCGTCGGGCCAGCCAAATTCGCCGCTACGGCCGGAACGGAGGCCCGCCGTGCCACGCTGGCGGACGGAGACTGTTGGTCGTAGCGCATGACGCCGCTATCACTGATGACGAAGAGCGGCCGGTGGTTTCTGACGTCGATATCCTCGATCATCGCCATGCGCCGGTTATCGAGGGTCAGCCAGTGGCCTTCGAGCCGCGCCAGCACGACCGCGTGATCCTCGCCGCGAAGCGTGTCGCGCAACACGACGAGCCTGATATCCTCGGTGGAGACGCCCGCCATCCGCAGCGCGACCATTTTGGCGATGGCGTAATCCTCGCAGTCACCCGCGCCGGAAGCAAAGGTGTCGAGAGGCGGGCTCCAGACGTCGATCTGGCCATATTGGGCCATGTCGCTCGTCGCCTTGATCGCCAGGTTGATGGCGCGATTGATCTCGCCGAACCGGGCGCGTCCTTCACGGGCGCGTGCCGTATCCACGATGGCGAGGAATCGCAGGGCGGCCGGCGACACGCAGCGTTCGCGGTCGCCATCGCACAGCGCGAGTTGCACCATGTCGTCCTCCAGCTTGCGTTCGACGCCGTTCCATTTTTCCATCAGGCCGCCGCCATCCAATCGTGTCGCCGACAGCCGAAAAGGCTCGGCCGACTTGCGAATCAGATCCAGCGTTCCCGGCGAAATCAGGGTCCCGGCATTGAGATTGGCTGCCGGCCCGAACCAGATCAGGGTCAAGGCAAGAACGATGGCACGCCCGGCATGCCCATGACTGAAGTAACTCATCCGACACCCCCGTCGCCCAGGCATCGCCGGCGCCTTGAGGCGCGCGTGACCGGGTCGTTTTGTGGGATGATGGGCGGAGGTGCTTTTATTCTGCTTAATGGCGCACGTCGTTGGCGCGAATGTCCCAAACAGGCTGAAGGGCGCCTTCCGATTTCACTAAAATTTTAGGGAAGGCTGGCGCCGACGGGCTCGCAGAGCGATTTCCGGCCAGTATGGCTAATTTGTCGAAACTTGTCGGTTTTGTAATTCAGCTCACATTCCCGGGGCGGGAACCGGCGCAGTATTACCAGATGCGGGAAACGACAAGGCTATAGATAATATAGATAAGAAATATATTACTTATGAATGCTCAATAGCAATCTCATAGTCAAACAAATACGTACCTAATACAGCAATTTACGAAGCCTTTACATCATTTTATAGGAAGAGAATGAGCTGGACTGCCGAAGAATATCCACCGTTTCCTAGCTCGGGCAGGTCTTTTGCAATCAAGAGATGGTTTCGCGATCGTCCTGCTGATGATAAGGGAGCTTAGACCTTTGAAATTTATATATTTATTAACTATTGCGGTGGGCCGGTGAGTTACTTTGGCAATTTTGATGCCAAGGCTTCCGAGGCTTTGGGTCTGCTTCCGTTCGGTCACATTCAGTCCGAGACGGTTCACGCGACCCATGTTCCGTCGGGTGCCGTCGTCGTTTCCGACGCGCATCTGCTGTTTGGCGCCGAGTTCAAGCGAGCCGGTGTTGACCTCGTTCTTTCCGGCGACGGCCGGGAAGTGGTCGTCCATGACTATTTCAGGGGCGAACATCGCGCGTCGCTGGCGTCCCCCGACGGCGCTCATCTCACGGGCGATATCGTCACCGCGCTTGCCGGCGAAGTCCAATATGCGCAAGCCGACGGCGCTGCGGGCGTCCATCAGGTCATTGGCCATGTGACCAAGCTGACGGGCACCGCAACCGCGATCCGCAACGGCGTCTCGATCATCCTCAACAACGGCGACAACGTCGAAAAAGGCGACGTCGTCGCATCCGGATCGGATTCGACGCTCGGCATTACTTTCATCGACGGCACCGTGTTCGGCCTGTCGTCGAATGCGCGCATGGTGCTGAATGAGATGGTGTACGACCCGAACGGGTCGAACAACTCGTCATTGCTGAGCCTGGTGGCTGGCACCATCACCTTCGTCGCCGGCGAGACGGCGAAACACGGCGATATGAAGGTCGATACGCCGGTTGCGACCATGGGCATCCGCGGCACGGCGGTTCTGGTCGAGATCGACTTCAACGTGCCCGGCGCCACGCCGGACGCAAAATTCCAGGTCCTGGTCGAGCCGGATGGCTCGACGGGATCCTACATCCTGTTCGACAAGACGACGCTCACGCCGCTCGCCGTCGTCGATCACGCCGGTTTGCAGATCAACATTTCGAACGGGATCATGAGCCAGACGCTGGCTCCGTTGTCGCCCGAGATACAAAAGCTGATCCAGGACGTGTTCACGCTGAAATTCTCGGACAATTCCAACACGAAATCCTTCGACCACTTCACCGATGTCGTCATTCAGCTGCCGCTACAGCCGAGCCAGTTTCCCATCGGATCGACCGTCGCAACGTTCATTCCGGTCACGCTCAACTTCAACGGAAACGCCTCCGGCGGTAGCTCCGCCACGCCCCCGCTCATCATCCCTCACCTTCCCGGGCAGCTGAGCATTCACGCGAACAACGGCGTCCTTGTCGAACGGCCTAACGCGACCGGCCCTTCGCAGGACACGACATCCGGCACGATCACGTTCAAGGACGGCAATGTCACCGACCGTCCGACGCTGTCGGCGTCATTCAGCTCTTTCACCTATCAGGATGCCAAAGGAAACAATCTCACGCTGAGTGCGCAGCAGCTCCAGACGCTGGAAGCCGCGCTCTCCTTGAGCGCGAATCCGGGTAACGGTAACAACGGCTGGAGCTACAGCATTCCCGCCAGCGCCCTTAGTTCCCTCGCCGTGGGCAGCACGCTGACGCTGAACTACAACGCCACCGTCAACAACAACTACGGACCGGATGACGAGACGGCCACGGCTCCGTTCTCGATCACCATCAAGATCGCCGGCGAGATCTGGAGTGAGACCCACGAGACTGGCTCGCCGGCGCCGGGTGACTGGGCTCAGGGCGCGAATTGGCAGACCGGCGTGGCTCCGACCGCTTCCGATGACGTCATCATTGTTACCGATCCGGCGCAGAGCGGGACGCCGTTCTATCCTGTCATCATCACGTCTGCGGCGTTCGCCGACTCCGTGACCATGAACAACCTCGCCGGCATCTCGCCGGACGAGGATACGAACAAGCCGGAACTCGACAATCACAATACGCTCACGATCGGCAGCGGTGGCCTTCACCTGAACGCCGATTCGATCCTCAGGAATTTCGGCACCATCAGCATCGGCGGGATCGCTGAAATACTGCAGAACAGCATGCTGCAAAATTCCGGCTTGTTGACGCTGCAGCAGGGCGGCGATTTCAAGGATTCGAGCAGCATCACGAATTCCGGCACGATCGAGCTTGCCCGCGGCACGCTCAATGTCGAGGTCGACGTCGCCAATGCGGACGGGACGCTGAAGGTCGACGATAGCGCCACCCTGAAACTGGCCTCCGGGGCGACCGTCACCCAGGGTGAGATTACGCTTGACGCCAGCAGCGTGCTCGATGTCGAGAGCGCTGGCGGCGCGACACTGGACGGGGTCGCGGTGACCGGCACCAGCGGCGAGTCTTCAAGCGTTGTCGAGATCGGCGTCAATACCGAGGGTGGTTCCACCCTGACAATGCTGGATGGCGCGTCGATCGCCAACGACTTCATGACGATTGGCGCCGACAGCATACTCGATGTCGAGAGCGCGGGCGGCGCGACGCTGGACGGCGTTGCGGCGACGTCGTTTGGGACGATCGAGATCGGTGTCGGCACGGAAGGCGGTTCCATTCTGACGCTTAAGGATGGTGCCTCGATCGTCGGCGGCAACATGACGATCGCGGCTGAGAGCGCGCTCGATGTCGAGAGCGCAGCGGATGCGACGCTGGACGGCGTCACCGTCGCCGGCACCAGCGGCGATGCGCCGAGCACGATCGAGATCGGTGTCAAAGCCGAGGGCGGGTCGACCCTGATAGTTGCGGAAGGCACCTCGATCACTAACGGCAATATGGCGATCGCGGCTTCCAGCACGCTCGATGTCGAGAGCACGGAGGGTGCGACACTGGATGGCGTGACTGTCACTGGCGCCAGCGGCGAGTCGCCGAGCAAGATCGAGATCGGGGTCAATACCATTTCCGGCTCGATCCTCGTCCTACTGGATGGTACGTCGATCACCCACGGCGACATGACGATTGCTGCCAACAGCATGCTCGACATCGAGAGCGCTGGCGGCGCGACGCTGAATGACGTTAGCGTGACCAATGCGGGAACGATCCATGTCGATGGTGGCGAGGGTCCGACCGTCACGCTTGTGCTTGACGGTGGTACGACGATTACCCGCGGCAACCTGCTCATTCACGATCCGAGCAGCCCCAATGAGGGGGTCGTTGAGATCAAGACAGGTGGCACAACGTTCGATGATGTCACCGTCACCAACAACAACGAACTGATCATTGATGCCACGGTGACGCTCACATTGACGGACAACACGTCAATTCTTGGTGGCACGATTGACGACGCCGGTACCTTGTTGGTCAGTTCCGCGACCGAAATCGAGAACGCGACGATCGATGGTGGCGGCGACGTCACGGTGATCGGCGGCACACTAACGCTTTCCGAGGTGACGCTGGACGATGTGACGCTTTCGGGCAGCTTCACCAATGCCGACACGCTGACGCTGAATACGGTAACGCTCGATGGCGTAACATTGTCGGGTGGGACTGATGCGGCGACCGACGTGACCGTCAGTGCCAACAGCGAGATCGAGAACGCGACGGTCACCGGCGACATCACGGTCGATCCGGCGGTGACGCTGACGCTGTCGGGGGTGACGCTGGACGACGCGACGCTTTCGGGCAGCTTCATCGATGCCGACACGCTGACGATCGATGACACCGTGACGCTGAACAACGCTACGATCTCCGGCGGCACCCTCGATATTTTTGGCGTCCTCGATTCGACCGGCGCCAGCTTCATAACCGGCGCCACCATCGTCAATTCCGGCGCCATCGATATCGTCGGCGGCACGCTTACCATCGATCCTGCCCGGTTTACCAATACCGGAACGATCGAGGTCGAGAACACCGCAACGCTGGTGTTGAGCGACGAAACTGTCACCAACAACGGCGGCACCCTCCAGGTCGACTTTACCGATGCGAGCCACTTCGGAACTCTCGACCTCGCCGGCAGCGAGATCGACAACGGTACGCTGACCAATGCCGGGACGCTGAACTCGACCAGCGCCAGCAGGCTGCACAATGTCGGCATCACCAATACCGGGACGCTGGAATCGACC
>NZ_JBAVCF010000075.1:0-2103 GCF_049586575.1 Bradyrhizobium sp.
GTGGAATTTCTTGCCGTTCACGCCCGGCCTGGTCGGCGGCCACTGTATCGGCGTCGATCCCTATTATCTGACGCATGCGGCCGAGCGCCTCGGCTACCATCCGCAGGTCGTGCTGGCGGGCCGCCGCGTCAACGATTCCATGGGTCATCTGATCGGCCGGGAGTGCGTACGGCGCCTCGTCAAACTCGGCCGCGGCACGAACGGTGTCATCGTGCTGGGCGTGACTTTCAAGGAAAACGTGCCGGACGTGCGCAACAGCAAGGTTGTCGACATCGTTTCCGAGATCGAGTCATTTGGCTTGCGCGTGCAAGTGACCGATCCGGAGGCCGACGCTGGCGAGGCAGCGCGCGAATATGGCGTAACGCTCGTTCCGTTCGAGAAACTCGAGCCGGCCGATGCGATCATCCTGGCGGTCAGCCATCGCGATTTCGTAGCCGGCAGCTGGCCGATGGTGACGCGGCTGCTCCACGGCGGCAACGGCGTCGTGTTCGACGTCAAGGGGGTGCTCGACCGCGCCGCGCGTCCCGAAAATATCGACCTGTGGCGGATGTGAACCGGCGCACTGATCATGTTCCACGTCGAGCGCGGACTGACACGGATCAAGTGGACGCTCGCGCGCGCTATCCGCAGGATCCTTTTTCGCTCAAGGCGATTGCTGGCCCACAGCCGCCTGGCATCGCGCCAGTACCGTCTATGGATTAAAAGATACGGCGTGATTAGCCCCGTGCTGCGCGACACGATGCGGGCGGAAATCGCCACGTGGCCGGTGCACCCGACAATCTCTGTCATCATGCCGAGCTACGATATCGACCCGAAATGGATTGAGCAGGCAATCGAGTCGGTTCGCCGTCAGATTTATCCGCACTGGGAATTGTGCATCTCCGACGACGCGTCAACGCTACCCGGCATTCGGCCGCTGCTGGAGCGGTTTGCCGCGGACGACTCGCGCATTCGCGTGACGTTTCGCGATGAAAACGGCCATATCAGCGAGAACTCGAACACGGCGCTGGCGTTGGCCAGCGGTGAATACGCCGCCCTTATGGATGCCGACGACCTATTGAGCGAGGACGCGCTGTTTTGGGTTGCGCGCGAGATCGCGGCGCATCCGGACGTTGATCTGCTCTTTTCCGATGAAGACAAGATTGACCGAACGGGTAAACACTTCGGACCGTATTTCAAGTCGGCGTGGAATCCCGCGCTCATGCTCTCACAGAATGCCTTTTCGCATCTCGGCGTGTTTCGCCGCAGCCTCGTGCAGGAGGTTGGCGGATTTCGTAAAGGCTTTGAGGGTTCCCAGGATTACGATCTGGTCCTGCGCTGCGCAGAGCGAACGACACCTGATCGCATCAGGCACATTCCGCGCGTTCTTTATCATTGGCGCGCCCTACCGGATTCGACAGCGAGTACAGCTTCCGCCAAGTCCTACGCCTGGGAGGCCGGGAGGAGGGCGATCGCCGGGCATTTGCAGCGGCTCGGCGTGAGCGCCCAAGTTAAGCCGGCGCTCCAAAGCTACTACCAGGTCGAGTACGACAACCCAACGACGATGCCGCTGGTCAGTGTGATCGTGCCCACCACCCTTTCCGGTGGCACCGCAACCACATGCCTTGCTTCGGTATTGACAAAATCAAGCTCCAAAAATTTTCAGCTCGTCCTTGTCGCTCACGTGGACCGCGTTGACGCGGCACGACGCAACGACATACTCGCGAAAATTCTCAAACATCCCCGCGTGCGGGTAGTCGAATACGAGGACAGAGCTTTCAATTTTTCACGCGTCAGCAATCTGGGGGCCCGGTCGAGCGACGGCTGTATGCTTTGTTTTCTCAACGATGATGTCGAAGTGATCAGCAAAGACTGGCTGGATCAGCTTGTCGTCCGTGCAAGCCTCGAAGGCGTAGGAGCGGTCGGTTCGATGCTGTACTACCCATCCAATGCCATCCAGCATGCCGGCGTCATCCTTGGCGTAGACGGCATCGCCGATCATGCCTGGAAGCATTGGCCGCGCGGCTCTGCGGGATATTTCGGGCGTGCCATTCTGGAGCAGGATCTGACCTGCGTGACCGCCGCCTGCATGCTGGTCAGGCGTGAGGTTTTCCAAGCGGTCGG
>NZ_JBAVCF010000076.1:0-10926 GCF_049586575.1 Bradyrhizobium sp.
CATTCGTGGCGCTCGAAGAAGCCCGTGATCTTCCGCAATACGCCGCAATGGTTCATTGCGATGGACAAGGACATCGTCGAGAACGGCAAGGCCAAGCGTGGGGACACCCTGCGTGCCCGCGCGCTACACGCGATCTCGGTCACGCAATGGGTGCCGCCGGCGGGGCAAAACCGTATCAACGGCATGATCGTGAACCGCCCGGATTGGGTGATCTCGCGCCAGCGCGCCTGGGGCGTGCCGATCGCGGTGTTCGTGCGCGAAAAGGGGGATGGCTCGGCGGAGATCCTGCAAGACGACATCGTCAACCAGCGGATCTGTGAAGCCTTCATGGAAGAAGGTGCGGACGCCTGGTACCGCGACGGCGCCCGCGCGCGCTTTCTCGGGCCCCGCGCCAACGAAGATTGGAAGAAGGTCGACGACATTCTCGACGTCTGGTTCGACTCCGGCTCGACGCATGCGTTCGTGCTGGAAGATCGCCAGAATTTTCCCAATCTCGGCCACATCGTTCGCAAGATCGATGGTGGCCAGGATACCGTGATGTATCTCGAAGGCTCGGACCAGCACCGGGGCTGGTTTCACTCCTCACTGCTGGAGAGTTGCGGCACCCGTGGCCGCGCTCCCTATGATGTCGTGCTCACGCACGGCTTCACGCTCGACGAGAACGGCCGCAAGATGTCGAAATCGCTCGGCAACACCGTCGAGCCGCAAAAGGTGATCGCGCAGTCCGGCGCCGACATTCTGCGGCTGTGGGTCTGCGCCACCGACTATGCCGACGACCAGCGCATCGGCCCTGAAATCCTCAAGAACACCATCGAAACCTATCGCAAGCTCCGCAACACCGTCCGCTGGATGCTCGGCACGCTGCACCATTTCAAGCGCGATGACGCTGTGGCGCAGGCCGACATGCCCGAGCTCGAGCGGCTGATGCTGCATGAACTCGCCGGACGGGCAACGATCGTCAGCAAGGCCTATGCCGAGTTCGATTACAAGACCGTGGTTGCCAGCCTCTCGGCATTCATGAACAGCGAATTGTCGGCTTTCTATTTCGATATCCGCAAGGACACGCTGTACTGCGATCCGCCGTCATCGCTGGCGCGCAAGGCCGCGTTGACTGCCATCGACTTGATCTGCGATGCGATCCTGCGGTGGCTCGCACCCGTCTTGAGCTTCACCTGTGAGGAAGCCTGGTCGCTGTACAGACCCGGCGCGGAGGCCTCCGTGCATCTGACGTTGTTCCCCGATGGGCTGCAGGCGTTCCGCGACGACGCCCTGGCGGCGAAGTGGGAAACCATTCGCGCTGTACGCCGCGTCGTCACCGGGGCGCTTGAACTCGAGCGGGCCGCGAAAAACATCGGCTCGTCGCTGGAAGCCTCGCCCGTCATCTATGTTTCGGACAGGCAAACCCTGGCTACTCTGTTCGATGTCGATCTGGCCGAAGTCTGCATCACCTCGAACTATGAGGTCCGGGAGAGCGAGGCCCCGGCTGGTGCTTTCCGTTTGAACGACGTGCCCAATGTCGCCGTTGTGGTCGAAAAGGCCGTGGGCAAGAAATGCGCCCGGTCATGGAAGATCCTCCCCACCGTCGGCGACGATACCGAATATCCCGACGTGTCGCCACGGGATGCCGTTGCGCTGCGCGAATGGAAGGCGTTGGGAGTGACGCCTTGAGTCTCCACCTGCGCCTCGGCGTGATCGTGGCCTTCGTCACGCTGGTGCTCGACCAGGCTTCGAAGTTCTGGCTGGTCCGGGTGTTCGACATTGCCCACCGTGGCACGGTCAAGCTCACCCCCTTCTTCGACCTGGTCCTGGCCTGGAATCAGGGCATCAGCTTCGGGTGGTTTCAGAACGACGGTCCGACGGC
This sequence comes from Bradyrhizobium sp., assembly GCF_049586575.1. GTDB lineage: Bacteria > Pseudomonadota > Alphaproteobacteria > Rhizobiales > Xanthobacteraceae > Bradyrhizobium. The sequence goes on from NZ_JBAVCF010000076.1 coordinate 1,862, forward strand.
CCAGATCGCCCTGATGGCGATCAAGGCGGTAGCGGTCTTGGTCCTGGCAATCTGGATGGCCCGGTCGCGCACCCTGATCGCCTCGTTAGCCCTCGGGTTGATCATCGGCGGGGCGGTCGGAAACGGCATCGACCGCCTGGTCTACGGCGCGGTGGTCGATTTTGCCCTGTTCCACGTCCAGATCGGCGATAATACCTTCAATTGGTATGTCTTTAACCTCGCCGATGTAGCAATTGTTGCCGGGGTTGCCGCCCTGTTGTATGACTCGTTTTTGGGGATACCCGCCGTAAAAGCGCCCTGATCCGGCTAATATTAGCCGTTGAGTTTGGGCTTTGCAGGTCTGTCGCGGCGCGCCTAAACGGGCCGCAAAAGTTTGGACAGTAAACGCCGATTTTGAGAGGATCGTCGATCATGGCATTCCGTTCCCTTCGTCTCGTCGTGGTCCCCTTGGCCGTTGGCTTTGTCGTGACCGCCGTTGCCGCGCGCGCCGGCGAAGACGACAGGTCCTTCTCCGAAAAGATCATGGACGGCTTCTACGGCACGATCCGCGGCACCAACATGGATAACCACGGCATCGACTACCGCGAGCGGTCGCCGCTGGTGGTGCCTCCGACACTCGATCTCCCGCCGCCGGTCTCTGCCAACGACGCGCCGGTCGCGAATTGGCCCAAGGATCCTGACGAGCGCCAGCGCAAGGCTGTTATCGCCGCGAAGAAGAAGGCCGCGCCGCCTCCGGGCCGCGTGCTCGTTACCACCGCAGGCGCGCTGCCGCAGCCCATCAACATCGCACCGCCGGTAGACCCGCAGGCGGGGCAACCGCCGGCCCCGGGGACGACGCGTCCGGCCTACGCCAGCGACCGCAATGGCACGGCACTCACCGATCCAGTCTATGACAAGCCGGGCGATTTGTTCACGGGCGGCGCATCGGAGCTGGCTGATAGCATTGGCATCGGTAACCTGTTCGGCGGCAGCGGCAAAGCTGTGCAGGTTGAGCCCGGCACGGAGCCGGTACGCCAGGCCTTGACCCAGCCGCCGGTTGGGTACCAGACCCCGTCGACGAACTATGCCTATGGCGAACAAAAGAAGGGCTGGCTGGATGGCACGGCCAATCCGGACAAGAACCCGCTTAGCCAGATGTCCAGCGCATCCAGCGTCGTTCACTGAGAAGCCGCTCACTAAGACATAGGGTCATCCGGTTTTCCCGACCCTGCTTGGGCGCCGCTCAATCCGCGGCGCCATCGCTCCTTTGATTCCGAAGTTCGCTTCAGAGGTTGCTGCAATTGCTTGCGAACTTCGGAAAGTAGGCACTGGTGGAGTTTTGGACATTCGCTTTCGAAGCTTGCAGCCCGACGGGCAGCAAGCGCCAACTCCCCGTTTCCGGGCTTCCAGACCGTCCATGACATCACCGCGGAGATTCCGGGTTTCCCTGTTCGCCGGCCTGATTGCAGCGCTTGCCGCACTTCCAAATGCCGCAACGGCCGAGACCACGGCCACGCCCGCACCGCCGGCTTCATTCACCCTCGACAACGGACTCCAGGTCGTGGTGATTCCGGATCACCGCACGCCGGTCGTCACCCAGATGATCTGGTACAAGGTCGGCTCCGCCGACGAGACGCCCGGCAAGTCCGGCCTTGCGCATTTTCTTGAACACCTGATGTTCAAGGGCACGAGCAAGCATCCGGCCGGCGAATTTTCCCAAACGGTGCTGCGAATCGGCGGCAACGAGAATGCCTTCACCTCCGCCGACTACACCGGCTATTTCCAGCGCGTGCCGCGCGAACAACTCGGCAAGATGATGGAGTTCGAGGCCGATCGCATGACGGGCCTCGTCCTGAAGGATGAAAACGTATTGCCCGAGCGCGACGTCGTGCTCGAGGAATTCAACATGCGGGTGGCCAATAATCCCGAGGCGCGGCTTGCCGAACAGATCATGGCGGCGCTTTATCTCAACCACCCCTATGGGCGGCCCGTGATCGGCTGGCATCAGGAGATCGAGAAGCTTAATCGCGCGGACGCGCTCGCCTTCTACAAACGTTTTTATGCGCCCAACAACGCCATACTCGTGATTGCCGGCGACGTCGATCTCGATGAGGTACGGCCGATGGCGGAGCGGACGTTTGGCGTCGTCGCCGCGCAGCCGGCGATTCCGGCGCAGCGGATTCGTCCGCAAGAGCCCGAGCCGGCCGCGCCGCGTACGGTCACCCTGTCCGATCCCCGCGTCGAACAGCCGAGCCTGCGGCGCTACTATCTGGTCCCGTCCTCCACGACGGCTGCGGCCGGAGAGAGCGCCGCGCTTGACGTGCTGGCGCAGCTGATGGGCGGCGGCAGCAACTCCTATCTCTATCGCCGGCTGGTGATCGACCAGCCGCTGGCGGTGAACGCCACCGCCTCCTATCAAGGCGTTTCGCTCGACGCAACGCAGTTTGCGATATCGGCGGCGCCGAGGACCGGCGTGACGTTCGCGCAAGTCGAGCAGGCCATCGACGATGTGATCGCGGACATCGGACAGAACGGCGTTCGCGCTGAAGATCTCGACCGCGTCAAGACGCAGTTGATCGCCGAGACCGTCTACGCTCAAGACAATCAGGCCACCCTTGCCCGCTGGTACGGCGCGGCGATGACAACTGGTCTCAGCATCGAGGACATCAGGAAGTGGCCCGAGCGCATCCGCGCCGTGACCGCCGACCAGGTTCGCCATGCCGCGCAAGAATGGCTCGACAAGAAACGTTCGGTAACCGGCTATCTCATCAAGGACGAAACGCCCAAATACGCGGAGAAACGCTCGTGACCTTCCCAGAGATCGGCGCGGCGCGTGAATATCTGATTGGTGCATGTTTGATCCTGATGACGATGATGCCGGCGCCTTCGCACGCCGCCGCCAAGATCCAGCTCCTGACTTCACCCGGCGGCATCGAGGCGTGGTTTGTGCAAGATGCCACCGTGCCGCTCGTCGCCATGGAATTTGCCATGGACGGCGGCGCTACCCAGGACCCGCCTGGCAAACCCGGCGTCGGCAATATGGTGGCCGACCTCATCGATGAAGGCTCGGCCGACCTCGACTCCAGGGCGTTTCACGAACATCTGGACCGGCGGGCCATCGAGCTTGGCTTCAGCGTCACGCGGGATTATTTCCGCGGCTCCTTGCGCATGCTCAAGGACAACAAGGACGAAGCCTTCGACCTTTTGCGGACGTCGCTGACCTCGCCGCATTTCGACAGCACCGACGTCGAACGCATCCGCACGCAGCTCATGTCCGGCTTGAGGCGCGAAACAACCAACCCGGGTTCGCTCGCCAGCCGCAAATTCCTGGAGATCGCATTTGGCGATCATCCCTATGGGCGGGCGGCCGGCGGCACGCTGGAAAGCGTTCCCAAGATCACTGTGGCCGACATGAGAGATTATGTCGGCCGCGTGCTGACGAAGGAACATTTGAAAATTGCCGTGGTCGGCGATATCGACGCCGCTTCACTCGGAGCATTGCTGGACCGGACATTTGGCGGACTGCCTGCCAGGTCGAAGCTCACGCCGGTCTCCGAGATCAAGGCCAACAGGCCTCCGCAGCGAGAGTTCATCGCGCTCGATGTACCGCAGACCGTGGTGACCTTCGGCGGCCCCGGTATCAAGCGCAGCGATCCGGATTTCATGGCGGCCTTTGTCGTCAATCACGTTCTCGGCGGCGGATCGGGATCGCGGCTCTACCGCGAAGTCCGCGAGAAGCGCGGCCTTGCCTATTCGATCTCCGACTCGCTGGCGTGGATGACCCACTCCGCCCTGTTTGCCGGCTCGACCGGAACGCGAGCCGACCGCGCCGGCGAAACGGTCGATGCCATCAACCGCGAAGTCCGCCGCATCGCAGAAGACGGCCCGACCGAACGGGAGCTCGATGAAGCCAAATCGTACCTCAAGGGCTCGCGAATGCTCTCCCTCGATACCTCATCGAAGCTCGCCTCCGCGCTGCTGCAATACCAGCTCGATCGTCTGCCGATCGACTATCTGGAGCGCCGCAACGCCATCGTCGATGCGGTCACGATCGATGACGCCAGAAAGGCTGCGCGCAGGTTGTGGGGCGACGGTCTGTTGACCGTCATCGTCGGCCGCGCACCGCAGGCCGCCGCCCAGCCGGTGGCTGCGGTGCCCATGAAGGCGAATTGAGCCCTCCCCGGTCAAGCAAATCGCACGCAAAACCGTTATTCTCCGAAAAGCCCGATTCCATGAAGGAATCGCTTTTCGGTTCGGTGACGCCAATGCTGCGGATTGCCCGCGACCTTTCGATCGACGAAAACGACATCGATATTTCCTTTGTTCGCGCCTCCGGACCCGGCGGGCAGAATGTCAACAAGCTCTCTACCGCCGTGCAGTTGCGATACGACGCTCGCCGGCTCACGCTGCCGGACGACGCCGCGGCGCGGCTGGAGCGGCTTGCCGGTCAGCGCATGACCAAGGACGGCGTGATCGTCATTCACGCGCAGCGCTTTCGCACCCAGGAGCGTAACCGGAGCGATGCGATCGAGCGTCTCGTCGAGTTGTTGCGCGAGGCCATGATACGTCCGGTTCCACGGCGCGCGACCCGACCGACATTTGCTTCGAAAAAGCGCCGGCTCGAGGGCAAAAAGCGCCGCAGCGACGTCAAGGCAAAGCGAGGCTCCGCCCGCTTCGACGATTAAAGCAAACGGGGGACTTCTCCGGCTTTACCCTCCCGGAACGCCGGAAAACCCCCTAAATTAGCTCTCCACCTGCGAGTGAGTTGAATGCCCGTCCGACAATTGCCTGAGCAAGTCGTCAACCGCATCGCGGCGGGCGAGGTGGTCGAGCGCCCGGCGAGCGTGGTCAAGGAACTCGTTGAGAACGCCATCGATGCCGGCGCAAGCCGGATCGATATCTTCACCGACGGCGGCGGCCGGCGAAAGATCGCCATCACCGACGATGGCGGCGGCATGACCCATGCCGACCTTATCTTGGCGGTCGAACGTCACGCCACCTCCAAGCTCGACGACGAGGACCTGCTGTCGATCCGCACGCTGGGATTCCGCGGCGAGGCGCTGCCCTCGATTGGCGCCGTGGCGAAACTCAACATCACTACCCGCCATGCCGGCGGGCCGCACGCCTGGTCGCTGTCGGTGGAAGGCGGGATCAAATCGGCGATCGCGCCGGCCGCATTGTCGCAAGGTACCCGCGTCGAGGTCAGCGACCTCTTTTATGCGACGCCGGCGCGGTTGAAGTTCCTCAAGACCGACCGCACCGAAGCCGAGGCGATCCGCGAGGTGGTGCGGCGGCTGGCCATGGCGCGGCCCGACATTGCCTTTACGCTGGCGGGTGAAGAGCGAGGCCCCGTCACCTGGGCCGCTGCGCTTCCCGGCGCGCCCGGACAGTTGACGCGGCTCGGCGATATCCTGGGCGCGGATTTTCGCTCCAGCGCAATTGACGTTCGCTCCGAACGCGAAGGCGTCGTGGTCGAGGGATTTGCCGCGGCGCCGTCGCTGACGCGCGCCAATGCGCTTGGGCAATATCTCTTCGTCAACGGCCGGCCCGTTCGCGACAAGCTGATCCTGGGCGCGGTGCGCGCCGCCTACGCCGATTATTTGCCGCGTGACCGTCATCCCGTGGTGGCGCTGTTCGTAACTCTTCAGTCAAGAGAGGTCGACGCCAACGTTCATCCCGCCAAAACCGAGGTGCGCTTCCGCAATGCGGGACTCGTGCGCGCCTTGATCGTGCATGCGCTCAAGGAAGGCCTGGCGCGCGAAGGCAAGCGCACCGCGGCCAATACCGGCAGCAACGTGATCGATGCGCTGCGCCCCGCCTTTGCGCCACGACAGGCATTTGACAGGCGAACGAACTGGGACTGGCGGCGCTCGCCGGCTTTTCCCGTCGGGGCGCAGCCAGCCTCTGAAAACGGCGCGCGCACCGCTTTCGCCGAACCGGGCCAGGCGGCCTTCGATGTCGGCGCGCCGACCGCTGACGTTCGCTTTCAGGAGCAGCCGCCGGCCGACCTGCTCGATTGTCCGCTCGGCGCGGCCCGGACGCAGATTCACGAGACCTATATCGTCTCGCAGACCCGTGACGGGCTCATTGTCATCGACCAGCACGCCGCGCATGAGCGCATCGTCTATGAGAGATTGAAAGCTTCGCTGGCGAAAAACGGCGTGCAACGGCAAATCCTGCTGATCCCGGAAATCGTCGAACTCGACGAGGCCACCGTCGAGCGATTGTTGGAACGCAGCGACGAACTGGCATCCTTCGGGCTTGCGATCGAATCCTTCGGCCCCGGCGCGGTCGCGGTGCGCGAGACGCCGTCGCTGCTCGGCAAGACCAATGCCGGTTCACTGCTGCGCGATCTCGCCGAGCATATGGCGGAATGGGACGAAGCGTTGCCGCTGGAACGGCGGCTGATGCATGTCGCAGCTACCATGGCCTGCCATGGCTCGGTCCGCGCCGGCCGTCTTCTGAAGCCCGAAGAGATGAATGCGCTGCTTCGCGAGATGGAAGACACCCCCAATTCCGGCCAATGCAATCACGGTCGGCCGACCTACGTGGAACTGAAGCTTTCGGATATCGAGAAGCTGTTCGGGCGAAGGTAGTGACCTTAGCACACTGTCGTCCCGGCCAAGCCAACAGGTCGCGCGAATGCGCGCCCGATGACAGGCTCCACGCGAGCCAGGACCCATCACCACCGGCGGCTCTCGCCGAGCACGCCAGAACGACGAGTTACCGCAACTACAAACTCCGGTGGTTATGGGTCCCCGCTTTCGCGGGGACGACGTTCGACCTAGATATCGTCGGTGCGTAAAAACACAAACTCGGTGTCGTCGTAGGCGCGACGTTCCAGTTCCGAAAAACCCTCGGCCGCTTTGAACGCGGCAGCTTTTGCTTCCTCGACCACGAGCAGCGCACTTGGCGCCAGCCAGCCTCCACCACGCAGCGAGACCAGCGCCTTGTCGGCCAATCCCTTGGCATAGGGCGGATCGAGGAACACCAGCGAGAACGGTTCCATCGGATGCGCCGGACCGAGGTTGGTGGCGTCGCGGCGATAGACTTTCGTCACGCCGCCAAGACCCAGCGCCTCGACATTGTCGCGCATCAAGGCACGCGCCTCGGCGCCGTTGTCGACAAAGAGCGTGAATTTGGCGCCGCGCGAGATCGCCTCGATACCGAGCGCGCCGGTACCCGCAAACAAGTCGAGCACGCGCGCGTCCTCAATCGGATCGTCATAGGCGTGGATCAGGATGTTGAAGATCGCCTCGCGCAAGCGGTCCGCGGTCGGACGGATATCGCGCGAGGAGGGCGAGGCGAGATTGCGGCCCTTCAGTCTGCCTCCAACGACTCGCATGAATTACTCATCCTGCGGCTTCAGGTCGCGCTTGCCGTGATAGCCCCGCTTGGGACGGCGCGGCGGACCATAGCCATTCGCCTCTTCCTCGTTGCGGGCGCGCGACTCTTCGCTACCGGTGCGCTGCACCAGTACGCGACGGCCCTTGCGGTCAGCGATCAGCGCGCTCTTGCCGGCGGGTTTGAACGGCTTTTTGCCGCGCGGTGGGTCGGCCGCTTCATCTTCGGACGTCGTGATCGCTTGGCCCGGCATGGGCCGGTTGAAATCAGCGCCGGCAAGCGTTGCGATCTTTTCCCCGAGTTGCTCGCGCAGCACCCGCGTCTTGACCTCCTCCACCGTACCCTCGACGAGTTCGGCAAGCTGGAACGGGCCGTAAGACACCCGGATCAGTCGGTTCACTTCGAGACCCAGATGCGCCATCACGTTGCGCACCTCGCGGTTCTTGCCTTCGCGGATCGCAAATACCAGCCAGACGTTGGCGCCCTGGTCGCGCTCCAGCGTAGCGTCGATCGAACCGTATTTGACGCCGTCGATCTCGACGCCTTTTTTCAGTTCGTCGAGTTGGCCTTGGGTGACTTCGCCATGGGCGCGGACGCGATAACGCCGCAGCCAGCCGGTCTCAGGCAATTCGAGCGCGCGTGCGAGCCCGCCGTCATTGGTCAGCAGCAAAAGACCTTCGGTATTGAAGTCGAGCCGGCCGATGCTGATCAGCCGCGGCAGGCCTTCGGGCAGGTTGTCGAACACCGTTGGCCGCCCCTCGGGATCGGCATGGGTCGTCATCAGCCCCCGCGGCTTGTGGTACAGGAACAGCCGCGTGCGCTCGCGCGGCGGCAATGGCTGACCGTCCACGGTGACCACGTCGTTTTCGGTGACGTCGAGCGCGGGAGAATTGATCACCCGGCCGTTGACGGTGACGCGCCCCTGCACGATCCATTCTTCGGCGTCGCGGCGCGAGGCAAGCCCCGCCCGTGACACCACCTTGGCGATGCGTTCGCCGGATTTCTTGACCTTTGGCGGACGCGCCTGCCGCCGCTCATCAAGTGCGCGCTCGCGATAAGCGCCGCGCCCGCCGAACGCCGGGCGTTTGGCAAAGACCTTGCTGTCGTCCTCATTGTCGCGGCGGGGACGATCGAAGTCCCGGCCACGCCCCTCGCTGCGGGGATGCTCCTGCCAGTCCGCGCGGCCTTCCGGACGCCCAGGGTCGCTGTTGCGATCCCGACGCGGGCGGTCAAATTTCGGCCGGTCCTCGCGAGGACGATCGAATTTCGGACGCTCGCGAAACGGACGATCGCCTTCAGGGCGATCCTCGCGCGGACGCGAAAAACGCGGGCGATCACCGGTATCGCGACCGCGCGGATTGTCGTAGCGCGGCTTGTCGAATTTTGGACGGTCGAAATTCCGCGCACCTTCACGGGCTGTACGCGTTTGCCGCTCGGCGCGATCCGGCGAGGAGGAATCTCGTTTCTGCCACGGTTTGGCGTCGCCCCGGTCGCGGCCGAATTCCCGGTCGCGATCCGGCCGACTGCCAAAATCCTTGCGCGGACCGCGCGAAAACTTCTTGTCGCCGTCGAACTTTCTTTCGGGACGACCGGCGAACGGCCGGTCTCCGCGCGGACGATCGCCATCCCGTGGCCGCGCGTTGAACGGGCGGTCACCTCGCGGACGATCACTATCCTTGCGGAAGCCCTCGCCGCGCGGGGTATAGGGCCGCTTCTCGCCGCCCTCGCGCGGGGTGTAAGGC
>NZ_JBAVCF010000077.1:0-16605 GCF_049586575.1 Bradyrhizobium sp.
CCCCGGCGCCGCGCGCCAGCAGCGCCGAGCCGTCGGTGCGGCCGCAGATGACGGCGCCTTCGCCCGACGTTCAAGGCGCGCCAGCGCGGCGGATCGCGAGCTTTCCCGAACTGGTGGCGCTTGCCGGCGAAAAACGCGATTTGCTGACCAAGGCCGCGCTGGAAGCCGATGTGCGGCTGGTTCGCATCGAGGATGGCCGGCTGGAGCTGGCGCTGGAGCGCAGCGCGGCGCGGACGCTGATCAACGATCTCTCGCGCAAGCTGGAACAATGGACGGGACGGCGCTGGACCGTGATCGTGTCCAACGAGGCGGGGCAGCAGACGCTGCGGGCGCAGAGCGAAGCCGCGAAGAACCAGCGCGAGCGCGCCGCTGAATCCGATCCGAGGGTGCAGGAAGTGCTGGCGCGATTCCCCGGCGCGAAAGTAGTCGAAGTACGCAGGCTTGCCGCCGAGCCGCCGGAATCCCATGCTGATGGTGATGACCTCGCCGATAGCGGCGATGGCGACGACGCGTAACGATTTCGAAAAGGAACGTCGATGGCTGACTTTCTCGGCATGATGAAGCAGGCGGCGCAGCTGCAATCGAAGATGCAGGCGATGCAGGAGGAACTCGGCAATGTGGAAGTCGAGGGCATGTCGGGCGGCGGACTGGTCAGCGTGCGGATGAACGCGAAGATGGAAGTCAAGGCCGTCAAGATCGATCCGTCGCTGTTAAAGCCCGAGGAGAGCGAAATCCTCGAGGACCTGCTGGTGACGGCGCTTGGCGATGCGCGGCGCAAGGCGGAGCTGGCGGTGGCCGAAAAAATGGCTGCGCTCGGTCTGCCGACCGGACTAGGTCTTGGCTAGTGGATATCGGCTGACACATGGCCACTGCGGTTGCCGGACCTGAAATCGAACGTCTGATCCAGTTGCTGGCGCGGTTGCCCGGACTGGGACCGCGTTCGGCTCGGCGCGCGGCGCTGCATCTGATCAAGAAGCGCGAGGCGTTGATGACGCCGTTGTCATCAGCGCTTCAGGTCGCGATCGACAAGATCCAGGTCTGCAAGACCTGCGGCAACATCGACACCCAAAATCCCTGCACGGTGTGCACCGACCCGCGGCGCGACCAATCGATCATCGTGGTGGTGGCCGATGTCGCCGATCTCTGGGCGCTGGAGCGCGCGCACGCCACGAGCGGCCTTTATCACGTTCTCGGCGCCACGCTGTCGCCGCTCGATGGCGTCGGCCCGCAGGACTTGACGATCGATGCGCTGGTCAGGCGCGCCCACGAGCCTCAAGTGACCGAAATCATCCTGGCGCTGAATGCTACCGTCGACGGCCAGACCACCGCGCATTACATCACCGACCTCCTCCAAGAAGCCAATGTAAGGGTCACGCGGTTGGCCCACGGCGTGCCGGTCGGCGGCGAACTCGATTATCTCGACGAGGGCACGTTGTCGGCGGCGATGCGGCAGCGAACCCTGTTTTAGCCAACTGGTGGTCCGATTCCAACATTCGCATCCCTTCTCAGGGCCTCACTTCTGCGAATGTTAGAATCAGAGGGCCACTAGCAAATATAGTTTGCAGTGGGGTTCAGGATTTGACATTCGCTTTACGAACTCGTGGTGAGGTGGATAGCGAATGTCAAATCCACTCCACTAGACGGAAAAGATCAAAATGACGAAACGAGGATTCGGCAGGCAACTCGCTTTGTGCGCTGTCATTGCAGGGGTAATGGCGTTGCCAGCAGCCCGGGCGCAACAGGACGTGCCTGCGCCGCCCGCTGTCGATAACAAGCCGGGCACCTTGATTAAAACCGGTGATGTCCTGTCGGGAGAGCTCAATGCCTTGCGTGGCCGCGGCGGCAAGAAAGGCAAGCGCACGGCGACCTACCAGCTCACCAGCCAGCCGCACCGGCTGCCGCCGCCTGGCGGCCTTTGCGGTCTTGAAACCGGCCCGGAGACGTTTCAGATCGTCACGAACAGCGACGCCCAGGCTGCGCAGCTGAAAGGCTTTGTCGGCAGGGAAGTTTCGGTCCGGGTTGGCGAAATCGCCTGCGCCGAAGATGCCGGCGAGATGAGCGAAGCCATCGTCTCCAAATGGAGCGTGATGACCAAACGTTAAAGGGCCGCTAAACCTTCACCGACCCAAGTGCGGCGAAATGCCCGCGTCGTTGCAGCCATGCCAGCAGGATGAAGCTCGGCACCGCAACCACGACACAGATCGCAAAAAATAGCGGCCATCCGGTCGCCTTCGCCACGAAGCCTGCGCCCGATGAGAGATAAGTGCGCCCGACCGCGGCAAGGGCGGTGAGCAGCGCGTATTGCGTCGCGGTGTGAAGCGGATTTCGGCACAGCGCCGAGAGGTAAGCGACAAAGATCACGGTGCCGATGGCGCTGGTGAAGTTTTCGGCCGTGATCGCCAGCACCAGTGCCCAATGGTTGACACCGACCAAAGCCAGCCAGGAGAACGACAGATTGGCGATGGCCTGGAGCGTGCCGCCAATCCACAAGCTCGCCGCGAGCGAGTAACGCCGCGCCACGAAGCCACCGGCAAAGCCGCCGATTAGCGTGGCGGCGAGGCCAACGCCCTTGACGATCGCGGCATAATCGTTGCGGGAAAAGCCGAGATCGATCACGAACGGCGCGGTCATGGTGCCGGAAAAGGCGTCGGTGAACTTGAACAGCACCACGAACGCCAGCGCCGCGAACGCATCCTTGCGGACCAGAAATTCGGAGAATGCGCCAGCTGCCGCGCGTACGACGCGGACGAAGGCCGTTTCGGTGCTGGTCGCCGCTTCCGCGCGCACCGATTGTTCGGGCTCGGTGGCTACGAGCGCGGTGGCGGTGCCGATCAGCACCAGCGCAGCCATGGTCACGTAGCCCCACATCCAGGCTGACAAGCGCGTAGTGCCGGTGCCTTCATAGGCGCTGACGAGAAACAGCGCACCGGCGGTCGAAACCAGCATGCCAATCCGATAGGCCGCGACATAGGCGGCCATGCCGGCGGCCTGCTCGCTTTCAGGCAGGCTCTCGACGCGAAAGGCGTCGACCACAATGTCCTGTGTCGAGGACATCGCCGCTACCAGCAGTGCGGCAAGCGCTACGAAAGCAGGCGACCGCGCGGGGTCGGTGAGGGCAAGCAGTAGAACGGATGCGATCAGCAGCAACTGCGAACACACGAGCCAGCCGCGGCGGCGACCAAAAGCTCGTGTAAAAAATGGCACGTGCAGCGCATCGACCAACGGCGCCCAGAGGAATTTCAACGTGTAGGGAGTGCCGACGAGCGCAAACAGCCCGATGGTGCCAAGGTCGACGCCGGACTCGCGCATCCAGATCAAAAGCGTCGATCCCGACAGCGCCAGCGGCAGGCCGGACGAAAAGCCGAGGAACAGCACGATCAGCACGCGGCGCTTGAGATAGACGGCGAGGCCATCGCGCCATGAAGATGGCTGTCCGCCGGCGGACGAGCCTGTTTCGGACGCGGTGTCAGGAGAGGCCATAAATACCTTGGTAGCAGATTCGAAGAAAGGCTGTCGTCGCCCGGCTTGACCGGGCGACCCAGTTATTTTTCCGTGAAGCCTTCCGTCGACTTGGACTTATGTTTGTAGACGCGTCGGATAAGATCTGGTTACGCCCACATAGAGCGTGCCGCCTACGCGGCTGGTGAGAATGTAAATGTAATAACTGTGTGTCCCCAGCGGCCGTCTCCGGAATGCTGGATCGCCGGTCAAGCCGGGCGATGACGATAGCATCTGTGGGGTTGGTCCCTACTCCCCCGCCTGCAGCTTGCGCGGTAGCGGGAATAGTTCGCCCGCGCTCGGCTTGACCAGTCGCGGCGACTCGGCCGGCGCTTCCTTGCTGAAATCGAGTTCTTCGATCCGGCCCGCCCGCTTTTCGATCTTGTCGGCGGAAATCAGGATTTGCCGGACGTCCTCGTTGGCATCGGCAAAGTGCTTTTGCAATTTGAGCACGCGCTCACGTAACCGCCCAAGGTCGTCGCCGAGATTGAGCACTTCGGTTCTGATCTGATCGGCAGCATCGCGCATCCGTGCGTCTTTCAGGATTTGCTGCATCACCTGGATCGCAAGCATCAAAAGCGATGGCGATACCAGCACGACGCGGGCGCGATAGGCCTTCTGGATCACATCGTCGAAGCGGTCGTGAATTTCGGCGTAAACCGATTCCGACGGCACGAACATCAGCGCGGTATCCTGGGTCTCGCCGGCGATAAGGTATTTTTCGGCGATGTCGCTGACATGCTTCATCACGTCCGCGCGCAGCCTTTGCGTCGCGATTTTCTTTTCTTCGTCGCTTCGTGCGTCGTGCAGTGCGGTGATGGCCTCCAGTGGAAATTTCGCGTCGATGCAGAGCGGACGCTGGTCGGGCAGGAACACCACGCAATCCGGCCGCTTGCCGCTCGAAAGCGTGTGCTGGAATTCGTAAGCGCCTTTCGGCATGCCATCCTGGACGATCGCTTCCATGCGCGCCTGGCCGAAGGCGCCGCGCGACTGCTTGTTGGCGAGCACGTCGCGAAGCGTCGTGACCTGTGACGTCAGGTCGGTGAGATTTTTGTGCGCGTTGTCGATAATGCCGAGCCGCTCGTGCAGCACGCGCAGCGAATCCATGGTGTTTCGCGTGGTCTGCTCCATCGACTGACCAACACGATGGGTCACCGAGTCGAGCCGTTCGGTGACGGCGCGGGCCATTTCGGCCTGCCGTCCGGCCAAAGCCTGCCCCATCGCATCGACGCGGCCGGTCGCTTCGCTTTGGGCGCGCAGCATTTCGCCCAGGCGCTCTTCAAGTTCGTCGGCGCGGATTGCCTGCGCCATCGCCAACTCCGCCCCGCGGCGGCCGGAGCGCGCGATCACGACGGCGATGACGAGCAACAGTAGCAAAGCGAGCGCACCGAACCCGATTAGCGCGTCGCCGGTGCGGATCGGCATGGTGCCGATCATGAAAAGGATTTCGTTCATGCCGCCCTTGTAGCCGATTCGGCCTTGAATTCGAACGAAGGGGGAACATTTATGGCTAATAGCGGGTAAATTTTTATGGTTAATACTTTCTCAAAAAACATGGTTAAGCCGGGGTAAATGCGCGGCGGGTCACATTGACCCCTGCAGATCAGCGGCTTAAATCGCGCGCCAGCGCTTCAAGAGACATCATGGCCCTAAGAGAAATCATCATTCTTCCAGACAAGCAGCTGCGTCGGGTCTCCAAGCTGATCGAAAAGGTCACGCTTGAGATCCGCAAGCTCGCCGACGACATGTTCGAGACCATGTATGACGCGCCGGGCATCGGCTTGGCCGCGATCCAGGTCGCGCAACCGTTGCGGCTGATCACCATGGATCTCGCCAAGAAGAACGAAGAGGGCGAAATCAACCCGCAGCCGCGGGTCTTCATCAATCCGGAGATTTTATCCTCCTCGGAGGAGATGGCGATCTACGAGGAAGGTTGCCTGTCGATCCCCGAATATTACGAGGAGGTCGAACGGCCGGCGAAAGTGCGGGTGCGGTTTGCCGACCTTGACGGCAAGGTGCATGAGGAAGAGGCCGAAGGGCTTTATGCCACCTGTATCCAGCATGAGATCGACCATCTCAACGGCGTGCTGTTCGTCGACTATCTGTCGAAGCTCAAGCGCGACCGCGTGCTGAAGAAGTTTACCAAGGCCGCCAAGCGCGCCGGAGAGTAATGGATATGAACAGCGCCGCTCGCTCGATCTGCTCTCTCCCCCCTTGCGGGGGAGAGGTGGAGAGGGGGATATCACGAGCCCCGTGCTTGAGGTTTACCCCCCTCCCTAACCCTCCCCCACAGGGGGAGAGGGAACACAGCGAGGGCGCCTGATGTCTCTTCGCCTGATCTTCATGGGCACGCCGATGTTTGCGGTGCCGACGCTGCGCGTGCTCCATGACGAACATGAAATCGTGGCCGTGTACACCCGCGCGCCGAAGCCTGGCGGACGCCGGGGCCTGGAATTGCAACCAACACACGTTGGGCTGGAAGCGCATCACCTTGGCATCCCGGTACTGACACCCAGCACCCTAAAGACGCCGGAGGCGCTCGACCAGTTTCGTGCGCACAACGCGGATGCCGCGGTCGTCGTCGCCTATGGCATGATCTTGCCGCAGGCGATTCTGGATGCGCCGAGACTCGGCTGCTTCAACCTTCACGCCTCGCTGTTGCCGCGCTGGCGCGGAGCCGCACCGATCAACCGCGCCATCATGGAGGGCGATGCCAAGAGCGGCGTGATGGTGATGAAGATGGATGCCGGCCTCGACACCGGCGACATCGCTTTGAGTGAGTCTGTCGAAATCACGGACGAGACGACTGAAGTAAGGTTGCGTTGCTATCTGGGGGGTGCCGGGGCAAGGCTCATGCAGCAAGCGATGCGTGATTTGGAACGCGGTACGCTGCAATTGACGCCGCAGCCCAGCGAAGGCGTCACCTATGCCGCCAAGATCAACAAAGCCGAAGCGCGCATTGACTGGAACAGACCAGCCCACGAGGTGCTGCGCCATATTCACGGATTGTCGCCGTTCCCTGGCGCCTGGTGTGAGATACCCCTCGAAGGCGCGCCCCAACGCATGAAGATTCTGCTTTGTGAAATGGCTTCCGGATCCGGCGAACCCGGCGCCGTGCTGGACGCCCGCCTTACGATCGCCTGCGCGCAAGGTGCGTTGCGTATCATCGAATTGCAGCGGGCCGGCAAGCAGCCGATGAAGGCGGACGAATTCCTGCGCGGCACGCCGTTGAAGCCCCCGGCGCGGCTAAGCTGACGCGGCTCACGCAACACTGTGATACCCCGCGAAGGCGGGGTATCCAGTACGCTGTCGCGTTTGAAGTTGAACCGAGGCGTCTCGGAATACTGGATCATCCGCCTTCGCGGGTGATGACGACTATTTTGGATTGCTATGCCCCGTTACAAACTCATCATCGAATATGACGGCGCGCCGTTCTCGGGTTGGCAGATTCAGGACAACGGCCCTTCGGTGCAGGGCGCGCTGGAAGCCGCGGTCAAGGCGATCTGCGGCGAAGAGGTCCGCGTTCATGGTGCCGGTCGCACCGACGCTGGCGTGCATGCGCTCGGCCAGGTGGCGCATTGCGATATCGCCAAGCATTTCGTGCCGGGCCGGTTTCGCGACGGGCTGAATGCGCATTTACGGCCGCACCCGATCGGCGTTTTATCGGCGGACATCGTACCGGACGATTTCGAGGCGAGATTTTCCGCCAAGAAGCGCCACTACCGTTACCGGATCAAAAACACCCGCGCCAATCTCGCGATCGACATCGGCCACGCCTGGCGGCTGCCGCGGCCGCTCAATACCGATGCAATGCATACGGCCGCGCAGCGGCTGGTCGGCAAGTACGATTTCACCACCTTTCGCGATACCGAATGCCAGGCGAAATCGCCGGTACGAACGCTCGATCAGCTCGATGTTATCAGAGATGGCAATGAGGTCGATATCCTGACATCGGCTCGCTCGTTCCTGCACAGCCAGGTGCGCTCGATGGTGGGATCGCTGGTGTGGGTCGGCGAGGGCCGCTGGAGCGCCGACGATCTGGCCGCTGCGCTTGATGCCCGCAACCGCACCGCCTGCGGCCCGGTCGCGCCGCCGGATGGGCTTTATCTGGTGCGGGTGGATTACTAGGCGGCTGACGCCTTGCGGATGACGACGTGCATCGCATTCTCCGTAGAGACATGTTCGGTGCACTCGTAACCAAGGCTCGTCAGATCGACGCCTGCGAGAAGATTCTCGCCCGATCCGATCAATGTCGGCGAGATCGCCAGATGCAATTCGTCGACGAGGCGGGCGCGCAGATATTGCCGGATGGTCGCAACGCCGCCACCCAACCTGATGTCCTTGCCGGCGGCCGACTGTTGCGCCTTCTCAAGCGCCGCCTCGATTCCGTTGGTCACGAAATGGAAGACCGTGCCGCCGTTCATGCTGATCGGCGGGCGGGCGTGATGGGTCAGTACGAAGACGTCGCAATGATAGGGCGGCTCCTCGCCCACCAGCCCTTCCATTGATCATCCGGCCACGGCCCACGCACCGGACCGAACATATTGCGGCCCAGTATCCACGCGCCGATGTTGACGACACCGCGCTTCGCAAAATCGTCATCAGGACCCTCGGTGCCGCCATCCTTTCCGAACAGCTTTTTCTGGAATGTGCGCGTTGGCAATACCCATTGATGCAGGACCATTCCATCGACGCCCATCGGATTGTTGATGTCTTGGTTCGCGCCGGCCCCGAAACCATCAGCGGAGACGCCGAAGCAGCGCACCACCAGTCTGCCTTTGGAAGAACTATTCATGAGACACTCCTGGAGTCTTGATAGCGGCGCGTCAGGCGAAATACCTGTCCAAAATCCCGCGATAGATCTGTGTCAGCTTTTCGATATCAGTCACCGACGCGCGCTCGTCGATCTGGTGCATGGTCTGGCCGACGAGGCCGAACTCGATCACGGGACAGTAGCTCGCAATGAAGCGGGCGTCGGAAGTGCCGCCGCTGGTGCTCAATTCCGGCTTGCGGCCGGTGACCTCCTCGATCGCGGCAACCGCAAGGTTGGTGAAGTCGCCGGGCCTGGTCACGAATACATTGGAGTTGGACGGCTCCCACGCGATGTGCGCCTTTATCCGGTTGCCGGCGGCCTTGGCTAGCCGCGCCTCAACCAGTTCACGCAACGAAGCCTGTGTGTGCAGGTCGTTGAAGCGGATATTGAATTTGGCGCGCGCCTGTCCTGGAATCACATTGTTCGTCGAATTGCCAACATCGACGGATGTGAATTCGAGATTTGAGGCCTGAAACTGCGCGCTGCCGTGATCGAGCGGCTCATCACTGAGTGCCAGGATCAGCCGCGAAATATCCGGCACCGGGTTCGATGCGCGATGCGGATAGGCGACGTGACCCTGAATGCCGTCGACATAGAGCGTGCCGGACTGCGAGCCACGGCGGCCGATCTTGATGCAATCGCCCAATGTATCGACATTGGAAGGCTCGCCAAGCACGCAATGATCGAATTTCTCACCGCGCGCGGCAGCCCATTGCAGCAGCTTGACTGTGCCGTTGACGGAAATGTCTTCTTCGTCGCCGGTGATGATAAAGGAGATCGAGCCCTTGCCGTCCTCTCGTGGCTTGCCGCCATGATCGGCCAGATATTGCAGCACCGCCGCGGCGCTGCAGGCAATACCTCCCTTCATGTCGACGGCGCCACGGCCGTAGATAAAGCCGTCTTTTATCTCGCCCGAAAACGCTCCCAGTGTCCAAGCGGATTCGTCGCCGGGGGGCACCACGTCGGTATGGCCTGCGAAGCTGATGTGTGGCGCTTCGCTTCCGATCCGGGCGTAAAGGTTGTGGACATCGGCGGTACCCGGTTCACTGAAAGTGACGCGGTGGGTTTCGAAGCCGGCGCCTTTCAGGAGTTTTTCCAGAACACCGAGCGCGCCGGCATCGATCGGAGTTATCGAGCGGCAGCGAACGAGATCGCGGGTAATCGAGAGAGCATCAGTCATGTCTCCGCATAACACGCGGTTCCGTCGAAGGGCTAGTCCCGCAGCAATTCGTTAATGCTGGTCTTGGCGCGGGTGCGCTCGTCGACCCGCTTGACGATCACGGCGCAGGCGGTGGCCGGGCCGGGCTGGCCGTTCCTGAGCGGTTTCGGCGGTAGGGTGCCGGGCACCACAACGGCATATTCCGGCACTTCGCCGATAAAAGTCTCGCCGGTTTCGCGATCGACGATCTTGGTGGAGGCGCCGAGGAAGACGCCCATCGCCAGCACCGCGCCCCTGCGTACGATCACGCCTTCGGCGACTTCCGAACGCGCGCCGATAAAGCAATCGTCCTCGACGATCACGGGCTCGGCCTGCAGTGGCTCCAGCACGCCGCCGATGCCGACCCCACCGGAGATATGCACGCGCTTGCCGATCTGGGCGCAGGAGCCGACGGTGGACCATGTGTCGATCATGGTCGCTTCATCGACATAGGCGCCGAGATTGACGAAGGAGGGCATCAAAACGACGTTCCGCGCAATGAAGGCCGAGCGGCGGACGATAGCGCCCGGCACCGCGCGAAAGCCGGCATCACGAAAGCGATTTTCGCCCCAGCCCTCGAACTTTGACGGCACCTTATCCCACCAGCACGCCTTGCCCGGACCGCCGGCAATAGCGCTCATATCGTTCAACCGGAACGACAGCAGCACCGCCTTCTTCAGCCACTGATGCACCGTCCATTTGCCGTTTCCCTCGCGCTCGGCCACCCGCGCTTCGCCCTTGTCCAAAAGGTCAAGCGCACGATCGACGGCGTCGCGGACCTCGCCTTTGGTCGCGGACGAGATGCCCTCACGGGCGTCGAACGCGGCGTTGATGGTGGATTCGAGGGCAGCAGCAGACATCATTTATCCTTGGACAGTGCTTGGCCGGTTGTTACGGAGCTTTTTCGGGATTTGAGGCACGAGAGTCAAGGCGGCTAGGCGCTTCGCCATGCGCCCGCTCCCAACCGCCCGTCGAGGGACTATGATTTCACCAGCCCTTCCAAAAATCCCGTCAGATCGTCAGTGACGTGATCGACATACGGAGCGCCGCGGCCCTCCAACTCCCAGTCTTCGCGCACGACTTCCCTTGTGCCGTCGGGTACGACCAGAACGGTGGTCATGCCGAGCTCGTAGGGGACGACCAGATTGCGCGCCAGATCCTCAAACATCGCCGCTTTGGCAGGATCGACGTGATGATCCCCAAGGAATTTGCGATAGGTCTGCGGCGCCGGTTTGGGCTCCAGATTGGCGGCGATGATGTCGAATACCGCCTCGAAATGCCCAGCCAGGCCAAGCCGCTTCAGAACGGCCTCGGCATGGTCGGTCGAGCCGTTGGTCAGGATCAGCTTTCGTCCCGGTAGCCTGGCGATCGCCGCGCCCATCTCCGGATCAGGCTCCAGAGGCGAATGATCGATCTGATGCACGTAGGCAAGGTAGTCGTCGGCGCGCACGCCGTGCTCGGTCATCATGCCGCGCATGCTGGTGCCATAGCGGCGGTAATAGTCCTTCTGGATGACGCGCGCTTTCTCTTCCGAAATTTTCAGGTAGGCGGCGATGAATTCGCCGATCCGCTGGTCGACCTGCTGCCAAAGATTGACGTGGTGCGGGTACAGCGTGTTGTCGAGATCGAACACCCAGGTGTCGACATGATGGAAGGAGCGCTTTGCGGTCATCATGGCATCGCAAAGCGCAGCGTCTTGCCGCCGTTTGACATATCGACGGCGGCAAATCCTGTTGTGGAGAAGCCGCGATTGCCGCACTCGCTTTGTTCGTTGATCTCGAATTTGCTCTCGCGCGTGCAAAGCCGGGTATCGCCGCCCCAGTTCAGCGGCTTGTCCTTGAAGCGGATGGTGCGATTTTCGGCATCGACGGCTTCCGCGAAACTGAGGATGCGCCTGGGCTGGCCGGTTACGTCGGGATGCAGGCACTTGCCGGGTTCGATGCGATACCACCCGCGGCTGACTACCGTCTTGCCGTCGTCTGTCGCAACGGCAGCCATCACCTTGTGCGGCGTGTCGTTGCACCAGGTGAGACCGGGGGAAGAGGGCGCCTGCACGGCCTCGACCATGGTGGTGAAGAAATTCGGTGACTGCGCGAAGTCCGGCGCCAGTCCACGGCTTTTCAGGAAGGCCGCCAGAGCGGCTTGTGTCTTGGGGCCGTCGACGCCGTCGATCGGCGAAGCATCGAAACCTGCAATCACCAATAGCCGCTGAATGCCGGCGAGGCGCGCCTGGTCGTCATCGTATTCGCTGTCTTCGGCGAGATAAGCCACCAGGTTGCCGTCGTCGGCGCGGGTCGGGTTGATCTGTGTGAATGGCGCCGGCGTCTGTCCCGTCCGGCACTGACGGGCGGCGGCGATGACGAAATTGTCGGAAGCAACGCAAAGGGTGTCACTGCCGTTCCGCGGAAGCGGTGACGCGCCGTAGACCCCAAGCGCACGGGCATTGAGCAGGACGCGGTCGGCCGTCAGCGTTCCCTGCAGGACCACACGGCACGCCGCCGGATCAATACGAAACCATCCACGGGTCGCGGTTGTGGATTTTTCGTCGATGCCGATCGCCGCCTCGATCACATAACTCATGCGGTTGCAGAGCTTCAGGTCGGCATGGGCCGGCGTGGTGCCGGCAAACAGGGCGATGACCGGAACAAGTCCGGCGACGATGCGCCTCAGTTGCGTGATCCCGCCCATCATCACTTGTGGATCAGCGTGCCCGTGCCCCGGTTGGTGAACAGTTCGAGCAAGACGGCATGCGGTTGCTTGCCGTCGATGATGACGACGCCCTGAACGCCCTGCTCGAGCGCGTAGATGCAGGTTTCGACTTTCGGAATCATTCCGCCGGAAATCGTGCCTTCGGCGATCAGCTTGCGCGCGTCCTTGATCGAAAGGTCGGGGATCAGCTTCTTCGATTTGTCGAGAACGCCGGGCACGTCGGTCAAGAGCAACAACCGCTTGGCCTTGAGCGCGCCCGCGACCGCGCCGGCAAAGGTATCTGCATTGACATTGAAAGTCTGGCCGGTTTTTGACGTCGCCAGCGGCGCCAGCACCGGAATCAGCTCATAGCCGATGATCTGGTTCAACAGCGTCAGGTCGACCTTTTCCGGTTCGCCGACGAAGCCGAGGTCGACCACTTTCTCGATATGCGAATCCGGATCGACCATCGTGCGCGTCGCCTTCGACGCCGTCACCATGTTGCCGTCCTTGCCGCACAGGCCGACGGCCTTGCCGCCGGCTTCGTTGATGTAGCCGACGAGCTGCTTGTTGATCGAGCCCGCCAGCACCATCTCGACGATCTCGATGGTCGCGGCGTCGGTGATGCGAAGGCCTGCGGCGAATTCCGATTGAATGCCGAGTCTCTTCAGCATGGCCGCAATTTGCGGGCCGCCGCCATGCACCACCACCGGATTGATCGCGGTCTGCTCCAGAAGCACGATATCGCGGGCAAAGGCCTTGGCGACATCCTCGGCGCCCATGGCGTGGCCGCCATATTTGATGACGATCGTCTCTTCGTCATATTCCTGCATATGCGGCAGCGCTTCCGAAAGGATGCGGGCCTGTTCGAGCGGAGTGATGGAAGACGCGTCGTTCATGAAGCCTTCTCTGGCCTGGATGCGGATGATCTTCTATCCGATTGACGCGCGCCGCGCAAAGCGGATGCGGGAGCCGTTTTTAGCCTCGCCGGGGCCATGCAGCGGCAACGGCCAGCACCAGCCAGCTTGCGATCAAAAGCGTGCCGCCGGTCGGCGCGGCCAAAGGAAACAGGCTATGCCCGGCAAAATGCCGCAAGGTTAAATCGCCGGCGAACAGCGCGGATGCGACCACAAAGCCGAAGGCGGCGGCAAGGGCGCCTCTGGCGGATACGACGCCGCGCTCGGCCAGTGCTACGGCAGCGAGGACGGCGGTCGCGTGAAATAACAGCATCGAGGATGCCGGCAGCAGCCGCGTAGCGTCGCTCTGATGGGCGGCGACCGCCGCCAGGATCACGCCATCGGCGCCCATGATACCGGCGAGGATAACGAGGATCCGATACAGCGGGATTTTGCTCATCGCCAGTGCCCACTTTCCGAAGTTCGTGTACCACTTCAGCACCCACCTTTCACGAACTTCGGAAAGTCTTGGGCACTAGCAAATCTATTAATTCTAGTGGTCCTTTGATTCTAACTTAGAATCAAAGGGCCACTAGCGTTCTCCGAGAAGGCGCACCAAGGCGGCTCGCAGTTCCGGAATTCCCGCAGCCGTTTGCGAGGAGGTCGCAAGCACGTCCGGAAAGGCGGCCGGGTGGGTTGAAAGCGACGCCTTCACGTCGTTGATGCGTTGCTCCAGTTCGGCCGGCTTGACCTGGTCGGCCTTGGTCAGGACGACCTGATAGCTGACCGCCGATCGGTCAAGCGTCTTGAACACGTCGAGATCGACGTCTTTCAATCCGTGCCGGGCATCGATCAGCACGTAGACCCGTGCGAGATTGCTGCGGCCCTGGAGATATTTGTGGATCAGCGCGGTCCACGATGCGACCTTGGCTTTGGGCGCCGAGGCGTAGCCATAGCCGGGCATGTCGACCAGCCGCAGGCCGGAATGCTCGGGACCTTCGAAGAAGATCAGTTCCTGGGTGCGGCCCGGCGTGCTCGACGTCCGCGCCAATGCGTTGCGGCCGGTCAGCGCGTTGATCAGGCTCGATTTGCCAACGTTGGAGCGGCCGGCAAAGGCGACCTCCACGCCCGCCATCGGCGGCAACGTCTCGATCGAGGGCGACGCCCAGATAAACCTGAATTCGCCGGCGAATAATTTGCGGCCCTGCTCGATTGGCTTCGCATCTGATGCGGTAGTCATGCGAAGTCTTTCATGTTCCTCATCGCGAGGAGCCAACGGGGCCGTGCAGAACGCGGCCCGATGACAGGCTTCGCAACGGAGCGATCCAGTTGTTTTTCAAAATCTGGATCGCTTCGCTCGCGCTCGCGGGTCCTGATGCGCGGCCCCGGTCAGGTCTTCGATTCGGCCTTCTTGGAGAAGAACGTCGATTTCAGGTTGTCGAACAGCTCCACCTTGACGCCATTGCGGCGCATGATCAGGCTTTGCTGCAAGACCGAGAGCAGATTGTTCCACGCCCAGTAGATCACGAGCCCAGCCGGGAATCCCGAAAGCATGAAGGTGAAGATCAGCGGCATCCAGCTGAAGATCATCTGCTGGGTCGGGTCGGGCGGCGTCGGGTTGAGCTTGAACTGGAACCACATCGTGATGCCCATGATGATCGGCCACACCCCAAGCGCGAGATAATGTCCGAACATCGGCAGCTGCGTCGGGTCGTAGTGCAAAAGGCCGAACAGCGTGAAAAGGTTGGTCGGGTCGGGCGCCGACAGATCCTTGATCCAGCCGTAGAACGGCGCGTGCCGCATTTCGATGGTGACGAACAGCACCTTGTAGAGCGAGAAGAACACCGGAATCTGCAAGGCAACGGGAAGACAACAGGCGATCGGGTTGATCTTCTCCTTCTTGTAGATCTCCATCATCTCCTGCTGTTGCTTCACCTTGTCGTCGGGATAGCGCTCCTTCAGCGCGGCCAGTTGCGGCTGCACCGACTTCATCTTCGCCATCGAGGCGTAGGACTTGTTGGCGAGCGGGAAGAACGCAAGTTTGACCAGCACCGTCACCAGCAGGATCGAGATGCCGAAATTGCCGAACAGGTGATAGAAGAAGTCGAGCGCCAGGAACATCGGCTTGGTGATGAAGTAGAACATGCCCCAATCGATCAGAAGATCGAAATGGTTCAGTTCAAGCTGTCGGTTATAGCCGTCGAGACCGCCGATCGGAAAATTGATGCCGACGACACTGGCTTCCTTGGCGCCGGCGAACAACCGCGTGCTGGCGCTGCCGGTGCCGCCGATCGCAATGGTCTGCGCATCCTCAAGATAGTCGGTCTGGTAGGTGCGGACGTTGTTGACGAGGTTAGACGAATAGCGCGCCAGCAATTGCGCACGGGTGTCCGGCAACAGCGCGGAGGCCCAGTATTTGTCGGTGATGCCAAGCCAGCCATTGGTGACCTTGAACTCGACCTTCGCGGCCTCGTCGATCTTCTTGTAGGTATATTCCTGGAGGCCTTTATCACCGAGATAGCCGATCAGGCCTTCGTGCAGAATGTAATAGCCCGAGACCTTCGGCGCGCCGTGCCGCGAGATCAGCGCGTACGGATAAAGCGTGACCGGAGCGCTGCCGACATTGGTCACGTCGTCCTTGACGGTGAAGAGATATCGGTCGTCGATCGCGATGGTGCGGCGGAAGGTGAGTCCGTCGCCATTGTCATATTTCAGCGTCACCGGATGATTCGGCGTCAGGCTGCCGGTGCCGTCCTGTTGCCAGACCGTGTTCTGGTCAGGCAGCTTCACCGAAGAGCCGCTGCCGGGGACCCAGCCGAATTCCGCGTAATAAGGTTCTTCCGTGCCCGAAGGCGAATACAGCACGATCGGCGGCGAGGCCGGATCGACGGTTTCGCGGAATTGCACCAGCGACAGATCGTCGATGCGGGCGCCCTTCAGCGAAATACTGCCGGAAACACGCGGGCTTTCGATCTTGACGCGGGGCGTGGCGGCAATCGCGGCTTCACGGCTGACCGGGGCGACCGAGCCGGACTGAACGGTCGCGGGAGCGTTGGCCGACGGCGCGGGCGTTGCGTTCTGCGGGGCTGCGGTGTTGGCGGCATCCTGCGCCGGCTTTGTCGTGGTCGTCTGGCTCTGGCTTTGTGCGACCTGTGCGGCGCGCTGCTTTTCCATCTGCGGAATGTTGAAGAAATACTGCCAGCCGAGCAGCACGAGCCCGGAAAGAATGACGGCGAGAATGGTGTTGCGGCTGTCGGTCATCGTTCAGGTCTCGTCATTCTTTTCGGTTGCGGCGCGTCGAGGCGATGCAGCGCCTGGCGGAGATCGCCGAGCATGCTGGAGAATCCACACGTCAGGGCGGCCCGACGGCCGATTAGCACATAATCACTGTGCGGTTGCAGCGATATGGCAGGTAGCCGTTTTACCAATTCCCGAAGCCTGCGCCGGATACGGTTGCGCTCGGTCGCGGTTCCATTCTTCTTGGTGACGGTGAAACCGACCCGGACCGGGCC
>NZ_JBAVCF010000078.1:0-2215 GCF_049586575.1 Bradyrhizobium sp.
ATTAGCGCCTTGTCATAAGGAGTAACGCAAAATGCAGATCGGCATCATTGGATTAGGCCGTATGGGCGGCAACATCTGTCGCCGCCTGATGAAGGCGGGGCACCATTGTGTGGTGTTCGACACCAACACCAAGCCGCGCGAAGCGCTGGCGAGGGAGGGCGCCACAGACGCCGGATCGCTCGCCGAGATGATGAAGACGCTCGGAGACAAGCCGCGCGCCATCTGGGTTATGCTGCCCGCCGGCGAGATTACCGAAAAGACGGTCGAACATCTCGGCGGCCTGTTGGAGCCGGACGACATCATCATCGATGGCGGTAATTCCTTTTACAAGGACGACATCCGCCGCGCCAAGAAACTGGCCGAGAGGCGCATTCGCTACGTCGATTGCGGCACGTCCGGCGGCGTCTGGGGCATCGAGCGCGGCTACTGCCTGATGATCGGCGGCCCGAAGGAAGCTGTGGATCATCTCGACCCAATCTTCGCGGCGCTCGCCCCCGGTCTGGGCGACATTCCGCGCACGCCCGGCCGCGAGAAGGCCGCATCCCGCGCCGAGCGCGGCTACATTCACGCCGGGCCATCCGGCACCGGGCATTTCGTCAAGATGGTGCATAACGGCATCGAATACGGATTGATGCAGGCCTACGCGGAAGGCTTCGACATCCTGCGCAACAAGGATTCAAACGATCTGCCGGAGGACGAGCGCTTCGTTCTGAACATGCCGGATATCGCGGAGGTCTGGCGGCGAGGCAGTGTCATCTCATCGTGGCTGCTGGATCTCGGCGCTGCCGCGTTGGTGAAGGATCCGCAGTTGAATAAGTTCTCGGGCTACGTCCAGGATTCCGGCGAGGGTCGTTGGACCGTCGAGGCCGCGATCGAGGAGGCGGTCCCGGCGGACGTGCTGTCCACCGCCCTTTACGCCCGATTCCGCTCGCGGCAGGAGCACAACTTCGGAGAGAAGATGCTCTCGGCGATGCGTTTCGGCTTCGGCGGCCACATCGAGGGTAACGAGTCCAGCGATCCGGAACCGAAGCCGAAAGAACCGCAGGGTCATCCGGCGGCACAGAACGCCGCGGAGTAGCACCGTGCCGGACAATCAGCCGATCGGGACATCTCCGAGCGCGCAGGCAGTGGCGTCGCCGCCGCGGCGACAGGTCGCTCCGGCCGATCCCTGCGCCATGGTGGTCTTCGGTGCCGGTGGCGACATGGCCAAGCGCCTGCTGATACCGGCTCTCTACAATCTCTCGCGTACCAAGGTTCTGCCGGAGAAATTTGCGCTGATCGGCGTGGACCTGGCCGAGGGTACGGCAGAGAGCTGGCGCGACCATCTTTACGACATGCTGAAAACCTTCGTCGGGAATGCCACCGCGGAGTTCGACATCGATCGAATCGATGAGGCGGCGTGGAAGCGGCTTGCGGAGAAAATGTCATACGTCCAGGGCGATCTTACCAAGCCCGAGCTGTACGAGAAGATTCGTGGAGCGTTGGGTGACGCAGAAAAGACCCATGGAACACAGGGCAATGTCATCTTCTACCTCGCAGTCGCCGACCGGTTCTTTGGGACCGCGGTCGAGCAACTCGGCAAGGCGAAGCTCACCGATCGAGGCGAGGACAAGAACGGGAAGCCCCAGTTCTGGCGCCGCGTCGTGATCGAGAAGCCGTTCGGCCACAGTTTGGACTCGGCGCGCCAACTGAACGCCCGCATCCTGCGCACGCTGCGCGAGGACCAGATCTTTCGGATCGATCATTTTCTGGGAAAGAACACGGTCCAAAGCATCATGGCGTTCCGTTTCGCCAACGGACTGTTCGAGCCGATCTGGAATCGCGATCGGATCGATCACGTGCAAATTACCGTGGCGGAGACGGTGGGAGTGGAGGAGCGCGGCAAGTTCTACGAGCAAACCGGTGCGCTCCGCGACATGGTGCCTAACCACGTGTTCACGCTTCTCTCGATGGTGGCCATGGAGCCGCCCACGGGCTTCGACGCCGCTTCGATCCGCACCAAGAAGGCCGAAGTGTTCGCAGCGATGCCGGCCGTCAAGCCGGCACGAGCGGTGCGAGGCCAGTATGGAGCCGGCACGGTCCTGGGCAAACCGGTGAAGGCCTACCGGAACGAGCCGAACGTCGCTGCGGATTCGAACATTGAGACCTACGTCGCCATGCAGCTCGAAATCGATAACTGGCGCTGGGCCGGCGTGCCCTTCTACTTCCGTACCGG
>NZ_JBAVCF010000079.1:0-4310 GCF_049586575.1 Bradyrhizobium sp.
GGCAGAGAGCGTTCGCCTTTCCGATCGCCTCGCCCCATTAATACGCCGTGGTGGTGCCGGCGCGAGCCGCGTATTCCCATTCGGCCTCGGTAAGCAGACGGTAGGTCTGGCCGGTCATTTCGGACAACCAGGCCACGTATTTTTGGGCATCATCCCAATCGACATTGATAACAGGCTTGGTACCCCGTCCGCCGCCGCTGTCGCTCGGCTGCGGGCACCCGCCGACTGAGAAGCAGGCGTCAAAATCGGCGAACGTCACATCGAACTTTGACACGCCGAAGGGTCTCGCGATCGTAACCATGTGCTGGGGGCCTTCGGAGTTATTGTGGCCCGGTTGGGAGGCGGGCGACCCCATCATGAAGCTGCCGGCCGGAATGACGATCATTTCGGGACAATCCCTGGCGCACTCACGGAAACTTGCCAACGGCTTCAGCGCACGCTCGGCCTCGGGTTTGAGCACATATGGGTCAATGTTCGCGACCCGGTAGGGCCGCATGGTCCAGTACCAGTTGATCTGCTCCTTGATGACCTCCTGATTGATCCAACCGACGAGGCCGGCGATAATGCCGACCAGCAACGTGTAGACCAAAGCCTGTACGAGTAGCCGGCGCCGCTGCGCGGACTGTGCTCCTTGGCGGCTTTCGGCAACTAGTGCTCGGATCTCCTCGGTGGGTTCCGGCGCGCCGTGCGGGCGCACTTCCATCCAGTGCTCCGCCACTTCTAGTGTTGGCGAATGCAGCAGCAATCCGCTCGGGCGGCCAGCCGCCAACCACCGGCGCGCCGCTTCACCGTATTCCGTATGCTCCCTTATCCAACCGATGTCGGTTTGCAGTGCTTCGGCGAGTTCATCGGCCCTCGCTTCAAAGCGGGGTGGTTCATCGAAGAAAATGAAGTTCAGGCGGCGCAGCGGCTCCGGCACACCGCTGTCCTCGATGCGGCGGCAGACGATCGGCGCGAAGCGCTTGTTGAGCGAGGCAGCGTGGGCGACTTCCTTTAGCGCGACCTCGGACTTTACTGCGTCTGGCGAGAGAACGAATACGACCGTATCTGCGCGGCCGATCAGCGCTTCGATGCGCTTCCACCAGTCCTCAAATGCATAAATCTCTTCACGATCGATCAATACCTCGAAGCCGCGCGC
Organism: Bradyrhizobium sp.; assembly: GCF_049586575.1. Taxonomy (GTDB): domain Bacteria; phylum Pseudomonadota; class Alphaproteobacteria; order Rhizobiales; family Xanthobacteraceae; genus Bradyrhizobium. The sequence goes on from NZ_JBAVCF010000079.1 coordinate 1,139, forward strand.
CTTCACCGCCGCTTCGAGCTTATCGGCAAACGCCATGTCCTTGCGCGAGTACGAGATAAAGATGCGCGCCTTTGTCTCGGCGTTCCGTGTTCCGACGGTACCTTGCACGAGCAGATTGCCTCTCTGCCCGAACGCCGCCTGGCGTCAAAAGGCGAATTGAGCCGCTGTTCTCAAGCGGTCGGCTCATATCCCAATAACCGACATGGCGGGGCAGTGCGACAAGTTTAGCGATGTACCAAAAGTAACAAATTTTCTCGTCTGTCGCTTCTCGCCTGATCGACGCCTGCGGCGCAAGTGATTGGTTCGGATTCACACCGCGTCGACTATGGCCGCGGCCGACCGAGCAATATCGCTCGCCTGTCAAATCCTAGAGCGCGCAAACATGGTGTTGCGCAAAAGCACTAGTGGCACGGAAAAATCGCTCAGCCGGCACTTCGAAGTGGTCAGGCCGCGGAGGAGCTTCTATTCTAGGGATGCCCCGTGAAGTTGAGGCCTTTTGGCCCGACTTGGCCGCATGCCTGCACGACGCCCGGCTAGAATTTTGGATCGCCTTTATGTCTCGCGGAAGGAGAAATCTCGCGTACGGCAGATACTGCTTCGGACTGTTGTCCGTGGCAAGCGCAGTTTTCCTGTTGAGCCTCTTTATCACTTTTTGTTTTACTTCTCCCGCCGAGGCTCTGCCAAGCTTCGCGCGGCAAACCGGCCAGCCGTGCGGTGCCTGCCACACTGATTTCGCCGGACTAACGCCCTACGGCCGCCGTTTCAAGATCGGCGGTTACACATACGGCGGCGGAGCATACCGAACGACGTTGTTTCCGAGTTCTGACGATGCGGCGAGCGACGAAAAGAAGAAATGGGTGCCGCCGATCTCAATGATGGCGCTCACTGAGTATACACACTTGCAGACGGATTTGCCGCCGCCAACCGCGCCGTATAGCGCCAATGACAATGTCCTGCTTTCGACCTTGAGCTTCTTCTGGGGTGGCGCCATCACCGATCACCTCGGCGCATTCTCGCAGGTAACCTATAACCCGCCCGGCCCCGGAGGCTTCGGCACTGATCCGTTCGCTGCGCACACGTGGCACTGGGACAATACCGATGTCCGCTATGCCGACTCGGCGAATATCGGCCGCTTCAACGTCACCTACGGTGTCACAGCGAACAACAGTCCCACTGTCCAGGATCCCTGGAACACCACGCCGGCCTGGAGCTTCCCTTACGCATTCTCGTTTTTCAGCCCAGGATTCGGATCCACTCCGATCCTCGATGGTGCGTTCGCACAGCAGGTCGCTGGAGTGGGAGCTTACGCCTTCGTCAACGACCTGCTGTACCTGGAGACGACTGTATACCACTCGCTTGATCCGAATACGCTGAACAGCCTGGGCACCGACCCGTTTGATACAGGCGTTGGCAGGTTTGATTTCGCTCCATATTGGCGATTGGCTTTCGAACCTCATTGGGGGCGCAATTGGCTCGAAATCGGGACGTTTGGCATGACGGCCAACATCAATCCTTGGGTCAATCCCGGTACGGCGGATACCTCAGTGTTTTCGCAGACCGACAAATTCACGGACATCGGCGTAGATACGCAATATCAGTATCAAGGCGAAAATTATTGGCTGACGCTGCGCGGCAGTTGGATTCACGAATATCAGAAACTGGATGCTAGCTTCTTCAATACGTTGTCAGGCAATCCGGCTAACGAATTGAACGAAGCGCGGGCCTATGCGTCTTTCGCTTACGGCAACGACAACAGAGTTATTCTCACCGGCCAATATTTCAACTCTTGGGGAAATCCTGATTCGATACTGTACGCCGCCAACGCAAATTTCAGTCCCAATACCAACGGCTGGATCGCCGAAATCGCCTATATCCCGTTCATCAGCAGCCAAGCGCCCGGATGGCCGTGGTTCAATGCGCGCATAGGGCTGCAATACACCTGGTACAACGAATTCAACGGAACCAGCGTCGGCGCGAGCGCCAACAATTCACTGTACCTCTATCTGTGGATGGCAATGTAGAGGCAGGGGGCTACGATGAAGACGACTTTGTTCACGGCTGTTGCTCTCTCGTTGTTGAGCGTCTCAGCGTATGCCGCCGACCTCGGGGTGCCTGCGGCCGCGCCGTCACGCTTCAGCTGGACGAGTTGCTATGCCGGTGGCTACGTGGCCGGCGGTTTTGGGCAAAAGGATTTGGCTGACAACGCGGGCTTCCTTGCCGGACTCGGCGGCCCCAGCGCAGCCAATCTGGACACCAGCGGCTATTTGCTGGGCGGGCAGATCGGTTGCGATTATCAGTTCATGTCCGGTCTCCTGCTCGGCGTCGAAGGCAGCGCCGCTGGCGGAAACATCGGTGGCAATACGCTTGTCCCGGTGCCTGGCGACAGCGCAACGTTCAAACAGACGACCGATTTTCTGTCCGATGCCACCGCGCGTGTTGGCTATGCCTGGGACCGCTGGCTGCCTTACGTGAAGGGCGGCGCCGCCTGGGCAGGCGACAGATACAGCGTGTTCGATGCGGCGGTGTTGTACGATGCCGAAGCTGTCGAGACCCGCCTGGGCTGGACCGTAGGCGCGGGCGTCGAGTGGGCAGTGTGGGACGATTGGTCGATCAAGCTTGAATACGACTATTACGGCTTCGGCACGCGTGGCGTGACCTTCATCGACAATGTGAGCGGCGCCTTTGGTCCCGTGGACGTCAGGCAGAACATTCAGGTCGTCAAGCTTGGATTGAATTTCCATGTCTTCGCGGGGCAGGGGCCTGCCCCATGACAACGATCCCGTTGTGACCTTCGCCGTAACTGCAATGCGTGAACACGAGGCTGCGCGCGTGATACCGAGCAAAACAAGACGGCACAGGAGCGGAAAAGCCGTCTGCTTGCGATTGGCATTGCAATCGGGGTTGCTGGCGACGCTGTTTGTAGCGCCGGCCCACGCTCTAGACGCGACAACCTCTGTCTCTCCCCAGGACGTGCAGGCCAAGATCGCTTATTGCGAAGTGTGCCACGGGCCTTCAGCGCGGGGTTTTGTCGGCTATTACCCGATCCCGCGGCTGGCCGGCCAGCAGGTTGCGTATATCGAGAACCAGTTGCGCGGCTTTATCGACCGCAAGCGCACCAATCCGATCATGGCCAACGTGGCGCATACGCTGAGCCCGGCTATGCTGACTGCGC
>NZ_JBAVCF010000080.1:0-5648 GCF_049586575.1 Bradyrhizobium sp.
CGGCTCGCAGGTGATCACTTCGCCACTGATATGCACCGCACCATCAGGTGTCCGCATGATGTAGGCGCCGCCGACCTTCAGCTCGATCTCGACCGCATTGCCGAAAAAATATTTCCGGCTGAATTCGGCCGAGGTCAGCGCCTCCCACACTTTTGGCGGCGTTGAGGCGATGTAGATCGTATAGACCGTCATCGGTTTGAAGTGATCGGTATTCATGGCGCGCCTCACGATTCCATCCTGAGCGCCTCGAAGGGAATTTCGAGCGGTTTGCCGGTTTCGAGAATGCTCTTGAGGCTGGACAGGATCGCGGGCCAGCCTTTCGAAATGCCCGAGTAGAATTTGCTGCCTTCGGCAAAACCTTCGTGGGTCAGTGTCAGCTTGACGAGCTTGCCATAGGGCTCGAGCACGAAGGTCGCGAGCGCCGGAAATTCATTTTTGTATTTGTCCGACTGGTTGATGAAGGTATAGGCGAGCCGCCGCGGCGGATCGACCTCGACGACCTTGCCGGCGTCGGAGACGGTGCCGTCGCTTCGCACCATTTCAAAGGAAGCGCCCACCTTCCAGTCGGACCTGAGACGCGCGCCGAACCAGTAGCGTTGAGTGAAATCGCCGTCGGTCAAAGCGTGCCACAGTTTTTCCGGCGTGGTCTCGATATAGGTCACGTAAATGAATTCGGGCTTAGGCACAGGCCTGCTCCTTCTGCGAGCTCGACTTGAGGCCCGATGGCAGCGGGCGCCCGGTTTCGAGCATGCTCTTCAGGCTCGCGATCACCATCGGCCAGCCTTCCGAAATGCCGAGGTAGGTCTTGCCGCCTTCGCCGAGCTTGTCGTGCATGACCGTCAATTTAACGATGTTGCCGCGCGGTTCGAGATCGAAGGTTACGCGCGAGATTCCCTCATGCTTCAGATCGTCGGAGCAGGCCTCCCAGGTATAGGCGAGTTTCCTCGGCGGATCCGATATCAGCACCTTGCCCTTGGGCGATGGCCTCTCCGGGTGGGTGAACCGATACGGCGATCCTACCTTCCAGTCGGAGATGACGCGGTGGCCGAACCAGTAACGCTCGGTGAAGTCACCGTCGGTCAGCGCATGCCAGAGTTTCTCCGGCGTGGTTTCGATATAGGTGGTGTACACGAATTCCAGCTTACTCATCGCGTTTCTCCAGCTGTCGTTTCAGTTCGCTAAGCGCGGTGAGTTTTCCGCGCTCGAATTTCCTGATCCACCGCTCGCCGATTTGATGGATCGGCACTGGGTTGAGGTAATGCAGTTTCTCGCGGCCTTGCCTGTAGGTCGTGACCAGATTGGCCTCTTCGAGGATCGCAAGGTGTTTGGTGACGGCCTGCCGCGTCATGGCGACACCCTCGCAGAGTTCGTTCAGCGTCTGTCCGTTCCTGGCGTGAAGCCTGTCGAGCAGCGACCGTCGCGATGCGTCGGCGAGGGCCTTGAAGACGTCGTCAATTTCCATGAAGAGGATAATAGGCAACCAATTGGTTGCATGTCAAGAGGGTGTTTTGTTGGCGATAAAAGCCTGTGCTAGGGATCGGCCAGCCAGCACAGATTGGTTCTTTGAAAGCCTGGGTGGGAAAAACATGAACCGTTGCGTCAAACCGGCAATCTGCTTCACAACCTTGCTTCTGCTCTGCGGTGCCGCACAGGCTCAGAGCCAGGCCGTTCAGCCCGAACAGAAAATCGACGCGCAGAAGATCGGGGCTCCGCCCGAAGCCTCCAATATGCGGCTTGTCGGCTATAACGACCTGCAGGCGCGAAGCGCCTATCAGCCGACCGTTCATCATCAGGGCGACCGCTGGATCGCCTATATCGGCCATCACGGCGGTACCGACGAAATTCCCGATCCCGTCAATCCATTGACCGGCAAGGCCGAGCCGAACGGGACCTCGATCGTCGACGTGACCGATCCTGCGCACCCGAAATACCTGCACCACATTCCGGGCCAGGAAGGAAAGTATGAAAGCGGCGGCGCGCAGATGGCGCGCGTGTGCGACGGCAAGCAATTGCCAAAGGGCGATCCGAACGCGGTTTACCTGCTGCGCGCGGTCGGCAACACCGGGCACGAGATCTGGAATGTCGCCGATCCCTCCAATCCGGTTCTCGTTTCTCACATCGGCGAGGGCCTGAAGGACACGCACAAGAACTGGTGGGAATGCAACACCGGCGTCGCCTATCTCGTCTCCGGCAAGCCCGACTGGCGCACCCGGCGCATGACGATGATCTATGACCTCAGCGATCCCGCTCATCCCGTGAAGATCAGGGATTTCGGGCTTCCCGGACAGGAGCCGGGCGCGACCGGCGCGGTGCCGACCGAGCTGCATGGACCGATCTCGGCCGGTCCCGAAGGCAACCGCGTCTATTTCGGGTATGGCACCGACAAAGGCGGCTTCCTGCAAATCGTCGACCGCGCCAAGCTGTTGAACGGGCCAAAGGAGCCGACGCCGGAAAACCTGCGCTATCCGGAAATCTCGCGGATGTCGATGTCGGCCTTCAACGGCGCGCACACGACTTTTCCCATGCTGAAAATGCCGATCGCCGAATTTGCGCACGACAAGGAGCCGACACGCGACATCGTCATGATCGTCGACGAGGAAATCGTCAACGAATGCGCCGAACCGCGGCAGATGGTGTGGTTCGTCGACGTCACGATCGAAACCAGCCCGATGGTGATCTCGAGTTACACGGCCAAGGAAGCGGGCGGCAACTTCTGCGAACGGGGAGGGCGGTTCGGTTCGCATTCCTCCAACGAGAGCATGGCGCCGGTCTACTTCAAGAAGATGGCGTTCATCTCCTTCTTCAACGCCGGCGTCCGCGCGCTCGACATCCGCGATCCCTATCATCCGACCGAGGTCGGCTACTTCATCCCGTCGATCACCGCCAACACCGACAAGCGCTGCGTCAAGATCGACGGCAAGGACCGCTGCAAGGTCGCGATCCAGACCAACAATGTCGAGACCGACGATCGCGGCTACATCTACATCGTCGACCGCGCCAACACCGGCCTTCACATTCTGGAATTGACCGGCGACGCGCGGAAGGATGCCGGGCTGCCGTAGTGAGGGTTTCGATGGCGCAGGCGTAAAGGTCTGCGTCATTGCGAGGAGCGTTAGCGACGAAGATCCAGTCCCTGACTTGGCCAGCCCCTAACCTAGGCTGGATTGCTCGCGGAGCTTGTCATCGGGCGCGCATTCGCGAGACCCGTTGGCTCACAATGACGATTGGTGGTGATCATGTCCCTTCAGCTCTATCTCGCCTACATCGCCGCCTGCATCGGGCTTGCGCTGTTGCCCGGGCCGATTGTGACGCTCGTGATCGCCAATGGCCTGCGCCACGGCACCCGCGCGGCGCTGACCAACATCGCCGGCGTGCAGGCGGCGCTGACGATCGTGATCGGTATCGTTGCGATCGGCCTGACCTCGCTGATGGCGACCATGGGCTACTGGTTCGACTGGCTCCGGTTTGCCGGTGCTGCTTATCTGGTCTGGCTCGGCATCAAGCTGATCCGCAATCCCGTCGAAGGAGTCGAAGCCGAAGCGCCACCGCCGCCGCGCGGCGGGTTTTTCCTGCAAGGCTTTCTGGTCGCACTCAGTAACCCCAAGCTTCTGGTGTTTTTCGGCGCCTTCATTCCGCAGTTCGTGGATATGAGCCGGGACCATTTCTCGCAGGTGGCGCTGCTCGGCGTCACCTTCATGTTTTTCGCAGGCCTGACGGATGCGACCTACGCCTTGCTGGCCGGTCGCGTGCGGTCGTTCTTCTCGGCGCGGCGGACCCGGCTTCTGTCGCGTGTTTCCGGCGGCGCCATGATCGGCGGCGGCATCTGGCTCGCGCTGACGCGGGCCCGCTAACCGGAAACGAAACACACTCCTGCGGCATACCCGATGCGGCTGCGCGTGGACGGCGAGAAGCTTGCGCCTTCAGTTAGGCCGGCAGCAATCCCTGCGCGCGCAAAGTCGCTTCGATCTCACCAAAGATATTCGCAAGCCGGTCCGCCCATTGCGTCTGGCCCGATTGATCCGAAATCAGATCCTGGCGGATTTCGATGCCGGTGTTCATCAGGGAGCGCGCTTCGCCATGCACCGGGATGGTGTAATCGGTCTCGTTACTCACCGCATAAGGTTCGTTGTCGCCGACCACGAGGCCGCTCTGCGCGCGCAAGCCTTTCAATAGCAGCGGCGGCAGGCGGATATCGCTCTGATAGAGCGTGCCGACATGCCAGGGCCGTTTGATGCCGGCATAGACCGGGGTGAAGCTGTGCAGCGAGACCAGCACGGTCGGAATCCCGTCGCGCAAACGTCGCTCGATCGTCTCGCTGATCCGCCGATGATAGGGATCGAAGATCTCGCGGCGGCGTGCTTCCGTCAGCTCGCGCGTGAGGCTCTCGTTGCCGGGAATGACGGTGGCCTCGCTGATGCGTGGAATTGAACTCGGCACATCCGGCGGTCGATTGCAGTCGATGACGAGCCGCGAGTAGGCTTGCGCGATCAGATGCGCGCGGAGCTGAGCGGCAAGCGCGCGAGCCACGCCGGCAACGCCGATGTCCCAGGCAATATGCCGCGTCAGTTCGCTCTCGGCCAGGCCGAGATCGCCGAGTGCGCGCGGAATGGCGCGGCCGAAATGATCCGATGTCAGCAGGAACGGCGAGTTACGCAGCGGGTTCTGTTCCACGACCGGCGGCGGATCGTTTTCGCCGAGGAGTAACGATGTGTCGCCAGCGCCGCCCAAGACCATCTTTTCTTGCCTGTTTGCCTGTTCAAGCGGCATCGCCGATCTCGAAATGTGCAACGATCGGAGCTCGATCGGTATAGATTACATCTTACAAAGCCATAATGATTGCAATCAACGATGCCGCGGCTGACGATTCATCACAAGACCGAATACCGCTATGCGCGCCCCGTCGCATTCGGCGAGCACCGGATCATGCTGCGTCCGCGCGACGGGCACGATTTGCGCGTGCTGTCCGGTGATCTCAGGATCGAGCCTGAGCCGATGTCGCTCCGCTGGATCCACGATGCGTTCGGCAACAGCGTGGCGATCGCAACCTTCGACGAGCGGTTCGACCGCCTCGCCTTCACTTTCACCGCGACCGTCGAGCACCAGCCGGCGGAAGAATTTGCGCTGACGCCGGACGATCCCGCCTATTTCTATCCCTTCCTCTACGACGAGGAGGAGCTTCCCGACCTGCTGCAGTTCATCGCGCCACAATACGGCGATCCGAACGGTGAGTTGTCGGCGTGGGCGCGGAAATTCCTCGACGCGGAAGCGCCAACGCCGACCTTCAATATCCTGAGCCAGATGACGCTGCGCATTCGCGAGACGTTCGCCTACCGCAAGCGGCATGAGCAGGGCACCCAGCACCCGCTCGATACGCTTCAGACGGGCTCTGGTACCTGCCGCGATTATGCGCTCTTGATGATCGAGGCGTTGCGACGGCTCGGCATCGCCGCGCGCTTCGTGTCGGGCTATTTGTTCGTGCCTTCGGAGGAGGAACCGGGCCACCGCGGCGGCGGCTCGACGCATGCCTGGGTCCAGGTCTATCTGCCGAGCGCGGGGTGGATCGAGTTCGATCCGACCAACGGCATCGTCGGCACGCGCGACCTCATTCGCGTGGCGGTTGCTCGCGATCCGCGCCAGGCTATCCCCCT
>NZ_JBAVCF010000081.1:0-7903 GCF_049586575.1 Bradyrhizobium sp.
TGTCCCGCACGAAATAGCCCTGCCGTTCGAACTGCACAACCTCGGCCGAGTTGGACTCGGCGACACCAGCCTCAACCCTCGCGTCCTTCAGGATTTCCAGCGACTGGGGATTGAGGTCGGCGGTGAAGTTGGCCGCATCGGGGTTCGGTTTGGCAAATAACGGATTATAGAGGCGGATTTCGGCAGCTCTCGACCGAGCCGCTGAGAGCCAGTGCATGGTGGCCTTGACCTTGCGGCCGTCGGGGGCGTTGCCGCCGCGGGTCGCAGGATCATAGGTGCAGCGCAGCTCGACCACTTCGCCTTCGGCATTCTTCACCACCTCACGACAGGTGATGAAATAGGCATAGCGTAGCCGCACTTCGTTTCCCGGCGACAACCGGAAAAACTTCTTCGGCGGGTTCTCCATGAAATCGTCGCGCTCGATATAGAGCTCCCGGCCAAACGCGACGCGGCGCGTGCCGGCGGAGGGATCGTCGGGATGGTTGACCGCTTCGATTTCCTCGAACTGTCCTTCCGGATAGTTCTCGATCACGACCTTGAGCGGCCGCAACACCGCCATCCGGCGCTGTGCGGTCTGGTTCAGAATTTCGCGGATGCAGAACTCGAGCATGCCGACATCGACGACGCTGTTGGCCTTGGCGACGCCGATGCGCTTGATGAATTCCCGGACCGCCGCCGGAGGCACCCCGCGCCGCCTTAGCCCCGCGATCGTGGGCATGCGCGGATCGTCCCAGCCGGCCACATGGCCGCCGCGCACGAGTTCGGTCAGAACCCGCTTGGAGAGCAGCGTATAGCTCAGGTTCAGGCGCGCGAATTCATACTGATGCGGCGTCGATGGCACCGGCAATTTGGACAGCAGCCACTCATAGAGCGGCCGATGGTCCTCGAACTCCAGGGTGCAGATCGAATGGGTGATGCCTTCGATCGCGTCGGACTGCCCATGAGCATAATCGTAGCTCGGGTAAATCGACCATTTGTCGCCGGTGCGCGGATGGTGGGCGTGCAGGATGCGATAGAGCACGGGATCGCGCATGTTGATATTGCCTGACGCCATATCGATTTTGGCGCGCAGAACGCGGGCGCCGTTCGGGAACTCGCCCGCCTTCATGCGACGAAACAGGTCGAGGTTTTCTTCCACCGTGCGGTCGCGAAACGGACTGTTCTTGCCAGGCTCGGTCAGCGTGCCGCGGGCCAACCTGATCTCCTCCTGCGACTGATCGTCGACATAGGCCAGACCAGCACGGATGAGACCTTCCGCCCACTCGTAGAGTTTTTCGAAATAGTCCGAGGCGAAAAAGAGGTTTTTTCCCCAGTCATATCCGAGCCACTTCACGTCGGCCTGAATCGAGTCGATGAATTCCTGCTCTTCCCTCGTCGGATTGGTGTCGTCGAACCGCAGGTTACAGTGCCCGCCAAACTCCTGCGCGATCCCGAAATTGAGGCCGATCGACTTGGCATGGCCGATATGCAGGTAGCCGTTCGGCTCGGGCGGAAACCGCGTCACGATCGCGCTATGCTTCTTGGCGTGGAGGTCGGCCTGGACGATGTCGCGGATGAAATCGCGGCCCGCCTCTGCTGTCGTCGGTTCTGCGGTCATGCTAACTTTCGTTTGCTGGAATCGAGTGTCTATCTGCCAAATCCGTCAGTGTGGTTGATTTGACATTCGCTTCAGTATCGCCGCGAGTTCCTATAGCGAATGTCAAATCCTGGACCACACTGCAAACTTATTATTTGCTGGTGCCCCTTTGTTTCTGACATTCGCAAATGAGCTCTCCGCGACAGGATACGAATGCCAGAAACGGGCCACCAGTCCCAAGGAAGGCTTTAATCATATGGGGTTCCTGCTATACACCCCCAACCTGCCACGACAGATTCCGCACCCTCCCTTTTGACGTCAATGACCGCACCCGTCGTCACGCGCTTTGCTCCCTCGCCGACCGGCTTTCTCCATATTGGAGGAGCCCGCACGGCCCTGTTCAATTGGCTTTATGCGCGCAAGCATGGCGGCAAGATGCTGCTACGAATCGAGGACACCGACCGCGAGCGATCGACGGACGCGGCGATTGCAGCCATTCTGGACGGCCTCAAGTGGCTCGAGCTCGATTGGGACGGCGACGTCATCTACCAGTTCAGCCGGGCGGCACGCCACCGGGAGGTGGCCGAAAGCCTGCTGGCGTCCGGCAAAGCCTACCGTTGTTACGCCACACCGGAAGAACTGACGGCGATGCGCGAAAAGGCCCGCGCCGAGGGCCGCACCCGCCTTTACGACGGCCTCTGGCGCGACCGCGAGGCTTCCGAAGGCCCGCCGGGCGTCAAGCCGACGATCCGCCTTCGCGCGCCCTCGACCGGCGAAACCGTGATCGAGGACCATGTGCAGGGGCGTGTCGTCTGGCAAAACGAAAACCTCGACGATCTCGTCCTGCTGCGCGGTGACGGAAATCCGACCTACATGCTCGCCGTGGTGGTCGACGACCACGACATGGGTGTCACCCACGTCATTCGCGGCGACGATCACCTGATCAACGCCGCTCGCCAGAAGCAGATCTACGACGCGCTCGGCTGGGACATTCCCAGCATGTCGCATATTCCTTTGATCCACGGGCCCGACGGCTCAAAACTGTCCAAGCGTCACGGCGCGCTCGGCGTCGACGCCTATCGGGCTATGGGATATTTGCCAGCCGCCTTGCGGAATTATCTCGTCCGGCTCGGATGGAGCCATGGCGATCAGGAGATTTTCTCCACCGAGGAAATGATCGCCGCCTTCGATCTCTCCGGAATCGGCAAATCGGCCGCGCGGTTCGATTTCGCCAAGCTTGAAAATCTCAACGGGCATTATATCCGCCACGCCGACGATCAATCCCTCGTGAAGATGTTCGAGCAGGCGCTCCCGTTCGTACCCAACGGAGCCGACGTCGCGGCCAAACTCGACGACACGACCCGCGGACAGTTGTTGCAGGCCATGCCGAGCCTGAAGGAACGCGCCAAGACGCTGATCGAGCTGATCGACAGCGCCTACTATATTTTCGCCGACCGGCCGCTCGAGATCGACGCCAAGGCAGCCACCGTGCTGACGCCGGAAAACCGCTTGCTGATCGGCCGGCTTCGCGTGGCGCTGTGGGCGGTCAAAGACTGGACCGCCGAAGAGACTGAAACCGCCATGCGCGCCTTTGCCGACCAGAACGGCCTCAAGTTCGGCGCCGTTGCCCAGCCGCTGCGCGCCGCGCTAACCGGGCGCACCACCTCTCCTGGTATATTCGACGTATTGGCCGTGCTCGGTCGCCAGGAAAGTCTGGCCCGGCTCGACGACCAGGGTCCGGACTGAAGCAGCTAGCGGAGTGGTTCGACATTCGCTGCCTATTTGGTCACAGGGCAGTCAAGCGAATGTAAAATCCAAAACTCCACGGGAAACCAATATTTGCCAGTAGTCGTTTGATTCTGAGATTCGCAAACGCGCATGCCGAGACGGGAAGCATGTCAGAACCGGACCACTGGGCGCCACCTTGCAGCGCACACAGCAATAAGCTACCCATTTATGCACTTCATTTCAGGTGCCCGCTCGGCTGCCGGCCGTCTCGGAAGGCGTCAGGCGCGGGCTTTCACAACGATCGCATCGGGGACTCACGATGGCCGCATCCCAAGGCAAGACCGCAACGTTAACGGTAGGCAACAAGACCTTCGAGCTTCCGATTTCGAGCGGCAGCATCGGCCCCGACGTCATCGACATCGGCAAGCTCTATGGACAGTCCGGGATGTTCACCTACGATCCCGGCTTTACGTCGACGGCAAGCTGCGAGTCGAAAATCACCTATATCGACGGCGACGCGGGTGTCCTGGAATACCGCGGCTATCCGATCGAACAGCTCGCCGAACACGGCGACTTTCTGGAAACCTGCTATCTGCTGCTGTACGGCGAGCTTCCCACCAAGGAGCAGAAACACGACTTCGACCAGCGCGTGATCCATCACACCATGGTTCACGAACAGATGGCCCGCTTCTTTCAGGGCTTCCGCCGCGACGCCCATCCGATGGCGGTGATGGTGGCGTCCGTCGGCGCGCTCGCTGCATTCTATCACGACTCGACAGACATCAACGATCCGAAGCAGCGCATGATCGCCTCGATGCGCATGATCGCCAAGATTCCAACGCTCGCTGCAATGGCATTCAAGTACAACCTTGGCCAACCCTTCATTTATCCGAAAAACTCGCTGAAATTCGCCGAGAACTTCCTTCGCATGTGCTTTGCAGTGCCTTGCGAGGAATACCAGATCAACCCGGTGCTTGCCGACGCCCTCGACAAGATCTTCATCCTGCATGCCGATCACGAGCAGAACGCCTCGACGTCGACGGTACGCATCGCAGGTTCTTCCGGCGCCAATCCTTTCGCTTGTATCGCTGCCGGCATCGCCTGTCTGTGGGGACCTGCACACGGCGGCGCTAACGAGGCGGCGCTGGCGATGCTGGCAGGCATCGGTACCGTCGACAAGATTCCTGAATTCATCAGGAGGGTGAAGGACAAGAACAGCGAAGTCCGCCTGATGGGTTTTGGCCATCGCGTCTACAAGAACTACGATCCGCGCGCCAAGATCATGCAGAAGATGTGTCACGCGGTGTTGAAGGAGACCGGCCACGGCGACGACCCGATGCTCAAGGTCGCGCTGGAACTGGAAAAGATCGCGCTCAGTGACGAGTATTTCATCCAGCGCAAGCTCTATCCGAACGTCGATTTCTATTCGGGCATCACGCTGAAGGCGATGGGTTTTCCGACGTCGATGTTCACCGTTCTGTTCGCGGTCGCCCGCACCGTCGGCTGGATCAGTCAATGGAGCGAGATGATTCAGGATCCGCAGCAGAAGATCGGCCGCCCGCGACAGCTTTACACCGGGGCGACGCGACGCGACTACGTCGACATCGGCAAGCGGAAATAGCCTAGAGCTCAAAGCCTGATATCCAATTCCTGACTATCCGGCTTCGAACCGGCGTGTCCTAGCCAATCCCTCGGGACTTTCGGAGCATCGCCAGAACGATGTCCGCCGCGCGGACGCTCGGCGGCTGATTGCCAGTCGACATGATGCCGTCAATTCGCGCAAAAGCCTCGATCTGTCGCTGGCGCATCGGTGAATCGGACAACACCTCGCGCAGAGCGCCGGCGAGATTGTCGGCCGTGCAGTTCTCCTGAAGGAATTCGGGCACCACGTTCTCGCCGATGACGAGGTTTGCCAGGATCACCGTCGTGACGTTGATCGTCCGCCTGACGATCCAGGCTTCCAGCGCCCCCGTGCGATAGGCCGTCACCATGGGCACCTTTGCAAGCGCCAACTCCAGCGTCACGGTGCCCGATTTGGCCAGCGCCGCAGCGGCAATCCGGAACGCCGTGCGCTTCTCCTGTTCTCCGATCACGATCCGTGGGGCCACCTGCCATGCCCGGACGCCTTCGCTGACCTCGTCCAGCAAATGCGGCATGGTCGGCAGAACCAGCTCAAACGCCTTGCCGTCCGCCTGAAGCCTGTCCAGCGCCTCGCCAAAGACCGCCATATGGTGCCGGATCTCGCTACGGCGGCTTCCCGGTAGAACCAGCAGCACCGGCGGCAGCGCGCTGCGGCGCGCCTGCTCTTCAATGCCGGGCCTCAGCGAAGCGAGCTGTTCGGTCAGGGGATGGCCGACATAGCTGCACGGCGGACCGCGCAGGCGGCGATATTCCTCCGGCTCGAACGGAAGTAACGCCAGCACATGATCGACGTAGGAGCGCATTGCCCGTGCCCTGCCCGGCCGCCAGGCCCACACCGACGGCGAGACGTAGTCCACGATCGGAATCGCCGAATTACGAGCCCGCACGCGCCGTGCGACCCGATGGGTAAAGTCGGGGCTGTCGATGATGACGAGCATGTCGGGCTCGGCCCGCACCACCGCCGCAGCGGTCTGTCGGATCAAACGCAATACCTTGGGAAGCTGCTTGATCACGGCCGAAAAGCCGATGATCGACAGCTCCTCGATCGGAAACAGAGACTTCAGTCCCTCTCTCGCCATCGTCAGGCCGCCGACGCCCTCGAATTTGACGGCATCGCCCAGACGCTGGCGAAGCACCTTCATCAGATGGGCGCCCAGCCGGTCGCCGGACTCTTCCGTTGCGATCAGAAAAATCTTGCGCGCGACATTTCCGTTTGCGGTGGCCGGCATCAGGAGGGCAGACCCGTCACGAAGAGTCCCGCAGCGTCCGCAGCCTCGATCATGGCCTGCGGGTCGGCGACGACCGTGTTGCCGGCAACGACCGCCACGCCCGAAAGCCCCGCTCTGGCGGTCCCTTCAACGGTTCGCGATCCGATCGTCGGCAGATCGAAACGCAAATCCTGTTTGCTCTTGGGAGCTTTGACCAATACGCCACGGCCCTTCGGAGCGCGAATACGACTAGCAGCACGCAAGGTCGCGATACGCGCCAGCAATTCGTCGGTGCCTTCGATGCCCTCGACGCCGACCACATGGCCGTCGATCACAACAACGGCTTGACCGACATCAAAAGGACCAAGAGCCCGAAGCACCTCCTGGCCTCTGGCGATATCAGCCACGGCATCCGGGTCAGGTACGTTTCGCGTGGCACATCCCTCGGGCATCAGCAGATCCGGCGCGACATCTTTCAAACCCAGGAGATGGAATCCCTCATGTTCAAAAATACGGCCAACACCTGACAATAGATGGTCGTCACCGCCGCGAAAGGCTGCCCATATCCGCCCCAAGGCGCGAAGCGTTCCCCAATCGAGGCGAATTTCCGCCAGACCCGGCCGCACCAGTGTCCCGATGAAGACGAGGTTCTTGCAGTTTTCCGCGCGAAATAACCTCGTCGCCCGCCCTATTTGGCCAACCGTAATCCAGTGATGACGAAAGCGCTCCGCTGCCACTGGATCGCAGACGCCCTTGAGCGCAAACAGAACTGGATCCAATCCGTGCGCCTTCAGGGAATCGGCGACGGCAAACGGCATCGCGCCGCCCCCCGCAATGACGCCAACCGGCGACGAAACTTCCAAAGCCGCGGCAGTCATGGGTCTACCGACTACTCCGTTATCCCTGAATAGCGTCCCGGCCGGCCGGCAGGCACAGGGGACGATGCTTGCCGGCGTCGATGAATTGCAGGATTTCCGCGATCGCCTGATCTTCACTGGCCATCGGCTGTACCGCAGCCAGTCTTTCAGAGAAGACCCCCGGTCCTTCAAACAGCTTTTGATAAAACGATCGAATCCTGGTGAGCCGCTCGCGGGTGAATTTGCGGCGTTTCATGCCGATGATGTTGAGCCCTTCAAGCGCTGCATATTGTCCGTTGACCAGCCCGAACGGAATGACATCGCCGCGAACACCGCAGACGCCTCCCACCATGACCTGGGGTCCGATCCTCGTGAACTGGTGGACCGCGGACAAACCACCGATGAAGACGAAGTCGCCAATCTCACAGTGGCCGCCCAGTGTGGCTGATGTAGCGAAGATAACGTCGTCGCCGACGTGGCAGTCATGTCCCACGTGGCTGCAATTCATGAAGTAACCGCGATCGCCCACGCGGGTGATGCCGCCACCGCCAACGGTGCCGATATTCATCGTTACCGACTCGCGAATTGTACAGCTCTCTCCGATCTGGAGTTTGGTCGGCTCGCCACGATAGCCCAGCGATTGCGGCGCGCTCCCCAACGAAGCAAACGGATAGATCGTACAGCCGGCGCCGATCGCCGTTTGCCCCATCACGTGGACATGTGCGATCAGTTTGCAATTCGCGCCGACGACGACGTCACGGCCGATCACGCAGTAAGGCCCTATCGTCGAGCCTTCGCCGATCACGGCGCCGTCTTCAACCCGCGCGGTTGGGTCGATCGTGGTCATCGAGAGGCCCATCTGTCTTGCAGCGATTTGGAGTAATTGTCGGCTT
>NZ_JBAVCF010000082.1:0-10501 GCF_049586575.1 Bradyrhizobium sp.
CTATGATTGTGATGTGCCCCCAGATTCGGACGGATCTCCGGTGGCGTGCGCTTGGCAGTGTGGCGGCAGCGGTTCTCCGCGCAGCGCCCTGCCCTGTGGTCCTCGTCCCTTCGGCTCGCGGACGCAAGCGATGGGTGCTGCATCGGCTGCTCGTCCCGCATGACGGTACCCCGACGAGCGCTGCGACGATAGGTCCTGCGGCGGACCTCGCATTAAAGGCTGCCGCGGAGCTCGTCGTGCTGCACGTTGCGACGCCGGGAGCTGAGACGCCAACTGAGCCCGGGACGTTGGTCTCCCCGCGCTATATCGATCAGCCCCAGCATGAGTGGCCGGCATGGGCGCGGGAATTTGTCGCGCGAGTGTGCGCGGTCGGGGGTGCAAGGGACGGGACTGAGATGCGTCTCGCAGTCGCCCAAGGAGAGGCCGGCGCAGCCATTGTCGACTTCGCGCGGCAGAGCGACCTCATCGTTCTGGGCTGGCGCGGCGCGCTGGAACCCGGTCGCGCCCGGACAATGCAACGCGTGATCTGCGACACCGGCTGTCCTATGATCGTGCTCCGCGTGGATCGTGACAGGGATCGACGATATTGGCCATGGTCATCATAGATGTGAGGCGTTTCGATGCGCTCATCTTCGATCTGGATGGCGTGATCACGCAAACGGCATCGATCCATGCCCGGGCGTGGAAACAGCTATTCGACGAGTTTCTGGCCCGGCGAGCGACCGAGACGGACGGGGCATTTGTGCCCTTCGATCCAGAGAATGATTATCGCCGCTATGTCGACGGCAAACCCCGCGTCGCAGGTGTGCAGAGCTTTCTCGCGGCGCGAGGTATCACCGTCCCCGCAGAGGCACCGGAGGACCAGGCAGACCGGGAAACCGCCCACGGACTCGCGCGCCGCAAAGATCGCTATTTTGCCGAGCTACTGAGACACGAAGGAGTACACGTGTCCGCTTCCGCCGAACCCCTACTCCGCGAGACCCGCAGACGCGGCATGCGCATCGGCATCGCCTCATCGAGCCGCCATTGCGCGGAAATTCTGCACGCAGCCGGTCTCACAGCGCTGTTCGATGCACGAGTCGATGGCATCGACCTGGATCGACTGGGTCTTCCTGGAAAGCCAGCTCCCGACATGTTCTTGGAGGCTGCACGCCGTCTCAACGCGCTGCCTCCACGTATGGCAGTCTTCGAGGATGCCGTAGCGGGGGTCGAAGCGGCCCGCGCCGGCGATTTCGGCCTGGTCATCGGGGTCGGATCCACAGCCCGCGCGCCGGAGCTGATCGAGCATGGAGCAGACGCCGTCGTAGCCGATCTTGGCGAAGTCCAGTTCGAAGGTACTGTGACCCAGCCCTAGAGGCATCTAATATTTGGCGTCACCTATTTTGTAGCCAGAAATCGCGACGCCAGCGCCACATCAGAATTGATCAAGCATATTGCTTTTGCCCACCGCCGCCATCGTGTCGAGTTGCATCGAACCCGCAGTGCGCGGTCGTCGACTTGCCCTGGCCGCGACCTATCTCACGGTCGTCGGCCTTCGGGTGGTCGCGGTCGGTTCGTTGATCCCGCGACTTCTGGGAGTTTTGGTCAGGCTGAGCGGGAGCTCCGGCCTGCAGAGCTGCAACGGGAGCTTTTTCTTCCTGTTGGGCGATGGAGGGTGAGAGGCTCGACGAGGCAAGTAAGATTGTGGCGAGGACACACGCATGAGACGTTCCTCCGTTAGTGTGTGACCACTACGACTCAATCAAGCTCACGTTCCCGCATTCGCTTTCTCAAGACTGCGGCAAGCGGAACTCCGCCACCGTTTTTTACTGTCGATCTACCCGCACTCTTGCCGTCCCGCTGCCAATCATACCAAGTTCGCGTGCTGCCGCAGTGCTGACATCGATAATGCGCCCTCGACCATATGGGCCGCGATCGTTTATCCGCACGGTTACCGAACGCCCGTTGCTCATATTCGTCACCATGACCTTTGTGCCGAATGGCAACGTTCGATGAGCGGCTGTATAAGCATTTGGGCTTGATACCTCGCCACTGGCGGTCCGACCGCCGCGATAATATGCGGCGCGCCCAGTCTCGCCGAGAACGGGCGCGGACGCCGCTATCCCGGCTAGTAAGAAAAAATTGGCAACGAAAACTTTTCCGGCCTTGCTCACGCTATTCCTTAGGCCCGCCGCGAAGTCCTTAAAATAACTGCTGCCCGTTCACCTTCTCTGAACGTTCGCAGTTCAAGTTCTTTAGAACGATCTATTACTAGGGACCTCTCGACGATTGGATTTGTCTTTGATGCAGATCAATTTGCGCGACTTTATTTCGCGCGGCAGGGCGGGAACGTTTGCCCGCTGACCCGATTGGTTGCTAGTCCGACGTTGGACGCACAAACAATTGGTGAACACCATGAAGAAAATTCTCCTGGCGACGGTCGCTATCGTCGCATTCTCTGCACCCTCATTCGCGCAAACGCCCAAGACAACCGGCCAGGCGCCGTCGTTTTACTTGGCCCAGGATACCGCGACCATGAAATGTGAAATCGTCGAGACCCAGCCTGTTGCTGGTGGCAGCATGAAGGTTGTCGGTGCTGCTCACTCGACAAAGGCATCAGCAGAGGCGGCTTTGAAGGCTGACAAAACTTGCAAGTAACCAAGTGACGGCGCGGGTACAAGCGGGGGTCTATTGGTTCGCCCAGAACGCCGAAACAACTGACCCGTCGCGCCATAACCGCCTTGAAGAGAGCCCTCGGGTTGAGGTTCTCTGAGATTTTCTGTCAACCTCCAGGTGATTGTAGTTCACGATAGTGGCAACCACCAGAAGGGCAGCGGCACGCGAGAGATTGCCGCTTTAGGTCTCCAAGAACGATAGGATACGGCCATGAATCAGCAGACAATGAAACGCGCGGCTGCCGTCGCGGTCTTCGGTGCGGTGATGCTCGGCGCGGTGCTCCCTTCGGGGGCTGCTCCAGTCTCGTCGGACATGACTCTTTTGAAACAAGCAGCTTCGTCGTCTGGGGTGATAGACGTCCGCTATCGCGGCCATCGCCACTATCGTGGACGCGGCTATTACGGCGGCGGTCCGGGGGCCGCAGGGGCCGCAATCGGCCTTGGCATCTTGGGTGCTGCGGCTGGAGCCGCCGCCTATGGGGCCTACGGGCCTGGCTATTACGGGCCTGGCTATTACGGGGAAGGCTACTACGGCGCCCCCTATCGCCGCGGCTATTACTACCCGTATTGACAGATTGACGTTGTTTGGGCGTGGCAATCTCTGTCACAGACCGATCGCACTCAACGCACTTGCAATGAACTCTAGAGTGCGGTCGCTCGGAATCAAGATCGCTCGCTCTGCAGTTCAGCCGACCGCGACGATGCGGCCGCCGCGTAGTTGTGATCTGTTCAGCCGCATCAAAATGACCCGGCAATGAAAACCGTCGCCGGCGTCGTGTTAATCTGAAATATGGAGATACACCATGGACTGGAACAGAGTTGAAGGAAACTGGAAAGAGTTCCAAGGCAAAGTGAAGGAAAAATGGGGCAAGCTTACTGACGACGATCTCACCGCGATCAATGGCCAACGCGATCAGCTAGAAGGTCGGCTCCAACAGCGATATGGCTTTGCGAAGGATCAGGTTCGCAAGGACATTGATAGTTGGTTTTCTACCCTCAGGTAGGTCTTTAACCGAGGCTGGGGCTCTTGTCGGCGCCTCGTCGTGCAGCCGCTGCAGCAAGACCGAGGCGGGAAGAAACGCCTTGGCGTCGGGATGCTGTGCAGGTTTCAGATTGGCCTCCTCATCTCCTGTTCGGCGCTAGGGCCGACCGAAACGGATTGAGTGATTTCAAACGCCATTCGCCAGGACGAAGCACTGCGCGCCCTTTGGGGATCCTCTCGCCTGCCGAATTTCTCCCGGTAATAAAGACCCCTATCAGTGCAAGCCCGAGAAGCTGCATCGGCCGAGACTCGCGTTCCCACATTTGTCGCTCTCAGCCGAAATTGCGCGAGCTCTTGCGAGGCTTGCGGAATTTGCTCACGGGCATGGCCTGACTGTTGACCTGCACGTCGCACCTGCCATGTTGGAGACTTCCCCTATTCCGTCGTCTTACCGTCGAAATGCTCGTTGTCCTTCTCGGCATCCGCACGCGTGCGATGAACGACGCCGTCACGGTGGTTTGGCGGAGCATAGAGCGTGTAAAGCTTGAGCGGGGCCGCACTCGTATTGACGATGTTGTGCTTGGTGCCAGCAGGAACGAGGACAGCGAAGCCGGCGCTGATCGGACTGCGGACGCCGTCGAGGATAGCCTCCCCAGATCCTTCTTCTACGCGGAAAAACTGGTCAAGCTTGTGAACCTCCATCCCGATCTCTTCAGCAGGATGTAACGACATGACGACAAGCTGACAGTTTTTCGCGGTATAGAGCACGCGCCTGAAATTCGCGTTCTTTGTCGCCAGCGCTTCGATATTTTGCACAAAGCCCTTCATCACGGATCTCCTCATGAGCTTAAATGACGGTGTTGTCGTGTTTGCTGTTCAACCGGGCAGAAGCGAAGTCAAAGCCAAACCTATGAAATCCTAGTCTTTCCAGCGGACCCATCAGCCCTCACAGTCCACCACGGCGATACCTTCTAGCGATTTTCGATTGATCAAAGCTTGCCCAGCAAAAGCAAGATCAACAGAACAACAATCACGCGGCCGAGACCGCCGCCCCCGTAATAGCCGGTACCGTGAAAAGGGCCGCCGTTACTTCCGACATGCCACGGGTCAATCAATCTGCTTTGCAGTCATGCATAGCGCAGCGATGGGCGTGGCGCGGACTTCTTCCCGAATCAAGGCCGTGGCAGCACTAACTACGATGCCGCGACGGCTATTCGTTTGCGGTAAATCAAGGCTCGGATCAACCAGACCTGCTGGCTTATCCGATGATCTAACGGCCGAAGCGGGGGTGGAAGCAGGCGAATGAAGCTGGAAGGCGGATCGACCTTTGCTCCTCAGGCCGCACACCCCCCGGTGAAGGAAACCCCCGGGATCCCGCAGGCCGCACATCCTCTAATACCGATGATGCCGGGCGTGATGGACAGGCCCCCTCTCGCGGATGCGCTCATCAAAACGGCGCCGACACACGGTTTCAATCTTGCCCGGGACCTGAGCTTGTTCGCGCGCGTGCTTCGGCAGGCCGAAGGCGGGCGATGGGTGATGGCGATCTTCGTTGCCTCGACTGTCGTCACCATTGCCAATATGTTCGGCCAGGTTCGGCTTAACGAGTGGAACGGCCAGTTCTTCGATGCTGTGGGCCGCAAGGACCTGTCGGGCTTCGTCCATGATCTCCGCACGTTTATTGTCATCATGGCCGTTTTGCTGGCGCTCACGGTCGCAAACACCTTTCTCCAGGAGCGCCTGAAGTTTCGATTGCGCGAATGGATCACCCGTCATCTCCTGGTCGAGTGGCTCAAGCCTTTGCGCGTCTATCAACTGACCTTCGCCGGAGTGTACGGTCACAATCCGGACCAGCGCATCCAGGAGGATACGCGCCTTTTGGGCGACTACACCGCCGACCTCGGCTGCGGCATGGTCTATTCCTTGCTTCAGCTCGTCGCTTTCGTCGGCATGCTTTGGACTCTATCGGCGCAAGTCACGTTTCAGATCGCAGGCTACGACATCGCCATTCCCGGTTACATGGTCTGGTGTGCGCTCGCTTATGCCTTGACCGGGTCCGCTCTGACCTGGATCGTGGGGCGGCCGCTGATTGCCCTGAATGGCGAACGATATGCGCGTGAGGCGGAATTCCGCTTCGCGCTCGTTCGGGTCAACGAATCCGGCGAGAGCATCGCACTGCATGGCGGGGAGAAGGACGAACGACGGCATCTCGAGGCCGCGCTCGCGGCTGTCGTGGATACGATGCGACGGATATCCTCTTCGCTCGCTCACCTGACTTGGATCACATCGGGCATTGGCTGGCTGTCGCTCGTCGTTCCAATACTGGTGGCCGCACCGGCCTATTTCGGCGGCAACCTGACGCTGGGCGGCCTGATCATGGTGGCGGGCGCGTTCACCCAAGTACAACTGGCGTTGCGATGGTTCGTCGATAATTTTTCACGGCTCGCCGACTGGCGTGCAGCGGTCCATCGGGTCGCGCGCTTTCGCGAAGCGCTCGACAATCTTCCTGCGGTCGAAGAGGGCGCGGAGGAAATCAAACGCGAGCTACATCCGGAGGGCCATCTTGCTTTCGAGGGCGTGCGCATCCTCTTGCCGGACGGACATATCGTTATCGAGGACGCGACGGTCAGCATCAGCCCGGGCGAGCGCGTGCTGATTGTCGGCGACACCGGAAGAGGAAAATCGACACTGTTTCGCGCCGTCGCGGGCCTCTGGCCGTGGGGTTCCGGGACAATTCTCACGCCTCCACCCGAGGTCATGGCGTTCCTGCCGCAGCGCCCCTATTTGCCGCTGGGGACGCTACGAAACGCCCTGAGCTATCCGAGCCCGCCCGACGCTTTCTCGGATGCGGATGTACGACATGCCCTCGAGCGCTGCGATCTCGGCAATTTCATAACCAAGCTCGACCAGGTGGAGCGCTGGGACAATGAGCTTTCGCTCGGTGAGCAGGAGCGCCTCGCCTTCGCGCGCCTCCTGCTGCACAAACCTGGCTGGGTCTTTCTCGACGAAGCGACAGCCGCGCTCGACGAAGACAGCCAGCGCCGCGTCATGAGCCTCTTCGACGGCCAACTGAAGAATACGACCGTGTTGAGCATTGGTCACCGTCCTGATCTTGCCGCCTACCATACCCGGACGCTTCAGCTAGTTCATGGGGATGGCGGCGACCGCCTCAAGCTCAAGCCACCCCCTGCGCCACCTCCGCCGCGGCGCTGGCTGCAACGGCTCAACGACTGGTTACTGACCATCCGATCTTGATGCGAGTCCGGCTTCCCGCGCTGGAGCATCAGTTCATGTTTAGGCAACGTCCGCCTTACTCATAAGTACTGAGCGCCATGGCCCCATATTTTGGTGCCACCTTTACCTTCGACGGTGCCGCAATTTCATCTCCGGCCGCCGGCGTGAACATCATGGTGAGGCAAGCCGCGCACAATCGAACACGAGCTAAGGAAAGGTTCGGGGTGCGTGAGGGCTATTTCGTTGCGACGAACACGCGTGTGTACGTTGCCAGATCGAAGTAGTCGCGCCAGATGCTGATCTTGGCCGGCGCCAAGTCGAACACGCCGCAGCTAGCCGTGACGCGGTTTGCGCGAAGGTCCCTTCCCTTAATGTGAATGACTTGATGCTGAGGTTGCGGTTGTTCCTGGGTTTAATGGAACGGCACCCGCGGCCGTTCCGGAAAACAGCACGCTAAATCGCGCGCCCCGGCCGTCATCACCGCGGCCGATCCGCAACTCGCCGCCGATTTGCCTTGCGAACGATTGAATGATTTTCATCCCTAGTCCCTTGCTGGCGGCAGGGTCGAACTCTTCCGGCAGAGGCGGACCGTCATTCGACACTGAAAGCGCATAGCCGTAGGTCGCATCGGGCTGCAGGCCGATGGCGATCCGCCCGTTGCCGTATTTTGCCGCGTTGGCGATCAACTCACTGACGATGAAGCCGAGCGGAATCGCGGTCGCGGCCGGAAGATTGATTTCGATGCTTTCAACGAGGACCTGCTCCGGGCGTTCATCCGACGCGCATTTCGAAATTCTTCTTCATATTCGCAATGCGGGTATCTGGAATTCGAAATTAGGACTGAACGACAAACGCACGGAGGCTAGAATGTCGATTGGGACAATCATACTGATTATTCTTGTAATAGCTTTGCTCGGTGGTTTTAGTGGAATAGGTGGCGGGCCATTTTATGGCACCGGGTATTATGGCGGAGGAGGCCTCGGCCTGATCATCGTCATTCTCGTGATTCTGCTGTTGCTTGGGAAACTTTGAATTGGTGCACGCCGCCTGGCGCTTCCTTTGCAGAGAAGCTGAAGAAGGCGCGAAAAAAGAGGCCGCATCGGCGGCCTCTTTCTTGTAGATGGTAACGGATGGAGCGGGCGCTATCGCTTGTCGCCACCACCGCCTTGGCCGCCGCCCTGACCACCGCCTTGGCCGCCACCCTGGCCGCCGCCCTGACCACCAACCTGACCGCGGCCTTCGCCGCCACCCTGGTTGCCGCCGGGGCTTTTCTGCATCCGCCTACTGGCGGCAGGCACCGCGTTTTTCTGCATCTGCCCGCTATCTTTGATTTCCGCGCCGCCTTTCGATCCTGCTACAGGCGGGCTGCGACGAATGGCGGTGCCGCCCTCGACGTTCTTGCCCGGACCTTCGTGCGTTCCGCGAACCGTCGCGCCGCCGCGGCCGTAACGCTGCTCGGCCGGTCCGTAGGTCCAGCTCTGCCAGCCATATTCGCCGCCCCAGCCGAGGTTGCGCCGCCAGGCAAAGCCGCAGCGATACCAGCCGGGCCCGTGCCAGCCATTGAAATAGAAGCAATAGCGGTAGCCTTCGACAATGAAGACGGCGGTTTTCTGTATCATGTCGGTGGCATCGAGCGCGGGTTTTAGCGCGGCGCCCATGTTGATCGACATGGCATTACCGCTATTCGAACTCATTGCGAGCGCCATTGCAGCCGCGCCGACGCATAGTAATTTCCGCATTGGATCCTCCAGAGTCTTGCTTCAATAAAACATTACTTAGAGGCTCAAAGCCGCTCTTGATCTTTGATTAAGATCAACAGTTAGATCCGCCATTACGATCAACATTGGTTAGACCCCGATCGGCTCATTCGGGTCGGCAAAACTCCTGGAGTCGGCACAGTGTTCGGGTGGTTGAAATCTAAGCGCACTCGGCTTCAGAGCGAACTTATTAGACGCGATCGCAAGTACCTCGAGGCCAGGGTCCGCCGCTTTTTACAAAGCTATCTGAAGGCAGATGAAAGTCGGAAGCCGCACTTCTACCGGGCCGTAGAAGGTGCAGTCCACAAGTGCCAAGCTGAGGCGGGTGTAGATCAACCAACCCACGAACAAGAAGATGCGGAGATCGCCACAGCTACGTCCTCTGCGGCCATGAAAGTCGTTTTGGAGCGGATTGGTCGCAAAGAGGACAATGGCAATGCCGCGTTCCTTACCGATGCCTATGCGACCGTAGCCATAGCCTACCACCGAGCGGCGGGGGTTTATATCGAGGACCGGCGTATGCAGCAATTGGGCACGGCTGCCGTTCACCTGCTCACAATGGCAACCTCATATGTAAACTCCCACCAAGACGAGGATCAGACACCGACTCACGGGCCTTCATAATCAGGCGTTGGGCCGCGGCACAGGTGGCGTTTCGACCGCGAATTCACGGGTCCCGCACGTCATCGAACTCTAACGCGCGCGCATCGCGTACGACACCAGGAATGGGTCACTCCTTAGAGTATTCGAACTCAGGCAGCATCTTGAGTCCGTCCTTGACCCACCTGGCAATACAATCTTTTTGTCAGCGAACTTCAGGCTATCGTAACTACCACCATGTGTGAGTTCCAATACCCAAGAAGCTACCGATGGATAGAACGGCATAGGGCTCCTTGCCATCTCGCGTCACAAGGAGGTCATCAATCTTCCCGATCGTTTCACTCGCGTCGTTGAGGACGCTGCTGACGATGACCTTGGACGCGCGATAGCCGGCCGCCACCGTCTGCAGATCGACTTTGGCTATCTCTATTGATTGCGGTGCGCCTGTGCCTTTGCGTGTGGAATAAAAAAGCCCATGCCAATTATAGCAACACTGGCCAACAACATATTTTTCCTCATCATTATTCTCCTTTGCTCGTGCCCGCCTTTTGGTGCGCGATTGCAAGATTTCACGGACAAGCGGTCGTCGTTGATGCAGATCAACCAAGGTGCGGCTCGCACGCTTGAGTGGATCCTGAGACGTAGTCGGCTTCGACTGCGCGGTTCGATCGGCCCCCAGGATGGATTGTTCTTGCCGGCATCGCTCGGGACCTGCGGCGGCTCGCCACGTTGGTAGCACGGCCGCTCTCACTGGGGTTCCTTTACCGCCCATGTCTCGCATCGGCTCGTCGCTCTTCGATTTCGGAGATATCCGACCTATTGACCACGCGTCGCGGCCCGCGTGTTCCGCGGGACTACCTTTAGGTTTATCTCGAATATGGCCGGACCGTATCCGAAGGCACTGGCGATTCCGGTAGGTCCCTGCTCGACCGGATGGTCACGGAGAAAAGCGCGGAACACGATCTCGGTAATCACGAAGACGACGGCTTTACGAAATCCGTCGAAAACTCCATGGAAGCGCAAGGATGGGCGCCAGCAAAGGCGCGCGACGGCGGAGCATTTAGCCTGGATTTCGCGGTCACCGATCCCCGGACGGGACTCTATGCGATCGGGGTGGAGTGCGACGCCCCGCGTCACCGGCTTCTTGAAAAGGCACGTGCTCGGGAGGTTTGGCGGCCGAACGTGCTGGGCAAGGCGGTACCTCACATCCACAGGGTTTCGTCATACACCTGGACTCATTCAGGGGACACTGAACGTCACCGCCTCAAGGAAGC
>NZ_JBAVCF010000083.1:0-5333 GCF_049586575.1 Bradyrhizobium sp.
TGCCTGATGAGCATCAAAGCCCCGTGCTGCAGAGCAACCTTTGACTTACATCAAGGTTCTTGCCGATCAGGTTCTTTCTGATCCGAGCCGTGACGAATTCGTATCAATGAAGTTGTGCCTCAGTTGCGGCACATGAAACAGCTCGACACCCAGTTGGTCGCAAATGAAAACCACCTCAAGTAGAGTCTGAAAATCCTCGCGAATTTGCACCAGCCTTCAGCCGTGACGTGTCAGAATTTTCGGAATGGCGATAGAATAGGAGTTTAAAATTTCTAGCTAAGGAATTGAAATTGCAGCTGGAGCGGGTGAAGGGAATCCGCGCGCCTTGTCGTCGAGTGCCTTCAGTTCGGCATCAAAGTCCGTTAGCGGACACTTACCTGCGAGCGGCGATCGGTATTGCGTCGCCACGCCACCAGTTCACTATTGCCGTCAAAGACAGAATGACGGCACAGTCATGCCGTCCAGGAAGAAACAAGGAAGAAACAAGAATGACCAATCATCAATCGAGGCGGGATTTCTGTACCACCGCCATCGCGACAATCTTTGCCTCTGCTACTTCCGTCAGAGCCGGCGAGAAGAAATATGATCCCGGTGCGAGCGACAGTGATATCAAGCTCGGACAGACGGTACCCCACAGCGGCCCGGGTTCGATCTACGGCGTGCTCGGGCGGGTCGGCGAAGCCTCTTTCCAGATGATTAACGAGCAGGGCGGCATCAACGGGCGCAAGGTCACGTTTTTAACCCTGGACGACGCCTACAGCGCGGCGAAATGCGTCGAGGCGACGCGGCGGTTGGTGGAGCAGGAAGAGGTGCTGGCGCTGTTCGGCTCGCTCGGTACGGCGCCTCAGACTGCCGTGCATAAATATCTCAACTCCAAGGGCGTGCCGCAATTGCTGCTTAACACCGGCGCGTCGAAATGGAACGACCCCAAGAACTACAAATGGACCATGGCCGGTTTGCCGCTTTATCCGACCGAAGCGCGGATACTCGCCAAACATGTCCTGAGCGTTAGGCCTGAAGCCAAAGTCGGCATTCTCTACCAGAACGACGATTTCGGCCGGGACTTCCTGGGCCCCTTCAAAAAGGTGCTGGCGGACGCCGGCGGCAAAGCCCAGGTGATGATTGAGCAGACTTACGACCTGTCCGATCCGACCATTGATTCTCAGTTGATCAACCTCTCAAAGTCAGGCGCGGACGTCTTTTACAACATCAGCACCGGGAAGGCGTCATCACAGTCGATCCGCAGGGTGGCCGAACTCGGCTGGAAGCCGCTGCAACTGCTGTCGGCCGGCTCGACCGGCCGCTCAATTCTCAAAGCCGGCGGCCTCGAGAATGCAAAGGATATTGTCGCGATCCGCTATTCCAAGGAGGCCGGACCGGGGCGCTGGGAAAAGGACAAGGACGTGTTGGCGTTCGAGGCGTTGCGCGCGAAATACCTGCCGAACGTTGATCCCGATAACACCATCGCTTTCGCCGGTTATGGTCAGGCGGCCTCCATGACGGAAATCCTGCGCCGCTGCGGAAACGATCTCACCCGCGCCAATGTGCTAAAGCAGGCCTCGAACCTGGCAGGCTTCCACTCGCCGTTTT
This sequence comes from Bradyrhizobium sp., assembly GCF_049586575.1. Taxonomy (GTDB): domain Bacteria; phylum Pseudomonadota; class Alphaproteobacteria; order Rhizobiales; family Xanthobacteraceae; genus Bradyrhizobium. Next base: position 1,591 of record NZ_JBAVCF010000083.1, read on the forward strand.
TCCTTGACGACATCAATTTCAGCTACACGCCCGATGACTACTCTCCGATGAAGACGCTCCACATTTCTATCTTCGACGGCAAGGACTGGCAAATTTCCGATAAGCCGGTCACGGAATAGTTCCTGATTCCTTTGTCCAAAGGTTGCACTTCGAGTGGAAATCCACCTCCCCGCGTCCGCGGGGACGACGGGAGACCGCGTGCCGAGCGTCCTGTCATCGTTTCTCCGGCCCCATATAGCCGAACAGGAACCCCGCCACCTTCCGCTTCTGGATTTCCTCGCTACCCTCGGTGATGCGATAGCGGCGGTGATGACGGTAGATATGCTCGAACGGCTTGTGGCGCGAATAGCCCATGCCGCCATGCACCTGCATCGCGTTGTCGGCCGCCTCACAGCACAGGCGGTTGGCCCAGAAGTTACACATTGACACTTTGTCCGAGAGCGTCTGCTCGACTTGCGCCTGTGTCATCTGGTCCATCTCCCAGGCCGTCTTGCGGATCAATAGCCTCAGCATCTCGGCCTGGGTCGCGAGCTCGACCAAGGGCCACTGGATCGCCTGGTTTTCCGAAAGCGCCTTGCCGAACGGCTTTCGCTCCCGCGCATATTTGACGCTTTCGTTGATGCAATAGACGGCGGCGCCCAACGAACTCGCGGCCTGGCGGATGCGGTTCTCATGGACAAAGCACTGCGCGAGCGAAAGACCCTTGCCCACCTCGCCGAAAACTGCGCTCTCCGGCACGAAGACCTCCGTAAAACTGACGCGCGGGTGATCGGTCGGCATGTTGAAGGTCCACATATACTCTTCCACCTTCACGCCTTCCGATTTTGCCGGCACCAGGAAGCAGGTGATGCCGCGTGCGTCGCCGGCATCTCCCGAGGTACGTGCAAACAGCGCGCAGTGGGTGGCGACATGCATGCCGGTGGTCCACATCTTCTCGCCGTTGATCAACCAACCCTTGACGTTGTCGCGCCTAGCGGCCACCGCGCGGGTTTCCATGTGGGTAGCGTCGGAACCATGATGGGGCTCTGTGAGGCCGAAGGTGATGCGATATTTCCCGGTCATCGAGCCTTCGATCATGCTCTTCTGCTCGTCGCTGCCGTAGCTGTCGAGCATGGTGACGATGGGGAAATTGCCGACGATGGAATGCTCGTTCTGCAAATCGTTGTGCAGGCCAAGCCCCTTTGAGGCAAACTGCTCGCGGATCACCGCCATCCAGACGTTGGAGCCGTCTCTGCCGCCGTAGCGCTTCGGAATCGCAAAGCGCAGGTGGCCCGCTGCGTCGGCACGGTCCTTGGCTTTGCGGAGCAGCGCTTCCCACTCGGGTCGCGGCAAGCCGCCGTGATCGAAATCGGTGCGCGCCCATTCACGACGATGATCAAAGAAGCGGATGTTGTCGTCTTCTTCCTCGAGCGGCCTGATCTCGCGCGCGATGAAGCGATCGAGCTCGTCGAGATAGGCGACGAGATCGGCAGGCAATGCAAAATCCACGGCGCGGTTCCCTCACTTTGTTATTGTTGCAGCTTTCAATCGGGCCTTTCCAATTCCCGTCGATAAGCCGTATAGGCCGGCTGATCGACCGCAAGCTTATCCATGGTGGTCTGCCAGATATGTTCGGCCAGTCCAGGCGTCTGCAGGTCCAGCTCGCCTTTAGCGATCTTGTCTGCTAGCGCACGGTTGAGCTCAAATAGCGAGCCCTGCATGGCCAGCAGTCTCCGCAATCGCACCCCTTCCGCGGCATCGCTTGCCGCTTCCAACGTCAACTGCCGCGACACCAGATCAAGCATGTTGATCGCCACGCGCAGCTTGAAAGCGTTTTGATCCAGCACAAGCGGCGCGATGTCCTCACGCAGGAAATCTGCAACGGCCTTCGTCAACTCAGTCGGTCCCGGCTCATCCTGCATCGCCAGCTCCTGCTTTTGGGCATGATCTTAACCGAAAACAGGTTTCATTTTCAGGATTCATGCCCGTGGCGCCAACAGCCGCAGCAGATCGATCTCCGTTTCCGATGCGCGACGCCCGATCATGGCGCGCTCCATCGAGTGATCGGGCTGCATGCGAAAGCGCTGCATCATGCCGCCGCACATCACGCCCCAGCGCAACGTGCCCATGACTTCGTAGAACGCCACCCGCGCGGCGTCGACCCTGCGGCCGGCGGCCTCATAGCCGGCAAACAGATCTTCCAGCGTTCCAAAGCCGCCGACCGGCCTGTCGATCTCGCCAAAGCGCCAGGAATTGACGCAAATCCAGCCCAGGTCCTCCATGGGATCGCCGAGATGGGCAAGTTCCCAATCCAGAACCGCGCGAACGCCGTCCGCGCCGATGATGAGATTGCCGTTGCGGAAATCGCCATGCACCAGCGTCACCTCCTTGGGCAGGCCGGGATCATGGTCGCGCAGCCAGCGGAGCGCGAGTTCAAAGACCGGCTTCGGCCAGTTGAGGCTGCCATATTCGCGCGCGAGCTCGCCGATCTCCTCGCTCGAGGTCCGCTGCCGCAGCGGCGGCAGATTTGCGCGCGGCAAGCCATGAATGCCGGCTGCGATCCGGCCGAGCTGACGCGCGAGCTTTGGCCGCACGTCCGCGAACTGCGCATCACGCAGGATCTTGCGCGCAATAGTCTCGCCTTCGACGCGCTGCATGATGAAGCCGGGGCCGAGATCGTCATCGAAGCTAAGCACATGCAGCACGCGCGGCGACGGCAGGCCGGCCTGGTGAGCGAGCTGCATCAACGCCGCCTCGGCATCGAGTCCGGCCGCGCGCGAGGGCGCCGCACCATATCCCTTCGGCGCGCGACGCAGGATGGCGCCGACATTGCCGGCAGGGGTCATTATCTCGAACGACCAGGTCTCCTGGCTGGCGCCGCCGGACAGCTTAAGTGTCCCGGCAACGCCGGTCGCGCCCGGATACCAGGCGGCCACCGAACGCGTGAGCTCCTCCTCGATCATTTTCCTGCAAATTTCGGCGCTTCAATAAGGCCGTCCAGCATGTCCATGGAAACGGCGTTCATAACCTCCCGGTGATCCATCTTGATGACGGCGACCGGTCCGTCGATTTGGAGCGTGCAGTGCTTGAATTGCATGGTTTCCTCTTGAAGCATCCAGTCCGCATTTTCCGTGACGCGGATTGGAGTAGGTTCGTGCCACATATTTGATTTTTGCCGCGCGCTTGTCCATGCTCGGCGGCAGATCGATCTCCCTTACGTGCACGGCTGCGGTGCGCATCGCCGCGGCCCAGTGACCGCCTTCGGCCATCACCCGCGATGCATTGATCGCAAACACACCAAGAAATAGCTGAGGACTTCATCGAACACAAAACGTCGATATCGGGGGCTTTGTTTCGCGCCGGCATCGGACCCTTCGGCTGGGGCGCGCAGATGGAACCGGATGCCGCGAGCGGGTCGATGATGAGAGGCAAACTATAGCCTGTGTCGTGCACACGATACGGTTCAAAAAAAATAGCCACTCCTGATTTCAAACTGGGCCACTTCCAGACCCAATTTTGAAATTCGGCAAGGCCACCTTCGGTAGGCGGCCCATTTTGCGCCGCACAAACCCGAAATGGGCTCGGTGGTCATCAATAAAGTGGGCCATTGCTACGTATGAAGAGGCCGCCGACCGGGCGGCCTCACGTTACGTCGCGGCGGCGGCTCGATGTCGGGGGCTACTGGAGCCAGATCGAGAGGCGCGCCCTGTTCGTCAACTTTCGATTTAAGATCAGCCGCTTTGTCCATTTGGGCTGCGGACATC
>NZ_JBAVCF010000084.1:0-37169 GCF_049586575.1 Bradyrhizobium sp.
CTTTGAAGCCATAACCGAGACCTTCAGGCGCGGGGGAAATATTGTCATCCCTACGTTTGCGGTGGAGCGGGCGCAGGAGCTGCTTTATTTTCTGAACGAAGGTATCGGCAAGGGACGGATCGCGGAATCGACTCAAGTGTTCCTGGATTCGCCAATGGCAATTTCGGCTACGGAAATATTCCGGCGTCATCCCGAATGTTTCGAGCCCGTCACAGCAAGGCTATTTCAGGACGGGCATGATCCATTTGGTTTGCCCGGGCTGCATTTCACCCGCGAGGCCGCTGAATCCGCAGCGCTGAACAACATTCGTGGTGGCGCCATTATCATGGCGGGGTCGGGCATGTGCACCGGCGGTCGCGTGCGTCACCACCTTCAACACAACCTGGATCGCGACAGTTCAGCTATCGTGTTCGTCGGCTACGCCGCCGCCGGCACTCTTGCGCGTCGAATCATCGATGGCGCCAAGGCGGTCAGAATTTTCGGTGAAGACGTTCCGGTCAAGGCCCGAATCTATACCATTAATGGATTCTCCGCCCATGCCGATCAGGCAGAATTGTTGGCCTGGCAAAGGCGGACGGGCGCGAGCCGAACCTTTCTCGTTCACGGCGAGCAAGACAGCATGACCGAATTCGCGACGCATCTTCGCGACACCCATGTCGAGATGCCGGAATCGAATCAGATCTTTGAGTTATGAGCGCGGCAGAACGAGCTGTCATTCGTAGCGCAGGGCCTCGATCGGATCGAGGCTCGCCGCCTTTTGCGCCGGATAATAGCCGAAGAAGATTCCCACCGCGGCAGAAAACAGAAAGCCGCCCGCAACGGCCGTTAGCGAAATTGGCGCTGGCCAGCCGGCAACCAGCGAAATCAATGCGGAAAACACAACGCCGATGATAATTCCGGCGATGCCACCGGTGACGCTCAGAATCATCGATTCGGCGAGAAACTGCAGAAGCACCTGTGTTCTTCTGGCGCCGATCGCCATGCGCAGACCTATTTCCCGTGTTCGCTCGGTCACCGATACCAGAAGAATGTTCATGATTCCGATACCGCCAACGATCAGCGATATCGACGCGACAGCGGCAAGCAGGAGTGCCATGATGCGGCTGGAGCTTTCGGCGGTTTCCGCGATCTGGCTCAGGTTGCGGACCGTGAAATCATTGACGCCGCCCTGCCGGATCCGGTGGCGCCGTATCAATATATCGGTAACTTGGCTGATCGCATTTTGGACCTCGCTGGCGGCGGTGGCCTGTACGTAGATCTGATTGACGTAGCCGGTTAGCCGCTGCTGGAGATTGTAGGGATTAGGCGGTGGCGGATAGACCCAATTGAGCGGAGCTTGCTGCAGGCTTGGCGCCGCGACGCCGAGCACCTTGCGTTCGGCGGTCGTGAACGGAATCATGACGATATCGTCCTGATCGGTGCCATAGGCTGTTTGTCCCTTGGCGGCGAAGAGGCCGATCACGCGCAGTGGCATGCTCTTGACCTGGACCACCGAGCCGATCGGATTTTCACGGGTTCCAAACAACTGCCGTGCAACCGTCTGTCCCAGCACCGCAACGAGTGCTGCGCTGTTGATATCTTCCCGCGAAATTCCTCGCCCATCCACGATCTGCCAGTTGGTGGTGGGTGGGTAATTGGCGCTGACACCCTGAATGTTCGTGGTCCAGTTCTGATTGGCGTATCGAACCTGTCCGGACTGGCGAATGAGGTAGCTGACACCGCCGACCGCCGGAGCTTCCCGGCGCAGCGCCGCGGCATCCACGACTGTGAGCGTGGAGGCGCTGCCCTGGCCGCTACGCATCCCGCCCATGTTGGTGGCGCCGGGGACGACCACCAGAAGATTGGTTCCAAGGCTCTCGATCTGCTTGCGGACCGCCTCGTTTGCGCCCTGGCCAATCGCGACCATCGCGATCAGCGCGGCTACGCCGATAAATACCCCGAGCATTGTCAATGCGGATCGCATCTTGTTGCGGGCGAGCGCCTGTAACGCGGCAGCCACAATCATCAGGGCGAAGGCCTGCACGGTGCCCGCGTTGCGGACCAGCGCGGCCGGTGGCGTCGGCTGTTGTGTGCCGGGAGGCGCGCTCGGGGGTAAGACCTCGGTGGAGATTTCCGGCTTCCGGCGGGCAGCCGGCTTTCGTTCATCGGATATCACTTCTCCATCCCGCATGGTGATCACCCGGTCGGTGTAGGTCGCGATGTCGAGCTCATGGGTGACGACGATGACGGTAACCCCGTGCTCGCGGTTGAGCGATTGCAGCGTTTGCATGATCTCGTGCGAGTTGCGGGTATCGAGGTTGCCGGTTGGCTCGTCCGCAAGCAGCAGGATCGGGTTGTTGATCAAGGCGCGCGCTATGGCGACGCGCTGCTGCTGGCCGCCCGACAACTGCCCCGGTGTATTGTGCTCACGGTCGGCCAAGCCCAGAAGTTTCAGCGCCGCCCGGGCCCGCTCGGTCCGCTCAGTTCGGCTGGACGCGCCTGCTGCTGCGTAGAACAGGGGTAACGCGACATTCTCGGTCGCGCTGGTGCGCGCGAGAAGGTTGAAGCTCTGAAAGACAAAGCCAAGCCGCTCACTGCGGATCCGCGCGAGTTCGGGCTCGGTCAGCTGCGCGACATTCACCCCTTCGAGATAGTACTCGCCGCTCGATGGCCGATCGAGACATCCAAGCAGCGACATCAGCGTGGACTTACCGGAGCCGGACGATCCCATGATGGCAATGAATTCACCGGGCTCGACGGTCAGGTTGATGCCGCGCAAAGCGTGCACATCGACGTCGCCGACGTGATAGGTCCGCGTCACGTTCGAGACTCTGATGATTGGTTCGGTCATGCCTGCGCTGCGCGAGTAGTTCGACGGAAAATCAGAGACGTGGCCCGACAGCCTTGTTGACTGTCGAGAGCTGCTCTCCAGTGATAACGAGATCACCTGGTTTGACGTCCCCGTTAACGATCTCCGTGAAGCTATCGTCCTCCAGCCCCGTGGCCACAGCGATCGCCACCGGCGCGTCGTTCCGCAAAACCCAGACCCGGGTATGATCGGGCGGCGCCGCGCGCGAAAGATCCTTTGGCGAATAGCGAAGCGCCTGGTTCGGTACCCGCATCACGTTCTTGCGCTCATCGGTCACGATACGGCTGGCGGCGGTCAGACCCGGCCTGAGGGCGAGGTCCGAATTATCGACGCCGATCACGATGTCGTAGGTCACGACGTTCTGCACGGTCTGCGGCGATTGGCGGACCTGGTTCACCGCGCCCTCAAATATGCGCTTAGGGTAGGCGTCTACAGTAAAGGTGGCCTTGTTGCCGGGCTTGATGCCGCCGATGTCGCTTTCGCTGACATTGGCGTCGACTTCCATCTTGGCAAGGTCGGTGGCGATCAGAAAAAGCGTCGGCGTCTGAAAGCTTGAGGCGACGGTTTGACCCACCGTTACATTTCGAGAAACCACGGTGCCGTCGACGGGAGAGACGATGCTGGCATAGTCGAGATTGACCTGTGCAGCGTCGAGTGCAGCCTGACGCAGTTGAATCGTAGCTTCGTCATAGGCGATCTGGGCCACGGCCTGGTCATGAGAGTTCTTGGCATTGTCGTAGATGTCCTGGGACGTGGCATGCGTCTGGATCAGGTTCGCGTAGCGTTCAAATGCCAGCTTGGTGTAGGCCGCGTTCGCCTTGTCCTTTTCGAGTTGAGCTTTCGCAACAGCCAGATCCGCCTTGTTCTGATCAACGACGGTCTGGTAGGGCCGGGGATCAAGCTTGGCGCAGACTTGGCCCTTTTTCACCTGGGTGTTGTAGTCACAATACAATTCCTGAATGATCCCGGAAACGGCCGCGCCGACGATGATCGTGAGCTCCGGATTGACGGTCCCCGTCGCGGTGACGGCTCGGGCGACGATACCGCGCGTAACCGGGGAGGTAGCATAACGCACGGTACCGCGGGTGGCCGAAGCCCACCACGCCGCTCCGACAACCGCAACGACGCCCAAAATCGCGGCTCCAGCAACTAGCCAAAGTCGTCTAGCGGCAAGCGCGCGCTTGATCGGGGTATTGGCCGAAAAGGGCGCGAGCTTGCGCGAGGTCTCGCTTGTCGGGATGGTATGTTCGTTCATGAGCGGTGCCGCCGTAGTTTCGGTGCGCAAGTTGTACCAAGCCTATCGCCGAGCCGACCTTATCGATGGTATCGATGGCGACGCACTGTTCCCCTGCATGTCCGTCACGATGAATCGATTTCACCAGCTCATGTTGATCGCGATCAATTTGCGCCGGATTGGAGGTTGCCCTTTGGGGACCAGGCACCTGCTTTCAAAATCAGCCAGCGCGCAGGACCCATTGGCTGCCATATTTCCGGTATTTTCGTTTCACGGCGGCCCAGGCCACGCGGTGAGCGGTCTCTTCGCGCAACGAAGGACCACGCGAGGCGTATTCCGTCCACGCATTGTTGAACGCGCTGCGGTAGATCTCCTGCGCGTGCGGCGGCAAGTGTGCCCTGATCGCTGTGGGGAGATCGTCGACGGACGCGTAAGGCAAGAAAACCTCCACGAATTCTATTTCGTACTCGGTGCGATCATATGAATTGATCTGGCGCAATCGGCTTTGTCTCAGAGACGAAATGTTAAACGAAGATCTTCATGCTCAACCTCAAACCCGCCACCGGTTGGTCGCTACCTCTCAATCCTTTTGCCATCGGGTCACATCGCCATATCCGACTCCGGCGCCCGCTCCCGCTTGGGTTCGGGAATTTCGGTCATCGTCGCTTCCGTCAGCAGCAAGATACTTGCGACTGAGACCGCGTTTTCGAGCGCCGTCCTGACGACTTTGGCTGGATCGACGATGCCCGCTTCGACGAGATCGACGTATTCTTTGCGCGCGGCGTCGAAACCGAAATTACCCTGACTGCCCAGCATCCGCGCCACCACCACGCCGCCGTCGGTCGCCGAGTTTTCGGCAATTTGGCGGGCGGGGGCCTCGAGCGCGCGCTTGAGGATCTGGACGCCGGTTTTCTCGTCGCCTTCGCTGGCTGCTTCCTCCTTGCCAACCGCTTCCATGCATCTCAGCAGCGCAAGTCCGCCTCCTGGCACCATGCCTTCTGCTACGGCTGCCTTTGTCGAACTGATGGCGTCGTCGATCGCTTCTTTCTTGGACTTCATCTCCGCTTCAGTCGGCGCACCGACGCGGATCACGGCGACGCCGCCAGACAGTTTTGCGAGCCGTTCTTCCAGCTTCTCCTTGTCGTACTGACTGGTCGTGTTCTCGATCTCGCGGCGGATCTGCTGCATGCGTCCGTCGATATGAGCGCGATCTCCCTTGCTGCCGATCAGTGCGGTATTCTCCTTGTCACAGACCACTCGCGCGGCGTGGCCAAGTTGGGTCACGGTGACGTTTTCAAGCTTCAGACCGACTTCGCCGGATATCACCTGAGCTCCGGTCAACACCGCGATATCTTCAAGCATTGCCTTTCGGCGATCACCAAAGCCCGGAGCCTTCACGGCGCAAATCTTCAAGACGCCGCGTAGCCGGTTGACGATCAGCGTGGCCAAGGCATCACCGTCGATATCTTCGGCGATAATCAGGAGGGGCCTGCCGGATTTTGCGACCTGTTCGAGCAGCGGCACGAGATCGTTCAGTGCGCTGATTTTCTGGTCACAGAGGAGGATAAGTGGATCTTCCAGTACGGCTTCCATGCGCTCCGCATCGCTGACGAAATAAGGGGAGAGGAAGCCGCGGTCGAATTTCATTCCTTCGACGACATCGAGCGAGGTCTCGGTCGTCTTGGATTCCTCGACCGAAATAACGCCTTCGCCGCCAACCTTTTCAAACGCGTCAGCTACCAGTGCGCCGATTGCCGGATCGTTGTGAGCTGAAATCGTGGCGACCTGTGCCTTTTCGGCCTTGGTTTTGACGGGTCGAGCCATGGCGTGCAGCGCGGCAGTCGCGGCACGTGCCGCGCGGTCGAGGCCACGTTTGAGGTCGATGGCGCTGGCACCCGCGACGACGTTCCTGACGCCGTCGGCGAGAATGGCGTGCGCCAGGATCGTTGACGTGCTGGTGCCGTCGCCGACGACGTCGCCGGTCTTTTCAGCGGCCTGCCGAAGCACCTGCGCACCGAGGTTTTCCTCAGGGTCCTTGAGATCGAATTCCTTGGCGATTGTCACGCCGTCATTGCAGACGATCGGGGCGCCCCAGCTCTTCTGGATCAGCACCGACTTGGATTTGGGGCCGAGCGTGACCCGCACGGCATCCGCGAGCAACGCGGCCCCACGGAGAACCTTCTCGCGTGCGGCCGAATGAAATAGAACTTGCTTGTGCGGCATATAACGTCTCCAATTCTCCAGGAACAGAGCCTCGCCGCCCGGCAGGATGGCGAGGCAGTGCTTGATCTACTTCGTGGTGATCGGAATCACGGTCTGTTTCTTTTGGGCTTCCGCGGACTTCGGCAGCGTGACGGAGAGAACGCCGCTCTTGTAGTTCGCTTCGATCTTGCCGGCATCGACGCTGGCTGGAAGTTGAACGGATCGACGGAAGGAGCCATAGCGACGCTCGGAGACATAGCGGTCCTTGGTTTTTTCTTCCTTCTCTTCGCTCTTCTCGCCCTTGATCGTCAGCACGTCATCCGACAGGCTGACCTCGACGTTTTTGGCATCGAGCCCCGGCAATTCGGCCGTAATCTCGAAGGCATTGTCTTTTTCGATGATATCGACCGCCGGCGTCACCGGAAACGCGAGCTCGCGGCGCCAGAAGTTGTCGACATCGCGGTAGAGCGGCGATTGCAGAAAGCCACTCTCGAAATCACGAAAGAGACGATCGACCTGATTGCGCAGGCCTTCGAATGGCCGCCACTCGAGAGCTCGCGACGGCGTAGCCGATGATGCTTCAGTCTTTACAGGAAGCTTGGTTGCAGCTTCTGCCATAGGACATCCTCCTTAAAGTTATACCAAACTTGGAAAGGATAGAAAGTTAAGCACGCATCTCTTTTGATCTTGGTCAAACTGGCGGCGGTTCTGCCTCAGTGTCATGGACATCGGTTCCAAAACAGGCTTGCGCAATGGCACCGTGCTCGTTCATTTTTCGAAGGACTTCTTCTTTTGTGCATAATCCCTTTCCGACGAGCAGTTGACAGAGCCGATCGAACGCGCGTGTGGGTGGTTCGTCTGAAGCATTCTTGGCGATAAATTCGTGAGCAAAGTCATTTGCCTCATCGCCGGATTTTCCGAGTTGTTGGGCTGCCCAGAGTGCGATCATATTCAGCGCGTATCTGCGAGCCTCGGCATCGAGTATCTCCGTAAAATCTGACACGGCAATCTCCTGTCACGCTATGTTTGTGGAGTGACTCTCCCTGGTCGGACCCGACGGTCACGGGTCCCTAAAATGCTTAAGGATAGAGCGCGGACGAAGCCAAACCGTTGATGTGCATCAAGCGGAGGGCATCGAAGGCCTGTCACACGCGAACCAGAAAGGCGAGGCCAGAAGAGCTCAGTACTGCCGGAATGACTGCTTGACGCGCGACATCAGTTCTCGCCGTCGCTTTCGGTACTGGAGTGAGTGTTTCCCAACATACTTACGAAACCGCCTGAGGTCCCGGAGTTCGCCGATATCGCGATGCAGCCGTCTCACTATTTCATAGAAAGTAAAGTCGTCCCGAGAAACAGTCATGCCGAGGTCGATGAGGCTATCAACCATGTAGCGGTAGTATTTGCTTCGGATTCGAAACCGGTGCAACTGTTTGCGCTTTAGGACGCTTACACGCTGCTCATTTTTGATGAGTTTCTCCCGCCAATCTCGCAGGCACGTCTCGCAGTAGTCGTTGTCACCATGAGGCGACGGCTCGTTACCGCTGCCGTAATGCTTGTCGAGCCAGCAGTTGAGCGCCTCCGCCAATCGCCTGTACCGGTCTGAACGAAGCGTTTTGGCGAGCCGATGGTGGGCCTCGTCGTGCGAGCGTAGCGCCGTGTGCCATGACTTGCGGGCTCGACGCCGATGGTGTGCTCGTTCGATATACTCAATCGTGACATCCCAATCTCTGGCGTTGCCCAAGACTTTGTTCAACCAGCGCAGTTCACTGTTGATCTTCTGCCATTCGACTTCAGCGACCCAAGGCTTGAAAAAGAGAGCGGCGGCACGAAGTTTCGTGAGTGCAATCCTCATCGTGTGGATGGCGTCGCCATCTCCAGCTATCGCCGATTGTCGATTGGTAACGATCGCCCGGATGCAACTCTTGGCAATCCGTCCCAAAAGAGAACGGCAACCGGACGATGTCCGTGTCGGCTCGTTCAAGGTGCCTGACGGCCTGAGGAAAGCGTCGAGCGTGGTGGGGCTCATGTCGCTTTGTTCCCGATAAACCAAACCTGGAAAATAGGCCGGATAGCGCGCAGATCGGTGTTGACGTGAATCAACTGCGCGGCAGCCCCGGCGGGTATCGTTTGGCTTCGAAGAAGGAGACAAGCCATGACAACGCTCAATCAACGCGAACACGCCATGGAGACCGAGTTCGCCCACCAGGAAGAACTCAAGTTTAAGGCGCGAGAGCGGGCCGCAAAAGACCTGGCTGTATGGGCGGCTAGACAGCTTGGCAAAACAGGCGAGGCCCTAGAGGTCTATGCTCGAGACATCGTGGCGGCCGATGTCGCCAATTCCACGACGGAGGCAACGATCGATCGTATCGCTGAGGACTTGGCTCCCAAAGGGGTTGGCAAGAATGAAGTTCGTCGAATGATAGATCGCTTTGCGGTGGCTGCGGCTGCCGCGGTGCGAAGCCCGCTTCAGCGCTCACGTTGACTGCGGAGCAGGACGCCGTGCTCGCGACCAAGGTCATGAGGAGTTCGCTCGCAACGATCAGGCCTACGACGTCTCTGCTCGAAGCAACCCGCTTGTTGCTGGAGACGAATCAGCGGGCCCTTCCGGTGCTCGATGATAGAGGAAATCTGCTTGGTATTCTTTCGGAAGAGGACCTTCTCCATCGAGAGGAGCTGGGTGTGAAACCGCCGGCCGGAAATTGGCTGGAAGAGGTTTTGGGAATCGAGGAGGACAGTCCGTCCCGAAATCGGATGCGTACGTTCAGCATCGCGGCTATCATGACTCCGGACCCGCTTTCCGTTGACGAGCATGCGAGCGTGAACGACGTAATCGCTATTATGGATGGCCGCAAGGTCGCCCAAGTCCCGGTTGTTCGCGGGAGGAAGGTGATCGGAATCGTTAGCCGGTTCGAACTGCTGGCCGCGTTGGAACACAAGTTGCGGCCGGACGGCACCCACGCTTCGCCAAACGTCACATAGTATCGTCTCAGGGCGGCGCAGGCACGGTCCGCACAGATCGAGGAGTTCACGTACTGCTTCCACGGAAAGAAGTAACTCATCCCTTTGTACCGAAACCGAAGAGCTCATCCCAAAATTTCGTTTATCGACTTAAGTGAATACAGAGGCGTCGGATCGGCTTTGGACGTCAATGCGACATCAGAGTCGGTATTGTCATCGTCTCGAGCATTTCGCGGGTGACGCCGCCCAAAACGTGCTCCTGCAGCCGGGAGTGACCGTAAGCTCCCATAATCAGCATATCGAGGTTCTCGTCGGTAGCCCGGGACAGGATCGAAGGCTGTATGTTCGATCGAGCCTCTTCGGACCTGATGCATCTGACTGGGTGATCATAACGCGTCAGGTATTTGACGACCTGCTCTGGTGATGGATCGGAAGGCGCCCATCGGTCCGGATTGACCGAGATCACCGACAGAGTATCTGCTTGCATCAGGAGTGGTCCAGCATCCCGCAGGGCGCGCGCCGCCGATCGGCTTCCGTCCCAACAAACGCCGATTCGCCTTGGTTTGAAGACCCCACGGAAAATATATGGGACGAAAAGGACGGGACCCCCCGACTGAAACAGGATTGCCGTCGAGATCGGGTCGTCAAATGTGTGTTTGCCAGCCTCGGTCTGCAAGACCACGGACAGATCGTGCAGTCTGGACGCGGCGCCGATCGAGGCCGCGGCTTCGCCGGGGAGGTCAACGATAGGGCGGCACTGGTAAGAAACACTGGCGTGCCGTGCTTCAGTCTCAAAAACTGTCAAGGCCGCCACGGCGCGTTCGTTGGCTTTCTCCTGTTCTATTTCAAAGACGGCGGCCATCGCGGCGCCGGAGCTTCCGTTAATCACATACGTGCTGGTGGAGATGTAACCGATTGCGATGGCATCGATGCTCGCTTTGCAGGTCGAAGCGAGCGATATCGAAAAATCGATGATCGGTCTGATCGGTCGCTCGGTTGGAATATGTGCCATTATTGTTTTGATCACGGCTTTCCTCCTGCGGGTAAAGCTGAATAGTCGCATGCAGGCTCCGGGTGATGTTGACATGCGTCAACCTGAAGGCCGCGCCCGGATGGCGTTGATCTCGCGCAAAAAGCGCCCACCGATCGCCGCTAAGGTTGCAGCAGAATGAAGGGCAAGCGGCACACAAATGTACGAGATGATGCTTGAGCGAAAATGGGGCCGGTGGCAATGGAGTGTGTGCGATTCCGGCGGCAAGGCTATCTTGGTCGGTCGCGAAAAATCACGAAGAGCGGCAAGATATAAGGCCGCGCGTGCCTTGTTTGAGCTGCTGCTATCAAGCAGGCTTTGTGGCCTTCAGGAGTCGAACCGCAATGGGCGTCGTAGAACCGAGTAGAGGTAAGCGGGCTCTCGTACTAGGTGATCGTTCATTCGGCCGCGACGCTGATGGCCTGACGCTCCGCGCGAGATTCACCGCAGAGATCGGCAACGCCATTCGCGACCGTCACATTCAACTTGTGGAGATGCGACCAGGAGTGCTTCTTCAGCTCAGCGATCAATCGTTCCCAGAGCAACGCGTCGGGGGCGCCGATTTCTAGCTGCGGACGGGCGCTCGCAAAGGTTTTGACGATATTGGCGCGAGTAATAATGCCAACAAGGTCGGCAAGAGCGCGTTCTCCGGAGATAAGGGAAAACCACCGTGAGGCAGTTCCACGCTCCGTCCCAAGAAGGAAGTCTCTCGACGTGGTGTATCGACGGCGAAAAAAGACACGTAGTCAACCTTGCAAGGATCCGGTCGGGGCCGCTGCAAGAGTGCGCACCCTTCAGGCTATAGTCAGACGGTCCTCAACCGACTCAACACCGGCGGTAGACCAAGCTGCATTCTCGACGGCGCGTCGCTCGTCCCAATTCTCGACCTTGCCTTCGAGAATGACCTTGCTTCCGTCTTTTACAGTAACGTGGATAGCATTTGCCTCGACTTCTGCGAGCCGCTTCAGAGCGGCATCGATCTTGCTCTTTACGTTGTCGGCTTCGACGCTGGGCTTGATAGTAATCTTGTTCGATACGCCGCGAACCCCGGAAAGCTTGCGGATGTCGTCTTCAGCAGCGGTCTTCTGATAGTACCAATCCGCATGTCCGCTCAACGTGACCCAACCGTCTTGAACTAGAACGTCGATGTCACGCGGGGCCATGATGTCCCATTTCAGGATATCGCTGGCGCGCTTGGCGATTTGATCGTCGTTCGTCTTGTTTTGATACGGATAGCGGACGTCGATATTCTCAGCAATTGCGTGAACGCCTGTGACGCGACGCGCGGCAGCAATCGCGGCGAGCTTTTCCGCATAGCTGTTGACGTGTCCTGCCAGAGACACGACGTTGTTGTCTACGGCTACGCCGATGTGTTCTCCGTAAATGCTGGGATCAAATTCGAGCTCGTCGATAATGTCTTGTCGTAGCTGTGAGTCAGACATGTCGTACTCCATCGATGCAATATCTTTTTTGCATTTTTTGCTCAATACGAGGGCCGACATTGATCGAGATCAAAAGGTTGGGGAGAAAAAGCTTCGCTCTTACTCCATCGTCGCAAGGTGGCGGACAATCACAAGTCACCCCGTTGTGGCGGGCATTTACTCGCGGTTGCGGCAGGCCGAATTCTCGGCGGCTCTCCGACCGGCGTAAGCGCTCGAGGCAACAAGACCTCTTCGAACGCTATTGCGCGGCGATGGCGCTCGGCACGCTCTTTTGATCCAGTGCCTCCGCGATGGCATCGTCGACGCGTTCGAGCCAGACGAACTCGAGCTTGTTGCGGGCGCCCAGCGGAATATCGTCGAAGTCGCGACGATTTCGTGCCGGCAGCAGGACGCGTGTCAATCCGGCGGCGGCAGCAGCGACAACCTTTTCCTTGATACCGCCAACCGGAAGCACCAAGCCCCGTAGCGAGATTTCGCCCGTCATCGCGGTGTTGTTCTTGACTGTGCGATCCGTAAGCAGGGAGGTGAGGGCCATAAACATGGCAACGCCTGCGCTCGGCCCGTCCTTCGGGGTGGCGCCCGCGGGCACATGGATATGGATGTCGCTCTTCGCAAACAGTGACGGATCGATCCCGAGCTGAACAGCGCGACTCTTCACCAGCGTCAGCGCAGCCTGCGCGCTCTCGCGCATGACCTCGCCGAGCTGGCCAGTCAGGATCAGCGCTCCTTTTCCAGGAGTGCGCGTAGCTTCAATGAAAAGAATATCGCCGCCGACTGGCGTCCAGGCCAGCCCGGTTGCAACACCGGGAATACTGGTGCGCATGGCGATCTCGCTTTCGAACCGCGGCGGGCCGAGAACGGCCACGATATCCGTGACAGAAAAAAGAACGCGGCTCGCGCTACCTTCCGCAATCTTAACCGCCGCGTTACGAAATGCCTTGCCGATCTCTCGCTCCAGACCGCGAACGCCGGCCTCGCGGGTGTATCTTTTGATGATGCACCGCAGCGCGTCCGGGCCGATCTCGGCTTGTTCTGCGTTCAACCCATTGGCCTCGAGCTGCCGGCGAACCAGGTAGCGTTGCGCGATTTCGAGTTTCTCATCTTCGGTGTAGCCGACCAGGCTGATAATCTCCATGCGATCGAGCAGAGGGCCTGGGACAGAATCGAGCATATTGGCTGTTGCCACGAACACGACCCGCGAGAGGTCGAAGGGCACGCCGAGATAGTTGTCGCGGAACGTCGCGTTCTGCTCCGGATCGAGTACTTCAAGCATGGCGGCAGAAGGGTCGCCTTGGATTCCGCGGCCCATCTTGTCGATCTCATCGAGCATCATGACGCAGTTGCGCGAGCCGGCTTTCTTGATCGCCTGAATGATATTGCCAGGCAGCGCACCGATATAGGTGCGCCGATGGCCCCGGATCTCCGCCTCGTCGTGAACGCCACCCAGGCTGACCCGCACGAATGGCCGCTGCATCGCTCGTGCAATTGATTGACCCAGCGAGGTCTTCCCGACGCCGGGTGGCCCCACGAAGCAGAGGATCGGCGCCTTGCCATTGGGGGCCAGTTTGCGGACCGCGAGATATTCGATGATCCGAGTCTTGATTTTCTCGAGGCCGTAGTGGTCCTCATCGAGGATGCGCCTCGCCTCGGCGATGTCGATCGGCTTTTCTTCCGGCAGATTCCATGGCAGCTCGATCAGCCAGTCCAGATAGCTGCGGACCATGCCAGCTTCTGCTGCAGCCTCCGGCATCCGCTCGTAGCGGCGAACTTCCCTGCGCGCATGGCTTTCCGCTTCAGGTGGCATTTTGGCCTTGGCGATAGCCTCGTTCAGCTCCGCTACCTCCTGGGCTTTCCCGTCACCTTCCCCGAGTTGGCGCTGAATAGTCGCCAGCTGTTCGCGCAGGATCGCTTCTCGCTGGCGCTCGCCAAAAGCGGCCTTTGTCTGTTGTCCGATCTCCCGGCTCAGGCGAAGGACTTCGATGCGTTCGGCCAGATGCCGGGACACCTTTTCCATGCGAAGCCCAAGATCGACCGTTTCGAGGATATCCTGCTTTTCATGCGGCTTGATGTCCAAGTAGGACGTCGTAAGGTCCGCCAAGGTCGACGGCGACGTGGTAGCCTGAAGGACGGCGATCAACTCCTGCGGGGCCTGCGGAAGCAGCTCCGCAGCTTCGATTGCCTGCCGCTGCAAATTCAGAAAGCGGGCCTCGATCTCCGGCGAACTCGTTGTGGGCTCTGGTATGTGAAGGACCCGCGCGACCGGAAACGGGGGGCCAGGCAAGTAATCAAGCACTCGGATGCGCTGAATGCCCTGGCAGACGAGATGGTGGCTCTCGTCGGGACCGGTAATATAGCGCACGATGTTGGCCATGGTGCCAACTCGATACAGATCGTCGGGTCCTGGTTCGGCTGCCTCCGCGTCGCGCTGGAGCAAAATTCCGATCGGCCGCTGTTCGCGTACTGCTTGCTGCGCGGCTGCAATCGATTTCGGCCTTCCGATCGTGATGGGAATGACGACGCCGGGAAACAGGACAATATTTCGCGTCGGTACAATGATGAGAGCATCACCTGGAATTGGAGGCGCTTGGTCAGGTGATAGAGTGACGCCGGCGGGTCCTTCATTGGCCATGGTGCATCTCCTCAACTGGACTTGGCGAGGCGCAAGCCGACGCAGCCATTGGCTGCAAAGCGGGTGATGGCGTACCGGCCGAGCGGCAAGGGGATGCGACGCTCGAACCGGCCCTGAGGCAATTCGAGGCGCAAGATTCGCGCGTTACGGAGTTCTGCGGGCAACACACGATGTCCGCTGACGACAAGGGCCCCCTTGTCGATCTCCGCCACGACCTCGTTGGGATCAACGCCGGGCAGCGCGATCAGGATCAGCACTTCCCGCTCGGTCTCCAGCACGTCGATGGGCGGCTCCCAACTCGGCTCGCGCGGCCCGGTCAGGGGCTGAAGACGCAGGAACTGCTGATGCAAGCGCTCGGCGCGGGCGAGTGTCTCGATGGCGTTGGAAAGCATCCAGTTAATGGGATCTTTGGTCGGCATCGATCTCTCCTGTCAAATTCCCATAGCCCGCAAAAAGTCAGCTGCGAAATCGGGATTCCAACTAGGTGCACCTGAAAAATAGTAGGTCACAGCCTGCATACAGGACAGCCTGCCCAACGAGTTGATCGGAATCAAGCGGTGGCCAAAAGGTGAGCAAATGAGCGATATGACATCATACGCCGGTTAAGCAAGCTCCGGCGGGCCAAATTGACCTAGATCAGCCGCTGGATCGCATCCCCTCGTACATGATGAAACCCTATTCAGACCGGACCGATAAAGCCCGCAACATATACCGATCGAGATGGAGCGCGAACTCCTCTGATTGAGCGCTCTGTGAGCCATACAACAAACGCTCTGCAAGGCCCCCATGCCGATCCTGACAAACTGTTGTGACGCAGATACGGTAAGTCGCGTGCTGCCGCTCGTGCTATGCTGATTGAGCGATCGCCGGGATTGACCAAGGATCGGCTCGGTTCACAGGAGATTGAAATCATGAAAATGCGAATGTATGTGCTGGCTTTGCTCGTGGGCGTCGCACCGATGGCGCTCGCAGTCGCCCAATCGTCACCGGAGCCGATGTCACAAGGCAATAACCTCCCGCGCCTGGGAGAAATTATGCTCGCAAAGCAATGGCGGCATATGAAGTTGTGGTTCGCTGGCAAGCAGCGCAACTGGAATCTCGCGGCCTATGAATTGGCCCAGATAAGAGCAAGCTTAGCCGAAGCGGCAACGCTTTATTCAAATATCCCCGTGGGCGACATCGTCATCATGGCCGAACCAATTCATTTGATCGACAAAGCAATTCAGTCAAGGGATAGTGCAGCCTTCGTGAACGCATTCAATAAACTCACAGCCGCCTGCAATGCTTGCCATCGCGAGATGGGACGTGAATTTATCGAAATAAGGGTACCCGCAGAGTCGCCCTTCAACAACCAGGCATTTCCACCGCCGGCAAAGCAGTAGCGCAACAAGCACGTTCAGAGAGAAAAAGGACAAAGAGCCGCCAACGGCATAGCTAGTGAAGAGTGGAGCGCGCGGCTGAGAAGAATGCGCGAAAACCCATCTGGGATTAAAATGCGCATGAAGGATGTCGTTCTCTTCGCGGAAGCGAAGTCGGCTCAGTAGCCTATTTCTTCATCATCATGATGAATGCGGCAATATCCTAAGCGACATTTTGCTTGACCGGCGGGTTTGGCATCGACGCATGCGGCAACATCAGGAAGGAGGCGATGATTTCGGGGCTTATGCGTGGCTTCTCCGCAATCGATGCGAAAGATATGACGTGGCTCGTTTTCGCCGTGGGCGCACTGAGGGTATGTATGTCGCAGTGGTTCCGAATAATGCAATCACGGCTGCCAAGCGGAATGTTACAGGGCGCATCTGAACTCTCCGTTTTGTCGTGATCGTCTATCTAAACGGTTTATCGACGGCTGGACGCTGCTCCTGAGAGGCACGTCGCCGATCACGGCCTATAGTGCTTCGGCTGCCTCAATCTTCCGTCGCGCCACGACGCCGGCGGCAATCTGCATGGTTGCGCCGACGGCCCAGCTTAACCAGATTATAAGGGCGCCGCTGGCACGCGCCGTTTCGCCCAGAACGATGCTGAAGACGGAAACGACCGTCGCGACCGCCGCAAGAAACGTGCCGGCTGCGCTCAGCAACTCCACGGCATCGGCCTTTGTACCCCAGCGGTAACGAAGGGGAAGGTGCATTCGACGGTCAGGAGGCGTGCGCGGCAAGTCGATCCCGAGATAGAAGCCCAGAGCGCCGTAAATCATGATAGCGAAAACGGCAGCAGCGGTGTCAATCAGGTCGATTTCGGCACGCCCGACATGCGCAGCAACGAACAGCGCACACGAAGCCCCGGTAAGTGCCAGTCCTGTGCGCTCGAGAATATGTGCTGACCTGCTGATGATCGAGCGGGTGTTCCATGAGGTTCTGTGTCCGGTCATTTGATTTCAATATCAAGCCGGGTAGATGGACCATTGACGAAGATCAAACCGCGCCCGTCCACCAATCAAGGCCAATCAAGTCAGATGCTATTGCCGGAAGCTACTGCCAGCCAGCCTTGCACACCCCGCATGTCCGGCAGATGATGGGATGCCTCTATGACAATCGATGCAGGTTCTTTCGCCTGTGAACAGGAATCGCTGGTATGCCACCGACGCCGCGGCGATTGTTTCCGGCACTCCAGTGAATCATTGGCTTTGAACCTTGCCCATTCGTGCAGCGCCAGCTCAAGACGATGCTCTCCGAACTTGTCCGGTGTCGACACTACCGAACAGCGAGCATACTCTGAGGATCTTCGAAGGGGGCCTCCAGACCCCTCCAGCTTAGCGAGTCAGAAACGTCCCGATCGGGGATTTCTAAATCGATCCAAGCTGACTTTATCCCGCTTTAGTGTCCCATACCGGGCATCACTTCCCCGTTGTAGATTTCGGGATTTTTCGGGCCTTCCACATGAAGGACGCCAAGCAGGCCGCGTTCCATGCGGGCGAGCGCGTGATCGACAAGGGTGTAGTTGCCCGGGACGTCCAGCTTAAACTCGGTGATCACCGCGCCGCCTGCGGGGACCGTCACCGTCTGGATGCCTTCGATCGGAGCCGTGGTCAAGCCGCCGAGCGTGTAGACCTTGTCAAAGATCTCGCCGATGACGTGGAATGACGAGGTGTAGTTGGGGCCGCCGACGCCGAAGAAGATGCGCACGGTATCGCCGACCTTGGCCTGCAGAGGATGCAGCTTGCTGAGCGCGCCGACCGATCCGTTGAACACGAAATACTCGGGTTTCTCCGCCAATAGCTTGTCTACGCTGAACTCGGCGCTGCCGTGTTGGCCGAAGGCGATATCGGAATAGATCTCGCCTTGCATGACGTAGAACTCGTGGTCGACAGGCGGCAAGCCGCCTTCCGGCTCGACGAGAATGAGGCCGTACATGCCGTTAGCGATGTGTTCGGCGACCATAGGTGTGGCGCAGTGATAGACGTACAGCCCGGGCACCAGCGCCTTCCACGTCATGGATTTTTCCTTGCCCGGGTCGACCTGCAGGGAGGCCGCGCCGCCGCCAGGTCCCGTAGTCGCATGGAAGTCGACGGAGTGGATCATCGCGCTATCCGCCGAATTCTTCAGATGGACGTCGACGGTGTCGCCAACGCGCACGCGGATGAACGGGCCGGGTACCTTCCCGTTGAAGGTCCAGTAACCGAAAGTGGTGCCTTCGGCGAGCCGACCTTCGACCTCGACGCTAAGGAGGTCTACTCGAACAGTCTTAGGATCGCGCTTGCCGATCGGAGGCGGCAGATCTCCAGGCTCTCGCGAGATGTCGGCCTCAACCAAGGTCTGCGGAGAGGGTCTAGGGGTGACGATGAATTGACCTTCCATCCCTGCCAGGCGGTGTCCCGGGACGCTGCAGAAGTAGACGAAGTCGCCCGACCTGGACGCTCTGAACGCGATGGTCGTGCTCGCGCCCTTGCCGGTGACGCGCGGGGACTTCGCATCCTGGTCGGGGAAGACGATGTCGTGCTCTGCCCCTTCACCGTTGATCAGGGTTAGCTGGACGACCTGACCTTCGGAAGCGGTCAGCACAGGGTTTACCTTGCCGTCGATCGAACCGCCGACGCCGATATAGGTCATCCGCCCCTCCGCGATGCCGGACCGCAGCGTGTACTTCGCGTCGGCCACGTAGCCGATGTCGGCACCCGTCGCGCTCTGCGGCTGGCTCGGGGGAGGAGTGCCGGCCGGGGATGGCGCAGGCGCCGACTGTGCCTGTACGGTGGGGTTGGCTGCGTTCGGGCCAGCACTGGCGGATGCGCCCAGGAAGGCGATGACGTCCGCCCGATCGTGATCCGTCTTCAAGCCAGGGAACGGCATCTTGTTGCCGGGAACGATCTTCGCGGGATCCTCGAGATAGCGGTCAAGCATCTGAGGCTCCCACGTGATATTCGCTTGCTTCATCGCGGGCGAATAGTTGTAGCCGGGCTCGGTCCCGGACTTTCGGCCGATCACCCCGGCGAGCGAGGGGCCAAGCATGTTCTTTCCTGCGTCCAGCGAGTGGCAGGCCTGACACTTGCGGAAGACCAGGCGTCCGGCTGAGGCATCGCCGCCCGCGGTCTTTACGGCGGCGGCGACCGGTGCTGGCGGCTTGGGAGTCGGAGCGGCCTGCCCGTTCGTCGTCGGGGCAGACGGGGTCGTAGCCTGCGCCATGTGATCGTGAACGGCCGAGGCCTGCTTTGACGGCTGGACCGACGGAGGCCCTGCTTTCTCCGGCGAGGCGGACTTGGTCTCTTCGGCCCTGGGAGACGCAGGCGAAGGTTGTGCCCGCTGCGGCTCGAGCGCCGGCTTCTCGGATGCCGCGGTCTGGGTCGTCAATGCCGTCCCGCCCGGCGGATACAAAGTCGTACCGAGAACTAGACCGCCGAGCAGAAAAGCCAGGCCAACGATTAGAATGCCCCACCGACGTAGCGCGTCCATCACTGCTTCCATCTCATTTCCCCCAGTCCCACTCAGATTCATGGGTAAAAATATATCGTATCTTGGAGTTTCGAGTCTTTGCGGCAGATCAAAGAGATTCAGAACCATCTGCCTAAACAGTGGAAACCAAACCAAGGATACGTTCCATGGCGACCATGGTCAAATTGCGCGCCTATCAAGGGCCAGCGTTATTCTCCTACGGCTTCCGCCCGTTCTTTCTGCTGGGATCCATCTATGCCGGCCTTGCCATCCTGTTATGGCTGCCGGTGTTCATGGGCGAGCTGAGCCTCGTCTCTGCATTCATTCCGCGGGACTGGCACATCCATGAGATGCTCTATGGCTTCCTGCCCGCGGTGATCACGGGCTTTCTGTTCACGGCGATCCCAAACTGGACAGGGCGTCTGCCGCTGCGTGGGCGCCCATTGATGTTTCTTGTTGCGCTGTGGGCTGCGGGCCGCGTCTGCATCACATTTTCGGCCTATACGGGGTGGCTGGCGGCCATGCTAGTTGACACCAGCTTTCTTCTGCTGGTGGCCGCTGCCGCTGCACGGGAAATCATCGCCGGAAGGAAGTGGAACAATCTTAGCATCGTCGTGCTGATCCTCGTGCTATTGGGAGGCAACGTTGCATTCCACCTGGAAGCGCATTTCAGCGGCGCCGCGGATTTCAGCATCCGCGTCGGCATTGCCGTCGTCGTGCTGCTGATCTCGCTGATCGGCGGCCGCATTATCCCGAGTTTCACCCGCAACTGGTTGGTTAGGGAAAATCCCGGTCGACTACCCGTGCCGTTTGCCCGCTTCGACATGTTGAGCGTCGCGGTCGGCGCCATAGCGCTGGCTTGCTGGATCGTGTCGGCCGCTACCGTGTGGACCGGTTGCGCGCTCGCTCTTGCCGGCGCGCTGCACCTGATCCGGCTCGGACGATGGGCAGGATACCGCACCGGACGTGAGCGGCTGCTGCTCGTCCTTCATGTCGGCTACGCCTTCGTGCCGGTCGGGTTTCTTTTGAACGCCGGCAGCGCCTTTGGCGTCGCGCCGGTCGGCGCTGGGGTTCATGCCTGGATGGTAGGAGCAGCGGGCGTCATGACGCTGGCTGTAATGACCCGAGCTTCGTTGGGCCATACGGGCCAGCAATTGAAAGCGTCGGTAGTGACGCAGGCGATCTATGGCTCGATCATCGTTGCCGCCGTGGCGCGCATCTGCGCGGTCCTCGAACCCGTCCATAGCGTACTGCTGCTGCATGTTGCGGCGTTCGGGTGGGCAGCGGCGTTCCTCGGATTCGCTCTGAGTTATGGGCCGATCTTGGTCGGCTTCGACAAGGACGTGGCGCAGCGACCGGTGGCAGCATGACCGAAGCGACCAAACGGACGATCGATGTCACAGATATCGAGTATATCGAGTCACAGTTCCTTCGATCGTGCTCGGCTCTCAGAGAGAAGAATCAGCGAGGAACGCCGCAAAGGATTGACGCAGGTCAATGAACCTAACCGGTCAGGCTTTACTTTTTCCAGAGAAGGCGGCCGAGGAGCAATCGATGCGAAATGGCAGCACGACCGTGCGAGCCATATCAGTTGCTGAGAGATTGACGCGATGGACGAGGCGCTAGTTTGGGAAAAAATATCGACGGCTCCATACAGCTGTGATCTTGAGCTTGCCGTGATCGAGGGGGATCGCGTGCATCCGCTGGTATTTCCATGCCGGCGGACCACAAATGGCTGGATAAAGGTCCCCTCCATGGAACGCGTGGTCATTAACCCCACGCATTGGAGGGTATGGCAAGGAAAGGCTTAGGTCTTATCCGGGGAATCCTTCTTTGGGGGCTGGGCGTGCGCCAGCTTGGCCTCTTCTTCGGCCAGTAATCGCTCGATGGTTCCCCGCTTCACCGGATCGGTCTCGGCCGAAAGCAGCTTCTTGAAATGAGCGATATTCAGGTCCGCAACTGTTCTATCCACGGTCGCCTCTAACGACTGGCGCAACCAAGACTCCCGAGGTCTGAAAAGTACAATAGGCGGCGAGGGATACGCAAGATTCGTTTGATATATTATCGTTCACGAAGGGGGCATTCCCAGCCCGGTCATCGTCATTTTCGGGGTCGAGATCGGGTGAAAAGAGGAATAGCTTTTTGCGGTTCTGGGGGATCGGCTTTCTCGATGATCAGGCAGCGTCAGTTCTGGCTTCGCTATGGATCGGCCGCGTTCGCGGCCTTGGGCGCATTTGGCCTTCTTTTGATGCTCCAGGGCTCTTTTGAAGACCGCACTTTTACGGTTATCTACGTCCCCGTGATTATATTTGCCGCGTTTGAGGGGGGAGCGGGGCCGGCGCTTCTGGCCACCATCCTCTGTCTGGGCATCAGTGCATTCTTCCTCGGGAGAGACCTTTATACAAACGCCGCTAATCTGATCGATATCTCGGTTTTTGCTGTCCTGGGACCGATCATGGGTTACATCGGTAACCGGCTGCTGCGCGAGACCGAAGAGGCTCGTTACCAGCATGCTCAGGTCCAGTCGATTCTGGACACGGTGCCGGAGGCCATGATTGTCATCGACGATCATGGCCTGATGCGGCTATTCAGCTTGGCAGCCGAGCGCCTCTTTGGCTGGTCGGCCGCCGAAGTGATTGGCAAGAATGTCTCAATTCTGATGCCGTCGCCGTATCGGCAAGAGCACGACGGCTATCTGCGTCGCTATCGTAACACGGGCGAACGCCGGATCATCGGCATCGGAAGAATCGTCGTCGGTGAGCGTAAGGATGGTTCGACATTTCCGATGGAGCTGGCCGTGGGCGAGGCTCAGGTCGGGTCTGAAAAGTTTTTCACCGGATTTGTTCGCGACCTTACCGAGGGCCGTACCCAGGAACGCCGCATGCAGGAATTGCAATCGGAATTGGTGCATGTTTCTCGCCTGACAGCAATGGGCGAAATGGCATCCTCGCTGGCGCACGAATTGAACCAGCCTCTGTCAGCAATCACCAGCTATCTGCGTGGGGCTGCAACTCTTCTCAAAAGTGAACCGATCGACAGAGACCGAATCCGCGAGGCGCTCGACCGAAGCTCGAATCAAGCGCTGCGCGCCGGTGACATCATCAAGCGGCTCCGGGAGTTTGTCGCTAAGGGTGAAACGCAGCCCACCTTGGAAAACCCTGCCACGCTTATGGAGGAGGCGGCCGCGCTTGCGTTGGTCGGCGCGAGAGAGCAGGGGGTTCGGGTATCGCTCCGCTGCGATCGTGAGCTTCCCGACATTATCGTCGACAAGATCCAGATTCAGCAGGTCGCATTGAACCTGATCAGGAATGCGGTCGAGGCGATGGAAACGACGGCTCGGCGTGAGCTGACGATTGATGCCAAACGAGGCGGCGAGTTTGCGTTGTTCTTGGTCACGGATACGGGAGCTGGAATTAGTCCGGAGATTGCTCAGCACCTGTTTCAACCTTTCATCACCAGCAAGGCAAACGGCATGGGCGTCGGCCTTTCAATCTGCCGTACGATTATTGAGGCGCATGGTGGCCGCATCTCCGCGCGCCCAAATGAAGGCGGCGGTACTGTTTTCGAGTTCATGTTACCTTTTGCAGAACCGGAGCCGGCTAATGGCCGATAAGACAGTGATTCACGTGATCGACGATGATGCCGCGATGCGCGATTCGTTGGCATTCCTGCTCGACGTAAACGGATTTCGGCCTGAAGTGTTTGGGTCGTCGAATGCCTTTCTCGCCAGAGCAGTGAGCAGCACTCCAGCCTGTGTTGTCTCCGATATCCGGATGCCGGGAATGAACGGCATCGAACTTGTCCGTAAGCTCAAGAGCGATGGAATCCCGTGCCCTGTGATTTTGATCACCGGGCACGGCGACGTAGCATTAGCGGTCGAGGCCATGAAGGCGGGGGCCGTCGACTTCATCGAGAAGCCGTTCGATGACGCCGTGCTGCTCGGTGCTATCAGCTCGGCGTTGGAGGTCCGTCCGGCGGATCAGGGCGACAATTCGGCGCGAAAGGAAGCAGAGGCGCGACTCGCGGAACTGTCTCCCCGCGAGCGCGATGTCCTGCAGGGGCTCGTTGCCGGCAAGATAAATAAGGTAATCGCTCACGAACTGAGCATCAGCCCGCGCACGGTCGAAGTGTACCGCGCCAATCTCATGGCCAAAACCGGTGTGCGCAGCGTCTCCGAATTGATGCGTATCGCGCTCGCGGCAGGACTGTAGCCGGCAAGCCTACGCAATGGAATAGCCAATAGAGGTAGGGGCGTCGGCGCGCGC
This sequence comes from Bradyrhizobium sp., assembly GCF_049586575.1. Classification (GTDB taxonomy): domain Bacteria; phylum Pseudomonadota; class Alphaproteobacteria; order Rhizobiales; family Xanthobacteraceae; genus Bradyrhizobium. The sequence goes on from NZ_JBAVCF010000084.1 coordinate 23,474, forward strand.
CAAGTGTAGCGGGCCAACGCCCGGATGACGTCGTCCCGCGTAATGATGCCCTCACGCGATTCTGGCGATCTACGATCGGAAAGCTCTCGTAGTCGTAGGCTCCCATCAGGTGAACAACCGTATCCAACGTAGCGTCGAGTTCGACCGTTATCACGTGCCACGACATGATCTGTTCGACGGTCGTTCCCATAATTGCATCGAAGTGCGCGGTGTTGGTACCCGCCTTCGCGGTAAAAGGCCTAATCGAGTCTGCTCTTGAAACGACTCCGAAGAGTTTTCCATCCCGCACGGGGAAGGCGGGAAAGTCATCCGAGCTGAACAGGCGTAACTTCCGAGGGCTTTGATTGAGATCAAACGCGGTCCTCTTTGCGCGGTCAGTAGTTGACTAATGTCAAGGCGTCGTAACCGCATATCAGCCAGATTAAATTAGAAATTATACTCGGAGGTCTGAAATGAAAGAGAATGTTGGAGTCATCGATCTGACTATTCGGTCCGTGCTCGGGATCGCGATCCTCGCCTACCTTGCAAAGGACGGTGACTTCGCGCCCGGTTCTGCTCCAGGTGTCATCATCGCAGTTGTCCTGATCGCGACGGCAGTGCTGAGATATTGCCCGCTCTATCAGCTTCTCGGGCGGAGCACATCCAGCCCGCTTGATCGCTCGGTCTAGGCTTCTGGCAACGAAAGCGGGAACAGTCGTGCCGGTTTCTTTGCGCCACGTGCGCCGCAGACTGTACCTTGTTCTCGATCAAGGTGCGGAGATCGGTGGCATTAATGCCGCGGTGAACGGGGTCTTAATTAGCGCCGTCATCGTGACGCTTGCCGCAACGGTGTTGCAATCTGTGCCTACGGCGACGGCGGCCTATGGCAGCGCATTCGAGTCCATCGAACATGCCGCCCTGGCGCTTTTTTCTATGGAATATGCGGTGCGACTTTGGGTGGCGGTAGAATACCCGCCGTGGCGGCGCTTAGGGGCATTCCGGGCAGCGCTTCGGTCGTCAATAAGCCCGGCCGGACTGATCGATTTGGCGGCGATTTTGCCGTTCTGGTTTTCGTTTTTCGTGGCGACCGATTTCCGGGTCGTGCTGGTCCTGCGTCTCATCCGGTTTTTCAAGCTCGGCCGCTATTCGCCGGCAATGCGCTCTCTATTTGACGCCGTCTATTCCGAACGCCGCGCGCTCTTCGGTTGTTTTGTCATCCTGTTGGGGGCAACGCTGATGGCGGCCGGACTTATGCATCTCGCCGAAAGCGCTGCCCAGCCCGAAAAATTCGGCACTATTCCAGATGCGATGTGGTGGGCAATCGTTACCCTCGGCACGGTCGGATATGGCGATGCCGTGCCAATCACAACAGTGGGCCGCCTGATTGGTGGATTGACCATCTTCGCCGGCCTTTTGATGGTAGCTTTGCCGGTCGGCATCGTCGCGACCACATTCGCCGACGAGGTACACAGGAGAGACTTTGTCGTGACCTGGGGGCTCGTGGCGCGGATTCCGCTATTCAGCGAACTCAACGCCACTCAGATTGCCGATATCATGAAAATCCTGCGAGCGCAGAAGGTAGAACGAGGAACGACGATCGCGCGGCGCGGCGAGCCGGCACATTCGATGTATTTGATAGCGGATGGAGAGGTCGAGGTCAGATTGCGCCACAAGCACGTCCGTCTGGGCGCGGGGGACTTTTTCGGTGAAGTTGCAGTCTTGAGGAAATCCCTCCGCTCGGCGACCTCGGTGGCATTGAAGGCCACGAGGCTGCTTACGCTTGATGCGTCTGATTTGCATAGCCTGATGGATCGCGAGCCGCAGATCGCTTCGCGGATCTGGGATGCGGCGCGTGCAAAACTAGGTGGCGAACTGGACAAGACCTCGAGTGATCTGATCGCTGCCGAGTTGCCGGCCGAAGGCACGTCCGAGAGTTGACGTCACCTTTCCGCGGTGCCCGCAAGATTAAAATTTAGGTCATTAGAAAGGGCGTCTCTTGCGTTTGTTCAACGTATCGACGGAGGCGCGCGCCACAATATGCCGATGCGTGAGCATTTCGGCCCATGCCATGGCGGCGGTGAATACTGCAAACAGCGCGGTCAGTGCAACCAGTGTAGGTGTGTCAGAGGTCGTCATGAGATATCTCCTTTTCATTAGAATACTGACAGTCTCGGGCCATGCATGTCTTGAGTTGGATCAAAACGCCTAGGCGCGCCTCGATGAAAGAGACGCGCTCGTGAGCGCCCCTCATCAAGAAGAGCCTTACGTTGAAAACATCTGTATTTGCCGCTCCAGTGATCGAATGCGTTCTTATGTCTGTCCAAATGCCGACACATCGGTATTCGCAGCAGCGACGGTCTCAGGCGAGGCACTCGGTGGCCGCATAACGGTGCGCTTGACGCGTCTGATGAGACCGCGCTTCTCGCTGTCCAGGCTTTCGAGAGCGAGATCGATAGAGCGTTCAACTGCGGAAGAGCGCGCTTCATCGTTGACTGCGTCGCGCTCTGACGACCCTGCCATAAAGGCCCTCAAGGACCTGATCAGCTCGGGCGTTATCTGCAAAGGGAAAATACTCAAAGCGACCTCGACGGCCTTTGTTCAGCGCTACGATACAAATCGCTTTCCCGTCACTCCCGTCACTGGTCAGAATCAGGAAGAACCCGTCTCGGCGGATGAGTTCGTCGGTCTTGGTGCGCTGAACTTCGCGCCGGTTTCCGAGATGTCGTCGAGTCGACCCCGTATCGACCATGTGCCATCGGCGGCAACGACCGTACAATTGATCTATGATCCAGAGTAACACGTTTGTCGGACCGCTTGTCGCCTTTGGCCATTTCGAAACCGCCGGGGTTGTCACACATTAGAAGCTGAATAAGGAGCGTGGTGAAGTCCTCAGATACCAGGACGGCTTCGCTCCTCTCTTGAGCTGGATCAAAGAGACCATTGGTCGAACCGGTATGGTTTCTTTTTGTTTCGTGCTGAGCGAGGTGGTCCTTTGATTCGTGCTGCCTGCCTTCTATTCGGCCTGTCGGCAGTGGTTGTGGCTTTGCTCGCCGCCAACTTTCATTGGGAGCTTAGCTTTGTCGAAACGTTGCTCGGAATTCTCGCGATCATCAGCTTTGCGGTCGTCGCGACTGCATGGACGATCGATCACGACGTTTGATTGACTTTGGTCAAAGCAGCTTTCGACGATTTGCGGAAGAATGTCTGGAAACAGGAGATTCACCATGCTTACGTTCGACGTGCGCTTTATCAAGACAGTCTGCGACGATACCGGACACGAGCACCGCGCTTGTCAGGCGATGTTCAGTGTGCAGGCACCCTCGCTGACGGAGGCCGTCAGAGAGGCCGAAGCGAATTTTTGCAGGCAGAAGCACGTGCATGACTGGACGATTTTTGCAGATGCCGTGGAGTTAAAATCGCCTACCGCGCTTGTGGGCGCGTGGATGTCTTAGGTTCGGTTTCACACGAGACAGGACTGAAGCGTGAATCACGTCGCACGCCGCTACGCGGGCCAGAATGTCCCACGATACACCTCTTATCCTACAGCGGCGGATTTTACTCCGATGATTGGCCCTATGGATCACAAGGGCTGGCTTGCCGACCTGAACGGACAGCAAGGCATCTCGGTCTATCTGCATGTGCCCTATTGCCGCGAAATCTGCCTCTACTGCGGCTGCAATACCAAGATGGCCGTTCGCAACGAGGTAATCTCACGATATCGGCGCGCACTCGAAGGCGAGATCGGCCTGGTAACGAGCCTGATCAAGCAATTGCCTGATATTGCGCGGCTGCATTGGGGCGGCGGAACGCCGAGCATTCTTGGGCTGGATGGCCTCAGATCCGTTTTAGCTGTGCTCGGCAGCCACTTTCGGTTTGACCTTACATTCGAACATGCAATTGAACTCGATCCGCGCTATGTGGCTGCGGAATTTGCCGACGGGCTCGCGGAGCTTGGTGTCACCCGCGCCAGTCTCGGTGTTCAGGATGTCAATCCGCTGGTTCAGGTGGCAATCGGCCGCATCCAGCCTCTGTCGGTCATCGAGTCGGCGGTCAAACGGCTCCGTTCGGCCGGCATCGGCAATCTCAATTTTGATCTGCTCTATGGTCTGCCGATGCAAACGCTGGAATCGGTCCGCAAAACCTGCGCGCTGGTCAGTGCCATGGAGCCGGATCGCATCGCCTGCTTCGGCTACGCCCACCTGCCGAGCGTCAAGGCTAACCAGCGCCGGATCGACGAGGCAAGTCTGCCGTCGCTCGACCAGCGGATTGACCAGGCTGAGCTGATCGCCGAGGAGTTGGTCAGCTTCGGATATGTACGTATCGGGATCGATCACTTCGCCAAGCCGACCGATCCGCTGGTTTCGGCAGCCGCGTCGGGAAAGCTGCACCGTAACTTTCAAGGCTATACCGACGACGACAGGCAGGTTCTGTTGGGTTTGGGGGCGTCTTCGATTTCGACGCTCGCCGAGGGATATGTCCAGAATATCGCTGATGTGCCGAAATACATTCGAGCCATCGAAGCCGGTGAGCTTGCTTCCGTGCGTGGCCGCCGGCTAGACGCGGACGATCGATGGCGCGGACGGGTGATCGAGCGGTTGATGTGCGATTTCTCAGTAGATTTTTCGATCGTCGCGCCGGGCGCTGATTTAAGCCGCGAATTGCCCATGCTGGCGCCCATGGTCAGGGACGGCCTGGTCGAAATCACCGATTCGAAACTGGCGGTGACCGAAGCAGGGCGGCCAGTTGTCCGCATCATTGCGTCAGCCTTCGATACCTGCAGACGGCCCGAGACGGCGCAATTCAGCAAGGCAGTTTGATCCAGATCAACGAAGAAATTCCTTCGCGGACTTAAGTAAGTTCCAAATAGGGGAATGCCATGTCCACCGCATCAGTCGACCAAACCGACGTCTCGCTATTTTCCAGGCTTCTCAATCTCGCCAAGCGCGCCTTTGTCCGGTGGCGTGAGGTAAACAGGCTCGATCGCGAGCAAATCGATGTGACCGCGCGCGACCTCAACATCTCCCCGGGAGAGCTCGTCACCCTCATGTATACGTCAGCTGACTCGCTTGAGCAGCTCGACAAGCGACTTGCATATGCCGGCCTTTCGGAAGAGGCGCTTGCCGCAAGTAATCCCGATGAATTGCGCGATCTGCGCCGGGTTTGCAGCCAATGCAACACAAAAGCGCGTTGCGCCCGAGATCTCAGGCACAAGCGGATGGCAGCTCCGTCAAAATACTGTCCGAACGAGCTGACACTGCGATTGCTCCTTTGCGAGGCTCGCAACGAGCGTGCTTTAAACCTCCCGCTCCAGCACTCTTGATCTCGATCAAAACCGTGCGGCCAACGCGCATGTTTCCCTAATTGCATTCTCATGCCGAAGGAAGTCGCGCAATGACGCAGACGTCAACCGCCTCGAAATCGATGACGATCGGTGAGGCGATGCTGTTTCCTCTTTTTCGCGTGCTGGCATTTCTGTGTTTGATCGGGGCGGCATTTGCGCATGACGCGGCGTTTGCCTTTCATGCTTCACTTGGCTGCGTGGCTAGTGTGCTGGCGAGCTTCACGATTCTCAACAGGTACTATGATCGCCCGGCCGAACTTCCGGTCCAGGAGATGAACGGCCGGCCCAACTACAATCTCGGACCGATCAAATTTGCTTCCGTCGCCGCCGTGTTCTGGGGCATCGCGGGTTTTGCGGTAGGTCTGATTATTGCTTCGCAGCTCGCCTGGCCCGCACTGAATTTCGATCTTCCCTGGACGACGTTTGGCCGCCTGCGGCCGTTGCATACTTCGGCAGTGATCTTCGCGTTCGGCGGCAACGTCCTGATCGCGACGTCGTTCTATGTCGTGCAGAAAACCTGCCGAACCCGGCTCGCCGGTGACCTCGCGCCGTGGTTTGTCGTGCTGGGCTACAACTTCTTCATCGTGATTGCCGGGACCGGCTATCTGCTCGGCGTCACTCAATCCAAGGAGTACGCGGAGCCGGAATGGTACGCGGACCTTTGGCTCACGATCGTCTGGGTCACCTATCTCCTCGTCTTCGTGCTGACGCTGATCAAGCGCAGGGAGCCGCACATCTTCGTCGCCAACTGGTTCTATCTGGCATTCATCGTCACGATCGCTGTGCTCCACCTTGGCAACAATCCGGCGCTGCCGGTGTCCCTGCTGGGTTCGAAATCCTACATTGCCTGGGGTGGCGTGCAGGATGCAATGTTCCAGTGGTGGTACGGGCACAATGCGGTCGGCTTCTTCCTGACCGCGGGTTTCCTCGGGATCATGTATTACTTCATTCCCAAGCGGGCGGAGCGGCCGGTCTATTCCTATCGCCTTTCCATTATCCATTTTTGGGCGCTGATCTTCCTCTACATCTGGGCCGGGCCACACCATCTGCACTATACAGCCCTTCCTGACTGGGCGCAGACGCTCGGCATGACATTCTCGATCATGCTGTGGATGCCATCCTGGGGCGGCATGATCAACGGCCTGATGACCTTGTCTGGCGCTTGGGACAAGCTTCGCACCGACCCGGTCCTGCGCATGCTGGTCGTTTCCGTGGCCTTCTACGGCATGGCGACCTTCGAAGGGCCGATGATGTCGATCAAGGTCGTCAATTCGCTAAGCCACTATACCGACTGGACCATCGGTCACGTGCATTCCGGCGCGCTCGGCTGGGTCGGTTTCGTCTCGTTCGGCGCGCTGTACTGCCTCGTGCCGTGGCTCTGGAACCGCAAAGGTCTTTACAGCCTCAAGCTCGTCAACTGGCACTTCTGGATCGCGACGATCGGCATTGTTCTCTACATTTCCGCGATGTGGGTGTCAGGCATTCTCCAGGGCTTGATGTGGCGTGCTTACACCTCGCTTGGCTTCCTTGAATACTCCTTCATCGAATCCGTCGAAGCGATGCATCCCTTCTATATCATCCGCGCAGGCGGCGGTGCGCTCTTCCTGATTGGTGCGCTGATCATGGCGTTTAACCTCTGGATGACGGTCAACGCCGGCGAAGCCGAGGAAACGACGCGCGCTGCCGGACTGCTCCAGCCTGCCGAATAGGATTCTCTCCATGTCCTTCTGGAATCGACACAAGATATTTGAAAGGAATTCGATCATCTTGATTGCGGGGATCCTTGGGGTTATCGCCATCGGCGGTCTCGTCGAGATCACGCCGCTGTTCTACCTCAAGAGCACGATCGAGGTGGTCGACGGCATGCGTCCGTATACGCCTCTCGAACTGACCGGCCGGAACATCTATGTGCGGGAAGGATGCTATCTCTGTCACTCGCAGATGATCCGGGCTCTGCGCGACGAAGTCGAACGTTACGGCCATTATTCGCTGGCCGCCGAAAGCATGTACGATCATCCGTTCCAGTGGGGATCGAAGCGCACCGGCCCCGATCTTGCGCGCGTTGGCGCAAAATACTCTGATGATTGGCATGTTCGCCACCTGACCGACCCAAGAGCAATCGTGCCGCAATCGGTCATGCCTGGCTATCCCGCATTGGGAGAGACCGAAGTCAAGCTCGACGATATTGAAGCACACCTGCGTACCAACCGTGCGGTCGGCGTTCCCTATACCGACGAGCAGATCGCCAACGCAAAGGCCGACCTGCTGGCCCAGGCCGACCCGGACAATGCCGGCACCGACACCTTTCAGAAGCGCTATCCAAAAGCTGTCGTTCGAAACTTCGACGGCAGACCGGGGAATCCAACCGAGCTCGACGCCTTGATCGCTTACCTCCAGATGCTGGGCACGCTGGTCGATTTCAAGCTCTATGACGAAAAAGCCAACTTGCGCTGAAGAGGCCTGACATGAAAGCGATCGTCTCTATCGAAAACCTGGCGTCGAACCTCGTTCTCACCTTCTGGACTCCCCTGTTTGTCGGGATTTTCATCGCCATCGTTGTTTACGCGCTGCGCCCCCGCAACAAGACATTGTTCGATACTGCGGCAGAGATGCCGTTGCGCGAGGATTGAGCTATGGCTGATCACAACGATATCGATGGCGTTACCGGCCGTTCGACCACCGGCCACGAGTGGGACGGCATCAAGGAGCTGAATACGCCGCTGCCGCGTTGGTGGGTGCTGACCTTTTACGCCACAATCCTTTGGGCCGTGGGCTATTGGGTGGTCTACCCGGCGTGGCCGCTGGTGAGTGGATATACCGCCGGCGTCCTGCATTACACCAACCGTGGCGCCGTTGGTAAGGATCTGGCCGAACTTGCGGTCATACGCGGTGATACGATGAAGGTGCTTGCCGGCGCCTCTCTCGCCGAGATCGAGAAGAATCCGAGCCTGCTTTCGCTGGCGCGTGAGAGCGGCAGGACGGTGTTTGCCGACAACTGCGCGCCCTGCCACGGTACGGGTGCGGCCGGCGCCAAAGGGTATCCAAACCTGAATGATGACGATTGGTTATGGGGCGGTTCGCTGGAGCAGATCAGCCAGACCATCCAGTTCGGAGCCCGATCGGGCAGTCCAAAGGCGCATGAGAGCCAAATGCTTGCCTTCGGCCGTGACGGTATCCTGAAGCAGAATGAAATCGTCACCGTCGCCAACTACGTCCGTTCGTTGTCGGGGCTATCGACAGAGCCGGGCTTCAACGCGGCGGCTGGCAAAACGATCTTCGACGCGAACTGCGTGGCCTGCCACGGCAAGGATGGCAAAGGTAATCAGGAGGTCGGCGCGCCCAATCTGACCGATCAGATTTGGCTCTACGGTTCGGACGAAGCCACCATTGTGGAAACCATTACCAATGGCCGCGCCGGGGTCATGCCGGCTTGGACCGGCCGTCTCGATCCCGTCACCATCAAGGCTTTGACGGTCTACGTGCACTCGCTCGGCGGTGGAAAATAGGCCGTTCGAAACGGCAGCTGCCTGTTGATGTACGTCAAGTAGGGCCACGGCCCCTGCCTTAAAGTTTATTGTCTCTTGCGAGTTTTCGCGATGAACAAAGCAGTCCCTCCAGTCGACCTGCAGTTTGATGATGACGGGCCACTCTATGTGGCTGGCAAGAAAGTCTACCCGCAAAGCATCTCCGGCACATTCCGCCGGATTAAATGGGGGCTGATGGCTGTTTGCCTCGGCCTTTACTACCTTCTGCCCTTTGTGCGGTGGAACCGCGGTCTCGGCGCACCCGACCAAGCGGTGCTGATCGATTTTCCCAACCGTCGATTCTATTTCTTCTTCATCGAGTTGTGGCCGCAGGAGATCTACTACTTCACGGGACTCCTGATCCTCGCTGCTATGGTGCTGTTCCTGATGAACGCGCTGGGCGGCCGGATCTGGTGCGGCTATCTCTGTCCCCAGACGGTCTGGACTGACCTCTTCTACGCGGTCGAACGCTGGATGGAGGGTGACCGTCGTGAACGGATCAAGGCCGATGCGGCGCCGACAACGGTCAATCGCCTGGCGCGGCGGGTCCTCAAGCACGCAATCTGGCTCGTGATCGCGTGGTGGACGGGCGGAGCCTGGGTGCTCTATTTCTCCGACGCTCCGACGTTGGTGAAGGATCTCGCGACCTTTCAGGCGCCAGCGATCGCTTATGTCTGGATCGGCATTCTGACGGCTACAACCTATCTGCTGGCGGGTCACGCACGGGAGCAAGTCTGCGTCTATATGTGCCCATGGCCGCGGATCCAGGCCGCGCTGACTGACGAATGGGCACTGAATGTCACTTACAAGTATGATCGCGGCGAACCGCGCTGCTCGGTCAAGAAGGCGTTCGACCTGCGGTCTCTCGGCGAAAAGGTCGGCGACTGCATTGACTGCAATCAGTGTGTAGCGGTTTGCCCGACCGGTATCGACATCCGCGACGGTGCCCAGCTGGGCTGCATCCAGTGCGGCCTCTGTATCGATGCCTGCGACTCCGTCATGAAGAAAATCGATCGGCCGACGCGGCTGATCGGGTACGACAACGACATCAATGTTCAGCGGCGGATCACCGGTCAGAACGAAATCTTCAAGCCAGTTCGTGCAAGGACCATCGTCTATGCGTCTATCATCGTCGCGGTCTGCGCGGTGATGCTTTACACGTTGCTCACGAGGTCGTTGCTCGACCTCAACGTATTGCATGATCGCAATCCAGTCGCTGTCAGGCTCAGTGACGGCTCGATCCGGAACGGATACACGCTGCGCTTCCTGAACAAGCGTGGGTTCGATCGCGTGATTGCAGTCGATATCGACGGTCCGGCTGACGCACAGATCCACATCGTCGGCGCCGACTCGGTTACGCCAGATCGACCAATGATCGTTCTTGGTCGCGATTCGACCACCGAACTGCGTGTGCTGGTCACCGCGCCGTTTGACGAGAAAGCGGAGAAAACTTCCCCCGTGAAGTTCCGCGGCACGGATATCGGATTCGGTGAGGCGGCCTCCGCGTCGGATCATTTCGTGCTGCCATGAACTCAGACATGATGCGTACTCAGAATGCTATGCGACCGATCACTGGACGATTTGTCCTGATCGCGGTCGTCTCCTTCTTCCTGGTTGTCATCAGCGTCAACATGGTGATGATGCGTCTGGCTATCGGAACTCTGCCCGGTACCGAGGTAGAGAGTACCTACGGCGCAAGCCTTGCGTATCAGAAGGAAATTCAGGCCGCCCATGAGCAGGACGCACGAGGCTGGCAAGTCGACGCTCATGTCCAACGCAAGGCCGATGGCGCCGCCACCCTGATCCTTCAAGCGAAGGATGCCGGTGGGAAACCTCTCACCGGTTTGGCATTCTCGGGATATCTCGCACGCCCGACCGACCGTCGGGCCGATCAGCCCCTAGACGTCATAGAAAGCGGCGAGGGCAAGTATCGCGGAACGGCGTCGGGAGTGGCTCCAGGCCAGTGGGACCTCGTGATTGAGGCCGACGCCGGCGGCAAGCGACTGTTCCTGTCGCACAACCGCATCGTCCTGAACTGAGGACCAACCCGATGCAGCCTACGCTCGATTTTTCACACTATTTAAAGAGCACCGGCGAAGGCCTCGTGCATCTCGATCTCGCCGTCGACGGGATCAACTGCGCTGGCTGCATGGCCAAAATCGAACGAAGTCTTTCGAAAATACCGGACGTGACCTCAGCGCGGGTCAATCTAACTGATCGCCGCCTCGCACTGGAATGGAAGGCAGGAACGATCGACCCGGGCCTCTTTGTCGATCGTCTCGCCGAACTTGGCTACAAGGCGTACCCGTTCGAACGGGCAAGTAGCGAGACGCGCGAAGCGGAACGGGCAAGCTCCCTATTGCGTCGTCTCGGCGTCGCCGCTTTTGCCGCGATGAACGTGATGATGCTGTCAGTGCCCGTGTGGTCAGGCACCACTGGCGACATGCTACCCGAGCAGCGCGACTTCTTTCATTGGCTGTCGGCGCTCATCGTATTGCCTGCCGCCGCCTATTCGGCCCAGCCGTTCTTTTCCTCGGCTTTGACGGCGCTTCGCGCCCGTAGCGTCAATATGGATGTGCCGATCAGCATTGGCATAGCGCTCGCGCTGGCGATGTCGCTGTTCGAGACTGCCTCGCATGCCGAGCACGCCTATTTTGACGCCGCAATCATGCTGATCGCCTTCCTTCTCGCGGGCCGCTACCTCGACCAGAATATGCGACGAAAAACGCGCGCTTTCGCCGGCAATCTGGCCGCGCTGAAAGCGGAGACGGCCACCAAATTCATCGATGACGGAGAGATTGTCACGGTCCCCGTTGCTGCTATTCAGCCCGGCGATATCGTCTTGCTCCGGCCCGGCGAGCGTGCGGCCGTCGATGGCAATGTGATCAGCGGCCGGTCCGAGATCGACCAGAGTCTGATCACAGGCGAAACGCTGCCAAAGACAGTCGTTGTAGGTAACCCAGTCTACGCCGGCACGCTGGTAAGAACGGGTGCATTGCGCGTGCGTGTTTCGGCGGCCTCAGAGGCAACGCTGCTTTCGGAAATCTCCCGCCTGCTTGAAAACGCACAGCAGTCACGTTCCCGCTATCTTCGTCTGGCAGAGCGAGCCTCGCGGCTCTATGCGCCAGTGGTGCACGCTGCCGCGCTGTTGACGATGGTCGGTTGGCTAATCGCTGGCGCCGGCCTGCATGACTCGGTCGTGACGGCCATCGCCGTGCTCATCATCACCTGTCCATGCGCGCTCGGCCTTGCCATTCCGGCGGCGCAAACGGTGGCCTCGGGCGCGCTGTTCGGCTCCGGCGTCCTGCTCAATTCCGGCGACGCGATCGAGCGGATTGCCGCGGTCGACCACGTCATCTTTGACAAGACCGGCACGCTTACACTGCCGGAGCTGGACGTCACGAACGCCGCTGCGGTTCCGCCCGATGCCTTTGCACTTGCCGGTCGCGTCGCGTTGTCGAGTCGCCATCCCGTGGCTGCCGCCGTCGCGCGGGCGGCCAAAGCGGTCTCGCCCCTGGTTGGATTCCAGGAAGTGCCAGGCGAAGGCGTACGTGGCGTACTGGACGGATTTGAGATCAGGCTCGGACGGCCGTCATATTGCGGCGCCGAGCATGCGGCGAATGCGATTCTAAGCCGCGATCCCGAGGCGTCGGTGGTAGCGTTTCGTCACGGCTTATCCTGCCATGTCTTTGCGGTGAGACAGCGGTTGCGTCCGGATGCGGCGGCTGTCGTCGCAGCACTCCGGGGGCAGGGTGTTGGTGTCGAAGTCGTGTCCGGCGATAGGGAAACCGCAGTGCGTGCGGCAGCAGAGTCGCTCGGCATCTGCGAATGGCGTGCCGAAGTGACCCCGGTCGACAAGGTCGCGCGGATCGATGAGCTCGCACGCCAGGGGTTCAAGGTATTGATGGTTGGTGACGGCCTCAACGATGCGCCGGCATTGGCATCGGCTTATGCTTCGATGTCGCCAATCTCGGCAACACATCTGAGCCAATCAGTAGCCGATGCCGTGTTTCTCGGCGAGCAACTCGCGCCGGTACAAGCCGCCATCGCTATCTCCCGCAAAGCATTGCATTTGATGCGGCAGAATCTTTGGCTTGCGGTAGTTTATAACGCTATCGCAGTACCGATTGCGATCGCGGGCCTGGTAACGCCGCTGATCGCGGCCGCAGCGATGTCCGGGTCATCCCTGCTGGTCATCCTCAACGCGCTGCGCGCGCGAACCGGTGAAAAGGGAGGGGCTTGATGGAAGTTCTGGTCATCCTTGTTCCGCTTGCAATTATGCTCGGCGTTGCTGGTTTGGCCGCCTTCCTCTGGTCTCTGAAAAATGGCCAATATGAGGATCTGGACGGTGCCGCTTGGCGCGCTATCGCGGACGACGAGCCGGCTGAATCATCGAACAGCTAGAAGTATCCACAGAGCAATAGCAATGCCGCCCCAAGCGAGCGCAAGCGTCCAGTCAAAGCGTTTGTGCCGTGGACCAATCCGTGATTCCGACAGAAAGGCGATCATTCCTCTTATCGGTCCACGCATTGGCTGTTCCTAGCAACAACTGACTGGAAAGATCACCTGCCACCGGAAGCGTCAATGCGTTGCGGTCACTTTGATGGGCCGTAACGTTTCCGCATCGAGCCAGTTCCATGACGAAGGCAGAACCCGCCAATCGGGCGGACCTCGCTATCGATGACGGCGAGCTCGAGCTCTCGATCGGACGGAGCAGTCTCGATGTCTCGCCACCGTGAGGTTTCGAGAAGCCGGGACAAGGCTGCCGCAAATCGTTTCATGAAGAGCATTTTGAATTTCTCTAGTCGTCCGTTGAGCATCTTCCATGAAAAGCGGCTGCTGCAATTTGACC
>NZ_JBAVCF010000085.1:0-18077 GCF_049586575.1 Bradyrhizobium sp.
GGGCAGGGGCATTTCAAGTGGACGGCAGGGGCCGCTCAATTTCAGAGACTGGGGCGGCTCCACTTCAGCGGACGGACTGAAAAGTCTGACTGCGGTGTCATGACGTGGCTACCTATGGGGCTGGATCAGCTTCTGCTGAAGTTTCTCCGATCCATTGGCGACACTGGGAGTGGATGGACTAACCGTGATAGGAGCGCTCGGATAAACCGTTGGTACCCATCGTAGCGGGCGCGAAGTTTGGCCGGACATCGGCCCCCGCTGGCCGCACGCCTTGCAGACAAGGTTGCTTTGATCTGCCTCAATGCGCCCTGTCGAAACTTCTCGATCCTCTTCGGGGCGCTGGGTTAGAGTCGAGTACCGAATGGAAGACCAACAAGACATTCAGCCTCGAACGAAGCGTGCATTAGACACCAAGCCCTCTAACCCGTCCGGTACGCTGCCCGAAACGGGTCCAGCCCGATCTCGCCGCACTCGAACGGGTTGACGAAGATGCCTTCCGGTCTTGCGCATGGTCAAGGGTAGCTTGACCGTCGAGCGCCATGATGTCGAAGGCGCAGAACTGCACCTCGTCATCCTGCTTGCGGGAATGCAGCGCGTTGAAATCCGACACGCCGTCGACACCGAGGATCACAGCCTCACCGTCGAACACGAACCGTGTCTTTCGGATTTTGCGGGCGGCCTCGACGATCCACGGATAGCGGCCAGACCAAGTCATAGCCGCCACGGGTGATCAGGCGGATGCGGTCTGCGTCGCGATGAACGATCAGCCGGTAGCCGGCGTACTTGATCTCGTGCAGCCAGTCGTCGCTGTGCGGGACGATGGTGGCGCGGGTCGGCAGGCAGGTGTGAAGGGGAGGTGTGGCACGGGCACGGGGCCAACATAGATCCGCTCAACCGCGATTTCGAGTAGTCAAGCGCAGGTCAGTAACAGCCAATGCTGATGCGTCAGATGCGTCCTTCTACTGCGAGAACAGATCGGCTGATTCACGAAATCAGCGAAATGGAAAAAAGCTTTTGTTTCAAAGGGGTTTAAGTGGCTGGGGAACTAGGATTCGAACCTAGACAAACAGAGTCAGAGTCTGTTGTGCTACCGTTACACCATTCCCCAAAATTATCCCGATATATCAATGATATAGGTGGAATACTGACCGCCGCGGCTGAACATTGGCCATGTCCCCCTGGGCATCGGGGGCCGTTCTACCTGCTCCATCCTGCTTTTGGCAAGCAGCAGACGGCAGGTGGTGACCGAAGGGCGCATTGCCCCTCTCAGGCCGGCATGCAATGCTTAAAGCTCAATAAAACAGGGGATGTAGGGGGTATTGCCGCAGGCGAACCGGCTCTCAGGAGCCCAGCGGTCCGCAAATCCACTCCATCAGGCGGCGGAACCTTCTCGGAGGCGTTCAGACATGAAATTGATGCGTATCGTGGGGTTGCTGTGTGCGGCCTCGATTTCCGTTTTGCCGGCGAGCAGTGCTTTTTCCCAGGAGAAGACCGTCAAGATCGGCGCCGTCGTGCCATTGAGCGGCGGGGCGGCTACCGCGGGTGTCCATTCCAAGGCTGCGATCGAACTCGCCCTCGACATCATCAACAATGCCCATCCCGAGTTCGGCGACTTCCCGCTGGCAAAGAACGCAGGCCTCGCCGGTCTCGGCGGCGCCAAGGTCGAAGTGGTGTTCGCCGATAATCAAGGCAGCCCGGCCACAGGTCAAAACCAGACGCTGCGTCTGATCACGGAAGAGAAGGTGGTGGCCGTCACCGGCGCCTACCAATCCGGCGTCACGCTGACGGCAAGCGCAATCGCCGAAAAATACGGCATTCCCTTCGTCAATGGCGAGTCGGTTGCCGCCAACCTGACCGAGCGCGGTTTCAAATGGTTCTTTCGCACCACTCCGATCGCTTCCGACATCGCGAAAATCTACTATGATTTCCTCACCGACATGAAAGCGTCAGGAGTCAAGAGCGACAGCATTGCAATCGTTCACGACACCACCGAATACGGCGTCTCGGTCGCCAACGTCATCACCAGCGCGTTCAAGGAAAAGGGTAAGGCCATCGCGCTCGATATTCCCTACACGATCAATGCGACTGACGTGCAGGGCCAGGTGCTGCAACTGAAGGAGAAGAAGCCGGACGTCGTGATCATGATTGCCTACACGTCCGACGCCATTCTCTATCAGAAGACGATGCAGGCGCTCGATTACAAGCCGCCGATGATCATTGCGGACGATTCCGGCTATTCCGATCCCTCCATGATCAAGGCGGTCGGCAAGATATCGAAGGGCATCCTCAATCGCTCGTCGTGGAGCGTCGGTCCCGCGGGTTCGCCGACGGCACTGATTGCGGAGATGTACAAGAAGAAGACCGGCGACGATATGGACGACACCACGGGCCGTGCGATGCAGGCGTTCTTCGTTCTCTGCGACGCTATCGATCGCGCCGGTTCGACGGAGCCCGCCAAGATCCAGGCCGCCCTGAAGGCAACGGATCTCAAGCCCAATCAACTGATGATGGGTTACAAGGGCGTCAAGTTCGACGAAAAGGGTCAGAACATACTGGCGTCGAGCCTCATCATTCAATTGCAGGACGGCGAGAATTACGTCGCGGTCTGGCCGAAGGGCAGTTCGCAGAAGGCGCCGGAACTTCCCTACAAGGGCTGGTGAGGTCTTTCCTCGCCGCCGCCGAAAATTCATCCGCAAGACCCGATCGACGGCATGTCCTCCACGCTAATCCAGGTGATCGCAGGCGGCCTTTTGCTGGGCGCGGTCTATGCGCTGTTTTCCTCGGGCCTCACGCTGGTGTGGGGCATGATGAACATCATCAATTTCGCGCACGGCGATTTCGTCATGCTCGGCATGTATGTGGCGTTTGTGGTCTGGACCTTGTTCGGCGCGGGGCCCTGGGCGGGCGCGCCACTCGCCGTTCTCGTGCTCGCCACGCTCGGCATCGTGGTCTATTTCGCACTGATCCGCGAAATCATGAAAGGGCCGATGCTGGCGCAGATTCTCGGCACCTTCGGGCTTGCGCTGCTGCTTCGCTATTCCGTGTTCTGGTGGTTCGGCGCCAACTTCCTGTCGCTGCCTGAGAATCTCGTCGGTGGCACCTTCGACATCATGGGTCTCCGAATCCAGGCGTCACGGCTTCTGGCCGGCGTGGTTGCGCTGCTGGTAACCTTTGGTCTGCATCTTCTCCTGACACGGACTTCGCTGGGGTCGAAAATGCTGGCGGTGGCAGAAGATTCCACAGCCGCACAATTGATGGGAATCAGGCCCGACACCATGCAGGCGGTTGCCTGGGCGATCGCCGCGGGGGCAACCGGATTGGCCGGCGCGCTGATCGCGACGTTCTTCTACATCGTGCCGACGGTTGGCGAGACCTTGGGCATCGTCGCCTTCGTGACGGTGTCGCTGGGCGGCTTCGGCAGCATACCGGGAGCGTTGATCGCAGGGCTTCTGATCGGCGTGATCGAATCCTTGTCGGCCTATCTGCTCGGACCGATCTACAAGGACATGGTCGTGTACGCGCTGTTCCTCGGCTTTCTCTGGTTCCGGCCACAGGGCCTGTTGGGCAGGACGTGATGCGGCGGCTGGTTTGGCTTTCGGTTTTGGTGGCTCTGATCGTCGCTTATCCGCTGCTGTTCTCGACGCCGTTTCAGCAACGGCTCGGCGCGCTGGTGCTGCTGTATGCGATCGCGGCATCGGCCTGGAACATCGTCGGCGGCTATGCCGGCCAGGTCTCGGTCGGCCACGTCGTGTTCTTTGGCTGCGGCGCCTACGCTGCCATGGGCGCATATACGCATTTCGGATGGTCGCCGTTGTTGGGAATTCCGATCGGTATCCTCGTCAGCGCCGGAATAGCCGCGGTCATCGGTGTGCCGACGCTGCGGCTTTCCGGCCATTATTTCAGCATGGCCACGATCGCGGTCGCTGAACTGGTCAGGCTGATCGTCACCAACACTCCATATCTCGGCTCCGCCATCGGTTTGAGCGGGCCAACCGTGCCGAGGAACATATTCGATCTCTCCTTCATCTCGGCCCTGCCGTATTACTATCTGTTCCTGGGCATCCTGGTGGTAACGCTCCTCGTCACCTGGTGGATGACCAATAGCCGGATGGGATTTTACCTGCGCGCGATCCGCGATTCCGAACGCGCAGCGCGCTCGCTGGGTGCACGCGCAAGCCGCACCAAGCTCGCAGCGTTCATGCTGAGCGCGGGGATGACGAGCGTCGCCGGCGCACTCTATGCGATGATGTTCGGTTTCATCGATCCGGAGTCAGGGCTCGGTCTTCTGATCTCGGTGAAGATCCTGATCATGGCAGCTCTCGGCGGTGCCGGTCTTTTGTTCGGACCACTGGTCGGCGCCGCGATCCTGGTGCCGCTCGAGGAGATTTCCAACAATTGGTTGGGCGGCAAGGGGGCAGGGCTGACCTTCGTCGTGTATGGCGCGATCATTGTGCTGATCGCGCGCTTTCAACCCGGTGGAATTCTGACCCTGGTCCAACGACTATGGTCGAAGCGATGGTGGCGGAAACCGACGGCGGCGGGAGGGGCTGCCCATGCTCCTTGAGGCGCGCGAGATCACCAAGGCATTTGGCAGCTTCAGAGCGGTCGATGGCGCCTCGGTCGCAGTGGCGAAGGGCGATATCCTCGGCCTGATCGGGCCGAACGGAGCGGGCAAGTCCACCTTCTTCAACTGTCTGACAGGTGACATCGCCTCGACCTCAGGCAGCGTGCTGTTCGACGGCCACGACATGACGAACCTCGCGCCGGAAGCGCGCGCCCGATTGGGGCTCGCGCGTACCTTTCAGGTGCCGCAGACCTTTGAGAGCATGTCGGTGCTGGAAAACGTGATGATCGGCGCGTTTCTTCGGACCTCTCGCAAATCCGAAGCGGAGGCTCGCGCGCGGGCGGTGCTGGAGCGTGTCGGCATGGGCCGATTGGCGGAAACGCCGGCGCGGTCGCTCGGAACGCCCGGCCGCAAGCGGCTCGAGATCGCGCGCGCGCTCGCGACCGAACCGAAGGTGCTGCTGCTCGATGAAGCGATGGCGGGGCTCACGCAGCGTGAGGTGCAAGTGGCGATCGATCTCGTGCGCGATATCCATCGCTCCGGCATCACGCTCGTCATTGTCGAACACATCATGGAAGTAATCATGTCGCTGGCGACCAGCGTCCTGGTGTTCCACCAGGGGCGCGAAATCGCGCGTGGCAGTCCTCGTGAGGTCACCGGCAATCCGGCCGTCATCGAGGCCTATCTTGGCAAACGCGCCGCCAAGGCGGCCGCTTCCCACACCCCGATCGAACTTATCGGGCCGGCGTCGTGACCGCTCCCTTGCTCAGAATCGAACATCTCGAGGTTCGCTATGGCGACCTGATCGGGGTATCAGATGTTTCGCTCGACGTGCCCGAGGGCAGCGTGGTTGCGTTGCTTGGCTCCAACGGCGGCGGCAAAACCACCGTGCTCAATGCCATTGCCGGCCTGATCCCGGTGCACTCAGGTGGAATCGAATTTCGCGGCCGGCCGATCGGCGGGCGAAGTGCGTTTTCAATCGTGCGTGAGGGGCTTGCCCTGTCGCCAGAAGGCTGGCGATTGTTCGTGCAGCAAAGCGTCGAGAACAATCTGAAGCTTGGCGCAACACCGCTGCACGACAAGAAGCGCGCAGCGACGCTGCTTGAACGGGTCTACGACATCTTTCCGAAGCTTGCCGAGCGGCGCAACCAGCGTGCCGGCACCATGTCGGGCGGCGAACGCCAGATGCTGGCGGTCGGCCGCGCACTGATGAGCGATCCGAAGCTTCTGATGCTGGATGAGCCGTCGCTCGGTCTCGCGCCGGCCGTGGTGGAAACCATGTACGATACGTTCGGCCGGCTGCACAGAGAGGGGCTGACCATTCTGCTCGCGGAGCAATCGGTCGAACTCGCCCTTGAAGTATCCGATTTCGCAACCGTCCTTCAGGTCGGCAAAAGCGTTTTGTCGGGAAAAGCCTCCGATCTGGCCAACAATCCGCAGGTGCAGAAGGCTTATCTCGGGATCGGCTAGCGCCAGGCGCGGTACAGCAGGGTGGGCTTACTTGATCTTGTCGTAGGCGGCCGTAAAGTCGGTGAGCGTCATCGGGATCGCAATGGTTTCCTTGGCGAGATCCTGGAACAGGACCTTCAACTGCTTGCCGGATCGAAGCGCGTTCAGCATTTCCGGAGAAATCGGGATGCTCGCGTAGCAGCCCCTGTTCTCACAGGTCTGGATCGGAAGCTCGACGCTCTTGCCGTCATCGACCTGAAGCTTTGCCCCGGCTTGGAGATTGAGCCCGAGCGGCAATTGCACGAGCGCGACCGGCGCCCTGGTATCGCCGGGTACGCGGATATTGACCACCACCACCAGCTGCCCGGTTTTGGTAAGGATCGCGTTCTGCTCTATCGCGCATTCGAGCGGCGCGTCGCGGCTTCCGCTACTGCAACGCGCGGCCCAGCCCGGTTGTGCCGAAGCGGACGTGCCGGATGGGGCGGGTGTCGTCGCCGCCTGGGTCGAAGCCTGGCTTTTGGCCTTGGGCTGCGCAGATGAAACGCCGCTGCCTGCGAAAGCGGCGACGGCCAAAACCGTCGCCAGCACGACATCCGACTTCCGGAAATTGGGCATCAGTCTTGCGTGCTTCACCGAGCGGTCTCCGAGGAAGGGGTTGCGCGCTGATCGACGTGCTAACTGAAAGGGATCACTCAGCGGCTTCCTTGACGGCGCCGTGCTCAGCGAGGTCTTGGTCGTCATCTTTCGAGCGTCCCCAATTGGAGAAGGCCACCGAAAGCTTGTCAAGATAGAGGTAAATGACCGGCGTCGTAAACAGGGTCAGCGCCTGGCTGACGATGAGACCGCCGACCATCGCGTAGCCGAGCGGTTGACGGATTTCCGATCCTGTTCCGGTGCCAAGCATCAAGGGAACGCCGCCGAGCATGGCCGCCATTGTCGTCATCATGATCGGGCGGAAGCGCAACAGCGCCGCCTTGCGGATCGACTGTTCCGGCGTCAGATGCTCGTCGCGCTCGGCCGCGATCGCGAAGTCGACCATCATGATGCCGTTCTTCTTGACGATGCCGATCAGCAGGATGATGCCGATCAAGGCGATCAGGCTGAAGTCGTATCCGAATGCCATCAGGATCGCGAGCGCGCCGACGCCGGCCGAAGGAAGCGTCGACAAGATCGTCAGCGGATGGATGTAACTTTCATAGAGAATGCCAAGGATCAGATACACCACGACCAGCGCCGCCAAGATCAGGAGCGGCACCGTGCCAAGCGATTGCTGGAAGGCCTGTGCGGTACCCTGGAAGCTTGAATTCACCGTTGACGGCACGCCGATTTCGGCCATCGCCCGTTGCACGGCGTCGGTGGCCTGTCCGAGCGCCGCGTCGGGCGCAAGGTTGAAGCTGATGGTGATGGCAGGGAACTGGCCCTGATGGCTGATCGAGAGCGGACGAACCGGGACGCTGCTCCAGCTCGCAAATGCCGACAACGGCACCTGGTCGCCGGTCGTCGGCGATTTGATATAGAGCTTGTCCAGCGTGTCCAAAGAACCCTGCAATTCCGGCAGGATCTCCAGGATCACATGATAGCTGTTGAGCTGGGTGAAATACTGGGTGACCTGACGCTGTCCGAACGCGTCGTATAGCGTGTCGTCGATCAATTGCGGCTGGATGCCATAGCGCGAGGCGGTGTCGCGGTTGATCTTGAGCTGGAGCGTCGTGCCTTCCGACTGCTGGTCGGTCGCGACGTCGCGCAGTTCGGCCAACGTCTTCATCTTGGCGAGCACCTTGGGCGCCCACTCGTTCAATTCGTCGAGGTTGGCGTCCTGCAACGTGAATTCGAACTGCGTCCGGGTCGCCCGGCCTCCCATCCGCACGTCCTGCGCCGCCTGCATATAGAGCCGCGCGCCCTGGACCTTCTCAAGCTTGGGCCGCAAGCGGGCGATGATCTGCATCGCGGAGGCGTCGCGCTCGCTGAGCGGTTTCAACGTGATGTATACGCTGCCGTTGTTGCCGGCGCGACCGTTGCCGCCCATCGCCATCGCTACCGATGCGACCGCGGGGTCCGCCTGGACGATGGCGCCAAGCGCTTCCTGCTGCTTTACCATCGAGGCAAAGGAAATATCCTGCGACGCCTCGGACGTTGCCGTGATCAGTCCGATGTCCTGTTGCGGAAAGAAGCCCTTCGGAATGATCACGAACAGGTAGATCGACAGTGTCAGTGTCGCGAAGAAAACGACCAATGTGGTGCGTCGCCAGCTGATGGCGACGTCGAGCCCGCGCTCGTAGGAGCGCAGCATGGCGTCGAAGCCGCGTTCGCTCCACTGGTAGAACCGTCCATGTTCCTGATGGTCGCTGTGACCGCGCAGGAAGCGCGAACACATCATCGGCGTCAGCGTCAGCGCCACGACCATCGACACGAAAATCGTCATCGCCAGCGTTACCGCGAATTCGCGGAACAGGCGCCCGATGATGCCGCCCATCAGCAACAGCGGGATCAGCACGGCGACCAGCGAGATACTGATCGACAGAATCGTGAAGCCGATTTCGCTTGAGCCCTTGAAGGCGGCGGTGAGCGGCTTGTCGCCTGCCTCGATGTAACGCGTGATGTTTTCCAGAACCACGATGGCGTCGTCGACCACGAATCCGACGGCGATCGTCAGCGCCATCAAGGACAGGTTGTCGAGCGTGTAGCCAAACACCCACATCAGCGCGCAAGCGCCAAGCAAGGCGAGCGGCACAGTCACGGCCGGAATCACCGTGGCCCAGAAACTGCGCAGGAAGACAAAGATGACCATGATGACGAGCACGATGGTCAAAAGCAGCGTGAATTGAACGTCCTCGACGGCGGCACGAATGGTCTGGGTTCGATCGCTGATCACGCCGATCTTGATCGCAGCTGGAATACCGGCCACCAGCCGCGGCAACAGCGCCTTGATCTTGTCGACCGTATCGATGACGTTGGCGCCGGGCTGCTTGTAAACCACCAGAAACACGCCGCGTTGACCGTTGGCCCAGGCTGCCTGTTTGGCGTCTTCCGGTCCCGTCACGGCCTCGCCGATGTCGCGAATCCGCAAGGGACCGCCATTGCGGTAGGCAACGATGACGTCGTTCCAATCCTTGGAGTCCAGCATCTGGTCGTTGGCATAGATCGTGTAGGCGCGTTTCGTGCCGTCGATGTTGCCCTTGGGGCTATCGACCGTGGCGATCGCGATCTGGTTGCGGACATCCTCGAGCGACAGGCCCTTGGCTACCAGTTTCGCCGGATCGACCTGAACCCGGATCGAAGGCTTTTGCTGGCCGCCAATCGTGACCTGCGCCACGCCGGAAATCTGGCTGATCTGCTGTGCGAGCTGTGCGTCGACGGAATCGCTGACTGTCGTCAGTGGCAGACTATCCGATGTCGCCGATAACAGCAGGATCGGTGAATCCGCCGGATTGACCTTTCGGTATGTCGGCGGGGTCGGAAGGTTTTTCGGCAACTGGCCGCCGGCGCCGTTGATGCCCGCCAGCACGTCATTGGCGGCGCCGTCGATGTTGCGGTTGAGGTCGAACTGGATGGTGATCGTGGCGGTGCCGAGATAACTCGTCGATGTCATCTGGGCGATGCCAGGTATCTGCGCGAATTGCCGCTCCAGAGGCTGCGCCACCGACGAGGCCATGGTTTCAGGGCTGGCACCGGGCAGCTGGGCGGTGATCTGGATCGTCGGGAAGTCGACCTGCGGCAGCGGCGCAACCGGAAGCAGTGGATAGGCAACGAGACCGACAAAAAGAATGCCGGCCATCATCAGCGAGGTGCCGATGGGATAGCGAATAAAGGGGGCGGAAATTCCCTCGCCGTTCATTCTTCCCGGACCTTCGGATCGGAACTTGCCACCGCGGTGCTGACGAGCGTGCCGGGCGCCACCTTGAACTGGCCGGTGGTAATGACTTTTTCGCCGGGCGACAGGCCTTGCTCGATCACCGAGCGGCCGTCGATCGACTGGCTGACCTTGACGGTCCGCAGCTCAGCCTTGTTGTCCTGATCGACGACAAAGGCATAGAGGCCGCGGGTGCCGTGCTGGACGGCTTCGTCCGGAACCACAGTTGCATCCTTCAGCGTGCTGACGAGAAGCCGCGTGGAGACCGACTGGCCGGGCCACAGAGCATGGTCCTTGTTATCGAAAAGGGCTTTGAGGCGAATGGTGCCGCTGGTCGAATCGACCTGGTTGTTGACCACCGCCAGCTTTCCTTGCGCCAACGACTTCTTGCCGTCGGTCGTCAGCGCGATGGTTTTAAGCGGTGTGGCGCCCTGTGCATCCTTGATGTTCGGCAGTTCGTTTTCGGGCGCGGTGAAAATGACCGCAATCGGCTCGATCTGCGTGATCGTGACGATGCCGGTCTGAGTGGATGCGTTGACGATGTTGCCGATGTCGACCTGACGCAGGCCGACGACGCCGGAGATCGGGGCGCTGATCTGGGTATAGTCGAGCTGGGTTTGTGCGTTGGAGACGGCGGCGACGTCGGCTGCGATCTGCGCCGTCAACTGCGACACGTTGGAGCGTTGCGTATCAAGCTGCTGGCGCGTGGCGAACTCGCCCAATTTGATGAAGCGCTGCAAATCGAGATTGGTATTGGCGAGATTGGCCTCGTCCTGTTCCTTCTTGGCTTTCGCCTGATCGAGCACCGCCTGATAGGGCCGGGGATCGATTTCGGCCAAGAGGGCGCCTTGCTTGACCAATTGGCCTTCGGTGAACGCAATCTTGTCGATCTGCCCGTCGACGCGCGAGCGGACCAAGACCGTGTTGAAGGCCTGAACGGTTCCGAGCCCCGTCAGGTAAACCGGAAAGTCCACTTTTTCGGCGGTCGCGACGCTGACCCGGACCGCGCTGCGGGCTGCTTTTTTCGCTCGATTAGCCGCCGTTTCCTGGCTTTGGCCATGGAAGTGCTGCCAGCCGAAATATCCCAGCCCAGCAACTACCAAGGCCAGCAAAATCCCACGCGTTATCCGCGATTTGTTCATGTCGGCCTTCAGATTCAAAAAAATATAACTAGCGAGTCTTGCCTATAGTTCATAGGTAGATCAGATATAATACGCGTGCACTTAATGTGTAAACACACTATAGCTTGAGAATTCTAAGCAATTTTCAATCTAAGGATACCAGGGCCAATGTCGCTCGACCTAAAGAAGCAGATCGTCTCGCAACTGGTCGAAACGTCTCGGCTTTTACGAAATTATATCGATCACCGCGCCAAGACCCGCGGCACCACCCGAGCGCAGTGGATTGTTCTGTTCCGCCTGCGCGAGCAGGAGGGTCTGTCCCAGGTTGATCTGGCCGATGTGCTCGAATTGCAACCGATCTCGCTGGTGCGCTTGCTCGACCGGTTGGTTGAGCATGGTCTCGTCGAACGCCGCAGCGATCCCAGGGACCGGCGGGCCAACCGCTTGTTCCTGACGGCGTCCGGGCGCCGGCTTGCCGACGACCTCGATAGCCTGCGCGATGCCATTGCAACCGACGTGTTGCAGGGCGTGTCTGTGGCAGCGCTTGAAAGCAGCCTCAAGACGTTGCGCGAGGTCAAGGACCGCATCAAAACCTTGGGCGATCCCACCAGCAACGTCGCTGCCGAGTGATCGCGTCCGCTCACGTTCAGCACGCGGGCAACGTCATTTGTCGGCTTTTGCGCGACGGGTGTATATCACCGTCGCGAGCGAACATCCGGCTGACGTCCTCGCTGCGTGCATTAAGGAAAAAAGACGGCAAAGATCGATCACCCACAGCAAACTCCCAATGGAATTCGTCTAACTCACGCGTTAGCTACTCGACGTGGCGCGCGAAATGCTTTTGAAGCAATAAGAACAGCATAGACTTGAAATCCGGGAAGTCGCGGGAATGTTTAGAACCGTTCTTAAAGCCGTCGCTGTAGCGATATTCGTCTCGATGGGAACGGTTTCGTTCGCCCAGCAGAATACGGCGGGATCAGATCCGAAAATGTCGGCCGGTACGCCGGCGCCGGCCGCGCAGCCGAACGGGACAGCTGTCGCTCCGGCCGCTCCCGCCGGCAATGGAGTAGCGGTCGATGCCGCGAAACCGATGAAGTTCACATCGGTCACGCTGCACGAGCTCTCGCCCTGGTCGATGTTTCTGGCTGCCGACATCATCGTAAAGGCGGTGATGATCGGGCTTGCCTTTGCCTCGCTCGTGACGTGGACCATCTTCATTGCAAAGATGATCGAGCTGTCGGTCGTTCGGCGCCGGCTGCGCGCGGCGCTCGGCATGATTGCGGATTCAAGGTCGCTGGCAGAAGCGCAATTTGCGTTGGGCTCAAGGGGCACCGTCCTGTCTTCGTTGCTGGCGGCCGCGATGCGCGAAGGGCGGATGTCGGCGGGAATTTCCAGCGACGCCGGCGTAAAGGAGCGGGCGGCTTCGAGCTTTTCCGAAATCGTGCGTGCGGAAGCGCGCCGGATCCGGCTTGGCATGGGCCTGCTTGCCACCATCGGCGCGACCTCGCCCTTTGTCGGACTGTTCGGCACCGTATGGGGCATCATGAACAGCTTCATCGGTATCTCGAAATCGCAGACGACCAATCTTGCGGTCGTTGCCCCCGGTATCGCTGAAGCGCTGCTGGCGACCGCGATCGGTCTCGTGGCCGCAATCCCCGCCGTGATCATCTACAATCACTTCGCGCGCGTGACGAAAGGCTATCTCGAACTGGTCGGCCGCTCGTCGGGCGCCGCGGGCAGGCTATTGTCGCGCGATCTCGACCGCACCCACGTCAGCTCGCCGCGGCCGGCGAATTCGCGCGCTGCGGAGTAGGGCATGGCTGTCTCGATCGCGGATGCCGATCTCGACGACGACGCCGACTTCGCGGAAACGCATGACATCAACGTCACGCCATTCATCGACGTCATCCTGGTGCTTCTGATCATCTTCATGGTGGCGGCGCCGCTATCGACGGTCGATCTTCCGATCGATCTGCCGTCCTCGACGGCAACGCCACAGAAGAAGCCGGACAAGCCGGTCTATGTCAGCATCAAGCCGGACCTGACGCTCGCCATCGGGGAAAAGCCCGTCAAGCGCGCCGACCTCGTCTCAATGCTTGATGCCGGCGCGGAGGCCAATCCAGAACGTCTTGTTCTGGTGCGCGCCGACCGTGCCGTGCATTACGGCGATCTGATGGATGTGCTGGAGCTCTTGCGCCGAGGAAATTATCGGATGAAACTGGTGGCGCTGGAAGGCGTTGCGGAATCTGATACCCAATCCGCCGCACCGGTTGCGGCAAAACCCTGATGCGATGGCTGAGTCTGTGAAAGAGCAACGGCCGTCCTGGCGGCTCTGGACGATCGCCGCAACGGCTGCGGTGACGTTGCACGTTGGCGGTGCGGCGCTGGCCTTGACGCATCTTCATTCCGACGACGGTTCCGGTGGGCTTGGCGCCAATGTAACCGAAATCGGCGTGGAACTGACGTCACCCGCTGCTGAAGACACCGAACTGCCTCCGGGCCCGGACGCCGACGCCTCCGTGGCGTCACCTGCGCTCGCCGAGCAGAAGGCCGAGGTCAAGCCGACCGACTTGCCAAAGGAGACGCCGACGGAAACCGAGAATCCCGATCGTGTCGTGACGCGGAACGAGCAGAAAAAGCCGACGGATGATGAACCGAAGGTCGAGACGGTGCAGACCGCAGCGTCGCAGGAATCGGTGGCGCAGGAAGCAACCGCCCGGCAGCGGCTGGCGGATGCGCACGAGGCCGACGTGGCTGCGGCGCCCAATATCGGAATCGGCAAAGACGATCAAATGCTCACCGCCAAATGGATGAAGCAGATCAGCGCCTATTTCGAACTGCACAAGCGCTATCCGAAGACTGAGAAAGTCAAGGCGGCGAAGGTCAAGGTGAACCTCGTGCTCAACCGCTTGGGTCACGTGGTGTCGCTTGCGGTTGCGCAGTCTTCGGGCGATCCGCTGTTCGACGAGGCCGCGATGGACATGATCCGCCGCTCGGACCCGGTGCCGCGTCCTTCGGCGGAGATGAAGGTCTCGGAAGACACCTTCAGCTTCAGCCTGGATGTGGATTTCAAGGGCAGGAAGTAAAAGTGCCGATGCTTCGTGCACCGGCATATTTTTTTTGTCCGCAACTAGGACGCGGAGTCATTAAGCTGCAGCCACAACCGGATAGACGCGAGTTGCAGGCCCCATGCTGATGCACGCGGACAATCGAGGTGTTGATCATCTGGACAGTGGCATCATGGGCAGCGGCAAGCGCGTCGATGATGCGGCCCCAGACACCAGCCCGCTTGTAGCATGTGGTGTACGTACCAAACATCTCGGGTAGATCACGCCAAGGTGCTCGGGAGCGCAAGACCCAGAAGATGCCATTGAGGACACGACGGTCGTTCACCCGAGGAATGCCACGCTGTTTCTAGAGGCCGAGAGGCCCACCTATGCCGGCTGAAAGCCCGCTCCGGACAGCCTGGCGGGAGGCGTCTTCGCCTCCTTGGGTCCCGCAGAATTTACGAAATGACGAAGGCGATCCTTTAAGTCGAATAGTTCCTCCAAAGGCATGTTCAAAAAGCAGTAAAACTCGCCCAACATCTGCTCCGTCCGTTTCCGGAGCGAAACCCCCTTTGGTGTCAGGTCGACAAGGACGCGTCGTTCATCGCTGGCCTGCCGGTGCCGGGTAACAAGGCCTTTGCTCTCGAGGCGTTTGAGCATCGGCGATAGCGTCCCAAAATCCATGCGCAGCAACGTGGCAAGATCTCCGACGCCGTGCGGGCCGCGCTCCCAAAGCACGACGAGAACCAGATACTGCGGATAGGTCACGCCCAGCTTTTGCAGAAAGGGCACGAACAAGCGCGTCATATGGTTGCTGGCGGCATAGAGCGCAAAGCAAAGGTGACTGTCGAGTCCCGGCATTTCGACGGGAGCGATCGAGCTTTGGACCTGCACGCTTCTTGTTTTGGCATTACGTCGCATTTATTGGCTTCCCTGAACTACCAAACCGGCCCGCGATCTGGATCATCGCCTGTTCAAAAAACGACCTGTACCGACTGTTCAAACTGAATCTTACTGTCAGCCGCTGGCGCCGCACAAGTCGCATACCGTGAATCTGCCGGGAGCAGGCCCATAATCGCATCATATCATATATAATTGACTCTTATTATATCGTGTGCAAGGTATTTGTATCCCAATTGTTTGGGAGGGCACGGCCGGTATTGCCTTTGGCACGGCCTGCAAAGAAACAAACCACAGGGAAGGGAACCATCATGTCGGACATGGATCGCCGTGCATTCGTCGGCTACGCCGCTTTGAGCGGCGTGACTGCTGTCGTTCTTACGAGTTCATCCGCCGAGGCCGCCGGCGACAACAGCGGATACTTCGTGATCGCGGAAATTGTGGCCCCGAAGGAAAAGGCGGCCGACCTCCGCGACTTGCTCGTACCCTACGCGCACAAGTCGGCAAAAGAGCCGGGCTGCCAGAAGTACGTTCTGATGGAGGTTATCGATGAGCCGGGCCGCTTCATGACGTGGGAAAGATGGACCAACAAAGCCGCCCTCGACGCTCACATGGGAACGCCGGATATCAAGGAAATCCTGCCTAAGCTGAAGCCCATTCTGGCAAAGCCGGTCAGTCAGATCTTCCTGGACGGACGTACCGGCGTGTAGGCACGGCGTCGATTCCGAGTCAGCTAAAGGTCGCCGTTCCAGGCGACCCAGCTGGCCAATAATCAAATCCAATCAAAATGAACAAACGAGGAGGGAAAGATGCGCGGTCTAATCTATGGGTTGGGTGTGGTGGTGACCCTCTTAATTGCTGCTCCGGCGTTTGCCGGAGATCTGACGAGTATTGAACTCGATCCAAGCGGCAAGGCGATTGCGGTCAAGAAGGAGCCTGGAAAGCTCGCTCTGATTCCGGACATTGCCGGCAAGCCGAACAAGGGTTTCGAGTATGCGGCAATCTATCAGGTGCCGCCGAACAGCATTGATATCAGCAAAGGCATCAATGTGATGCGCGGGCACGTCGACGCCAACGGCTCGATCGCGCTTCACGAGGGACCTGCGGAACAGGGATACGTTCTTTACGTCATCAGCGGCGCTGGCAAGATGACCCTGAATGACAAGGATGGCAAAAAGTACGGCGAAATCACCTACAAGCCCGATGACATCCTTCTGTTCCACCCGCATACGTGGCACGGCTGGATCAACGGCGACAAGCCGTTCGAATTCCTCGGCTTCGACATGCAGGAAAGGAAGTAACGTCAGCCTATCGGCGCGAGCAGCCGGTTCTGCGTAAGTAGAAGCCTGCTTTGCGCCTGCAACCCATTCGACCAATGGCGCACTCACCGATTTCCAGCCCTCAGAAGAGGACCAGAATTGGTGCCAGCTCGGGGATTCGGAATCGTTCCGAGTCCTTTCTCTCGCGGTGATCGCGACCGCGGCCTGACTGAGATACGCGGTTCACATTTCTCCGCCGGCACTCAGTGCTCGGCAAATGACACGAGGAGAGAGAACATGTCACAGATTATTCTGCATCATTATCCACTTTCGCCTTACTCCGAAAAGGTACGTCTCGCTCTTGGTCTCAAGGGCGTGAGCTGGAATTCGGTCGAAATTCCGGTATGGACGCCCCGTCCCAAGCTCACGCCGATGACTGGAGGCTATCGCAAGACTCCAATCCTTCAGGTCGGCGCCGAATTCTATTGCGATACACTGCTTATCCTTCGAGTCGTCGAAAGATTGGGTCGTTCGGGCTCCCTCTATCCAAAGGGGCAGGAAGCCCTGGCGAAGGCCTTCGGCTGGTGGATTGAGAAGGGGTCCTTCTTTAACGCCGTCTGCCTCACAATCGGCAATATGCCAGGACTCCCACAAGAGCTTATCGATGAACGCCGACCGCTTTTCCGCGTCAACATCGATCCCAAGGAGCTCGCTCCCAAGCGTGCACTATACTTGCAGAGAGTTGACGCGCACCTAGCCTGGCTCGCCGAAGCCCTCGCAGATGGTCGTAGATTTATACTCGGAAGCGAGCCTTCCGCTGCCGACCTATCCACCTTCCACCCAATCTGGTTCGCACGTCAAAACGGTGGCACCGAGGTGAATGAGCTGATCGCTTTCGGTAGCGTGATCAATCCCTGGTACAAGCGGGTCGCGGAAATCGGGCACGGCAAATTCTCCGCGATGACCGAGGACCAGGCAATCGAGGCCGCAATGGCAAGCGAGCCGAGTGAGCCTGAAGAATGGTGGCCCGAGGCGCAACATATCGGTCTCAAGCGCGGCGATCAGGTCAGCGTCACGCCGGACGACTACGGCAATCCGGTACACGGAAAGCTTCTTTCGTGGACGGCTGACGAGGTCGTCATCCGGCACGAAGATTCCTCTGTGGGCAAAGTAAACCTGCACTTCCCGCGAGTTGGTTTTGACACCGCTCGAGATGAAAAGCCGCGTGTCTAAATTAGGAGCTATCGCGAGGACGATAAGTCCCTAGTTCGTCATGAACTAGAGACGATCGGCCTCGCTGATTGATCAGCGGAAGCTCATGCTCACGGTACATCATCTCCAGAAGTCGCAATCGGAGCGGATCGTTTGGCTTTGCGAGGAGCTCGAAATTCCCTATGAGCTCAAACGTTACGCGCGTGAAAAGCTGACCTTGCTCGCTCCAGCGGACTACAAGGCGCTCCATCCGATGGAAGCGGCGCCAGTCGTGATTGACGGCAATGTCACGCTCGCTGAGTCCGGCGCCATTGTCCAATATATCATCGCCAAATACGGCGGCGGTCGGCTGACCCTCCATGCTGACGATCCTGACTTCGCCGAATTCTTATATTGGTTTCACTTTGCCAATGGCACGCTGCAGGCGAATATGGGCCGGCTGATGATCCTCAATCGGCTCCAGCTTCGTGACAACAATCCTGTACTGTTGGCAACACAGGCGCGGGTCGACCGTGCCTTCTACGCCATTGAGGCACGGATGCGCAGTGCGAATTATCTAGCGGGCAGAGAATTCACGTCCGCTGACATCATGATCGGATTTTCACTCACCAAAATGCGCTACTTTCAGCCATACGAGCTCACGCGCTTTCCGAACATTATCAGATATCTCGTGCG
>NZ_JBAVCF010000086.1:0-1979 GCF_049586575.1 Bradyrhizobium sp.
CGCCGGGATCGATTCCAGGATCAATAATATTTGCAAGGGCTGCTGAAGCGCGCGCGAACTTTTGAAAAATGGCGCTGGCGCCGCAACCAATCCAGGTTCCATCGGAACGATCTCAGCCGGCTTTTGTTGGCGGGAGGGTGCGGGATTTGCCCTTCAAAAGGAGAAGATGGGATGACACTAATCGGAAAGAGTTTACTCGGCACGGCATTGGGCGCGGGACTGCTAGCCCGCATTTCTCACGGAGTTTAAGCGCATCGGGGCTCCGAATCAGCGAAAGTTGTTTTGCGAGAACGACTTCGTGATGATTCGAGGAGAGCCCCGATGCAGACAGAGTGTATCCCGGATATTTTCGGATTTGAAGCCGTTGAAGGCCGCGCGGTGGTGGCGGCGTTTGATGGTGGCACGATCACGTCGGACGCGGGCGCGCTGCTGCTTGGTGCGACGGACCGGGCGATCGGGATAGTGGATCGGCTGGCCTCCTGCTTTGTCGATCGGCGATCCCAGGCCCATGTCGAGCATTCGGTGGCAACGCTGGTCGGGCAGCGGATATTCGCTATCGCGCTCGGCTACGAGGACCTCAACGACCATGAGACGCTGCGCCACGATCCATTGATGGCGGTGTTGGCGGGAAAGCTTGAGGCACGGCGCGCGGACTGCGCCGCCGTGGCCGGCAAATCGACGCTGAACCGGCTGGAATTGTCGAAGCCGGAACCGTCGCGCTACCACAAGATCAGCTACGATGCGGAGGCGGTAGACCGGCTATTCGTCGATCTGTTTCTCGAGGCGCATCGGACGGCGCCGCGCCAGATCACCCTCGACCTCGATGCCACCGATGATCCGTTGCATGGTGAACAGGAAGGGCGCTTCTTCCATGGCTACTACAAATCCTATTGTTATCTGCCGCTGTATATTTTTTGCGGGCGACACCTGCTTTGCGCCAAGCTGCGGCGGGCCAACATCGATGCCAGCGCGGGCTCAGTCGAAGAGGTGGCGCGGATCGTGGCGCAGATCCGCAAGCGTTGGCCCGAAGTGCGCATTCTGCTGCGGGCGGATTCCGGGTTCACGCGCGATGATCTGATGACATGGTGCGAACAAAACGACGTCGACTACCTGTTCGGCCTGGCCAAGAACAACAGGCTGATTGCCGAGATCGCAGCCGAGCTTGCCGAGGCAGCCGAAGAGAACCGACAGAGCGGCAAGCCGGCCCGGCGCTTCAAGGACTTCCAGTACAGAACGCACAAGAGCTGGAGCCGGCAGCGCCGCGTCGTCGGCAAAGCCGAGTGGATGATCCCGTCCACAGCCGAGAGTGAGAGCGCGACAAAGCCACGGCGCAAGAAAAAGAACAAGAAGTCCATCAAGGTTGGCGACATCGACCTGGCGACACTGGAAGGCCGGGCCAATCCGCGCTTCGTCGTCACCTCGCTGTCGGCCGACGAACACCATGCCCGCGCGCTCTACGAGAAGCTCTATTGCGCCCGCGGCGAGATGGAAAACCGCATCAAGGAATGTCAGCTCGATCTGTTCGCCGACAGGACGTCCGCCCACACCATGCGCGCCAACCAGTTGCGGCTTTGGTTGTCCTCAATGGCCTATGTCCTTGTCAGCGCGCTGCGCCGCATCGCCCTGGCCACGACCCGCTTCGCCGACGCCACATGCGGCACCATCCGCCTGAAGCTGTTCAAGATCGGCGCCCAGGTCCGCATCAGCGTCCGCAGAATCAAGTTCTCGATGGCATCGGCGTTTCCCTACACCGATGTCTTTCGAGCGGCATGGGCCGCGCTCGACAGCGCGGCTCGCTGAAGCCTTGGCCCACAGGAGAACACCCGCACCGTATGACCCGAAAGCACCGACCAACCCGCCGCAGCGGGCGACAATCTATGCCCAAACCACCGGCCCGGGTTGTGGCGCCGCCGAAGTCAATTCCCGCTCGCGTCCGACCAAACAGCGTGAGAAATTCGGGCTAAGCCATTGCTTGGATG
>NZ_JBAVCF010000087.1:0-12893 GCF_049586575.1 Bradyrhizobium sp.
AAAAAGCACACGAGCAAAGTCACCACAGGTTCAGCCGGGATCACCCGGCGCTTCCTGCGCAATGGTTTTAACGGCTTACTCCGCGCTCTCCCTGGTGAGCCGGGCTTGTTGTCACCATCGCCAGCGCCATGCGCAAGCATCGTCGCTAACTTGATATCAGCGTCGGGATATCAGGACCACACGGCTTCGCCATCCGCTCGCTGGTGCATTCGTCTGGCGCACCAACAGCGTCCATCGCATCCCGCGCCAACGTTTCGTGACGATCGCGAAGCGCCCCTCTCGATGGGCACGGGACGGCCGGCTTCTAATGGTGATTTGCCCGACATCACAAGTGATAGCGCCTGCGACACGTTGGCACGACGGGCAAATCACCCGTCATTCCGGAAGCCGCGCAACGGCTATCCGGAAATCCATTTGTCAAGACGACTGGTGGCAAAATGGATTCCTGGTTCGCCTTTCCGACCCCTTCCAAAAGCTCAAAGTAACCGATTATGATGTCGCTCCAATCGCGAATTGGAGTGATGGACATGGGCCAGAAGCCTGGACATCCTGCCGACTGCAATTGTTTGGGCCGCCGGAATTTCCTCAGGATGGCGAGCGGTGCGGCTTTAGCCGGAGCCACGGGTGGCGGCCTCTTCCTGGTAGATGAGGCACGCGCGGACGCGCTGTCCAGGGAGCTGCGCGACAAGCTGACACCCGAGCAAATCATCCAGGCCATGAAGAATGGCAACAAGCGCTTTCGCATGGGCGAAAGGAAACAACGAAATTATCTTCGCGAACAGAAAGCAAGCGCCAAGGGACAATACCCTGCCGCCGTCTTGTTGACATGCATCGACTCGCGCGCACCGGCCGAGGTCATCATGGACCTTGGAATTGGCGACATTTTCAACTGCCGGGTTGCCGGCAACGTCAGAAACGCGGACATCCTGGGCAGTATGGAGTTCGCCTGCAAATTGGCAGGAGCGAAGGTCGTGCTTGTCATGGGCCACACGGCCTGCGGCGCCATCAAGGGCGCAATCGATAATGCCGAGCTGGGCAATCTGACTGGATTGCTGGCCAAGATCAAACCCGCGATCGAGGCGACGGCCTATACAGGCGAGCGTTCGGCGAAGAACTATGCCTTCGTCGACGCGGTCGCGCGAAAGAACGTTGAAATGAACATTGCCGATATTCGGAAAGAGAGCCCCGTGCTTGCTGAAATGGAAGCCAAGGGCAGCATCAAGATGACCGGCGCGATGTACAATCTGGAGACGGGTGCGGTGGACTTCTTCGGCTGAAGCTTCCCAAGGAACAATGTCCCGGCAGCCGCTCGCAGAATGGCCAAGCTGCATCGCCGCAGCTTCTACTCCACCCAAAATTCCGGCAACGCCGGCGTCAGCCTTCCGCCCATCCGCACGGGCGCTACTTTCACCGCCAGCCCCGTCGCATCGCTGGTTTCGACCGCGATGCCGGAAAGCGTCGCCGGCCCCATCGCCGGCTCGAAGCGCGCTGCGGGAATGCCCGACGTGAAGCGCCGCATCGGCTCATCCTTCTGCATGCCGATGATCGAGTCGTAATCGCCGGTCATGCCGGCGTCGGTCATGTAGGCGGTGCCGGCGGGCAAAATCTGATGGTCTGATGTCGGCACATGGGTGTGGGTGCCGACCACGAGGCTGGCGCGGCCGTCGCAGAAAAAGCCGATCGCCTGCTTCTCGCTCGACGCCTCGCCGTGGAAATCGACCACCACCGCATCCGCCGCCTCGCGCAACGGGCAGGCTTCGAGTTCGCGGGCCAGAATCGCAAAGGGATCGTCGAACGGCGTCATGAAGACGCGCCCGATGGCGTTGATGACAAGCGCGCGCTTGCCGTTTTTGGTATCGATCAGCGCCGCGCCGCGGCCGGGCGCGCCTTGCGGGAAATTTGCCGGGCGGATGAGACGTGGCGCGCGCTCGATGAACACCAGCGCCTCGCGCTGATCCCAGGCGTGATTGCCGAGCGTGACGGCGTCGGCGCCGGCGTCGAGCAATTCCTGGTAGATCGCTTCCGTAATGCCGAAACCGCCGGCCGAGTTTTCGCCGTTGACGACAACGAGATCGAGCGACCAGTCGCGGATCATGCCCGGCAGATATTCCACGACCGCGTTACGGCCGGACCGGCCGACCACGTCGCCAACGAAAAGAATGCGCAAATTACGTGTCCTAAGTCCGAAGTTCGCCCCAAACCCTCCGCGCATCCTTCCGGCGAACTTCGGACTTGAAAGGACACGTCAACAATTATGTTTGCTGGTGGCCCTTTTATTCCAACATTCGCAAAATCGCCTGGCGAGACGGGATGCGAATGTTAGAATTGGGCCACTAGTTGCTCCGAAAATCGAACGCCTTCTTTTCCGTTAGCACATAATCGAGCGCGACGTCGTGCGCGAGCGCGGGGACAGCCTTGATTTCCTGCGCGGCGAAGGCGAGGCCCACCGTGACGATCGGCTTCATTTTCCGCAAGTGCGCCAGCGTAAAGTCGTAATGGCCGGCGCCATATCCGATGCGATGGCCGAGGCGATCGAAGGCGGCACACGGCACCAGCATGATATCGGGAATGAGTTCGGTTGCCGCCGGCGAGGGTTCGAGAATGCCGAGCGGGCCCAGTGTGAGCCGAGCGCCCGGTGACCAGGCGCGGAACGCGAGCGACTTGCCGCGCGCCATCACCGCCGGCAGCGCCAGCTTAGCGCCTTGCGAAGCAAGCTTGCGCATCAAGGGCGTGGGATCGAGTTCGCTTCGGATCGGCGAATAGCCGGAGACGACCGTGCCTTCGGCGATTTCGAACGGCAGCCCCCTTGCGGCGAGCCTTTCGCTGGCCGTGGCGCGCGCGGCAGCATGCATCGTATCGCGCGCATCGAGTGCGATTTTGCGGAGATCGGCCTTGGAAGGGCTAGCGGACATGCGATGTTTCGTCAGCAATGATGTTGTCATCACCCGCGAAAGCGGTGATCCAGTATTCCGGAGGCGTCAGCAATCGGCACCGCCGCGGCCAACGGGATACCGCGGGGTATGACGGGAAAATCAAAGAAACAAAGTGCGAGGCCGCGAACGCCGTTGAAGCACTCGATCCCGGAGTTCCCTACGAAAGTAGGTGGGCACCATATGTCCGGATCCACGGACCCGGCCAGGGACAGTTCCCTAAAGGATCGATAAGGCCCCGGGGATATATGGCTCCTGACGCGCGACGCAGCCTCGCGGAACCAATGTAACAACGAAGCAGCCGAATAACCAGCGGGCTCACGACACAACCCACGATGTCGTCCCTGCGACCCGTCTGCGCCAAGGCTTCGCCGGGGCTAGGCGAGCAGAGGCGCCGAAGCTTTAGCGAAGGCGGCACGCAGGGACCCATAAACCCGGAACAGTGATTTTGTCATGGATTGCGGCCCCAGCGTCTCAATCACAGCGGCCGGTGGTTATCGGCCCCGGATCGCGCTCGGCTTCCGCCACGCTTGTCCGGGACGACGTGAATTCGCCCGATTGCCACGCCATGGCCAGGCATTGGTGCTGATTTATTGCAGCTTCTGGTCGTCGATACGCTTGGCCTGGGCGGCGAGCGCGCGCTTCATGTCGCCCATTCGATGGAGGACAATCGCGCGGTCGATGTAGGTGTCGGGGAAGGCTGGATCGAGACCGATCGCCAAATCGAAATCGATCAATGCAAGAGCCAAATCCCCCCTGCGATACGCCACGCTACCCCGCTTTGAACTCAGAGTTCGTTGCTGGTCTGCCTCGGCCAACAGCGAATCATACTCTGCTCGCTGCGGTTCTTCGCTGAGAAGGCACGGGCGCGAACGATCCGCCTGAATCGGTGTGGAGCATCGGGGTCGCCCGGATTGTTGTCGGGGTGGTTGGGAAGCGAAAGCAACCTGATTCTCTCACCCGATCGCGACGCCGCCGCCGATCGTGCGGTTGAGCACCTGGGTGGTTTTCTCGATGCGGTCGGCGGCGGCGTTGAGCGCGTTGGCGACTGCGGCCTGAGTGGCCCTGGCGCGGTCGGCGGCGACGGCGCGCACGTCGTGGAGCGCCATCAGTTCCTCTTCGAGACCGCGGATGCGATTGCCGGCGTCCTGCAACTCGTCGCACACGGTGAGCGCCGCCATCACGGTCAGCCTCGCATCGCCGATCTCGCCGAACTTGCCGCGCAGGCTTTCGATGCGCGATTCCAGGCTCTCGGCGAGCCTGAGCAGCCGCGTCTCCTGCCCCTCCTCGCAGGCCATGCGGTATTGCCGGCCGTTGATGGTGACGTTGACGTGGTTCATGACATCTCTCCCGCATCCAGCACTTCGCGGATGGTGCCGATCGCGGCATCAAGCCGCTCGGCGATGTCGCGGTTGGAGCGCTCGAGCCGCTTCGACCTCACCAGCGATCCGTCGAGCTCGTTGGCAAGCCGTGCCCGGTCGGCGCCGAGCGCCTGGATCCGCGCCGCCAGTTCATCCTCGTCGCGGTCGGCGTCACGCCGCCGTTCCACCGCCCGTTCCAGCGCATCCAGCGCCGCCATCAGTCGGCGCGTGGCCGCATCGACGTCGGCAAAACCGGGCTCAGTGTGGTCCGAACCGTTGACGGATTGATCGTTCATGACAGGCGGTGGCGCTCTCGGCTGGCATAGGCGCTCGGCGAAATTGGCGGTCTCACCAAGCGTTTGGATGGAGAAATTTACGTGGCGCGCGAGGCGAGCGCAACGCCAGTTCGGAACTATGCACCGCAAAGCAGGTTGAAATGTTCCACTTCCTTTTGACTTTGGCAGATGAGGTGCTATCCAGCCCTCGACTTCCAGGTTCCAAAGAGCTTTCGCTGCCCGCGCCGGCTCGTTCACCGCCCGCGCGGGCCCAAGCATCTCATTACCTAACGGAATTTCATCATGACGCAGGTCGATCACGTTCGTATGGCCAATGCGATCCGCGGACTCGCGATGGACGCGGTCGAAAAAGCGAAGTCCGGCCATCCGGGCTTGCCGATGGGGGCCGCCGATATGGCGACTGTCCTGTTCACGCAATTCCTGAAATTCGATGCGGCCAACCTCGCCTGGCCCGACCGCGACCGCTTCGTGCTGTCGGCCGGCCACGGCTCGATGATGCTCTACGCGCTGCTCTATCTCACCGGCGACAAGCAGATGACGCTCGATCAGCTCAAGCGTTTCCGCCAGGTGGATTCGCTCACCCCGGGCCATCCGGAAAACTTTCGCACCAAAGGCATTGAAACCACCACCGGCCCACTCGGCCAGGGCCTTGCGACCGCGGTCGGCATGGCGCTGGCGGAAAAGATGCTGGCCGCCGAATTCGGCAAGAAGATCGTCGACCATCATACCTACGTGCTCGTTTCCGACGGCGACCTGATGGAAGGCATCTCGCAGGAAGCGATCGCGCTCGCCGGGGTTTGGCGGCTCAACAAGATGATCGTGCTCTATGACGACAACGGCATTTCGATCGACGGCCCGACCTCCATTTCCGACTCGGTCGATCAGATAAAGCGCTTCAAGTCCGCCGGTTGGGCGGCCGAACTGATCGACGGCCAGGACCAGGCGGCGATTGCGGCGGCGATCACCCGCGCGCAAAAATCCAGCAAGCCTTCGCTGATCGCCTG
Source organism: Bradyrhizobium sp. (assembly GCF_049586575.1). Taxonomy (GTDB): domain Bacteria; phylum Pseudomonadota; class Alphaproteobacteria; order Rhizobiales; family Xanthobacteraceae; genus Bradyrhizobium. Next base: position 5,592 of record NZ_JBAVCF010000087.1, read on the forward strand.
CAAGACCACCATCGGCTACGGGGCGCCGACCAAGGCCGGCACCAACAAGGCGCATGGCGAGGCGCTCGGCGCCGATGAACTGAAGGGCGCCAAGGAAAATCTCGGCATTTCGCTGGAGCCGTTCTCGGTGCCGGACGACGTATTGAAGGCGTGGCGCGAGGCGGGCAGCCGCGGTGCGGCAGCACGGATCGAATGGGAAGCGCGCTTTGCCGAGCTTGGGCCGCGCAAGCGCGCCGAATTCGAACGGCGGCTGCGCCATGAGCGGCCGGCGGCGCTGGCGAAGGCTTTCCGCGACTACAAGAAGAAGCTGCTGGAAAGCCCGCTCAACATTGCCACGCGCAAATCCTCGGAAGCTGTGATCGACGTGATTGCGGAAGCGATGCCGATGGAGTTTGTCGCCGGCTCCGCCGACCTCACCGGCTCCAACAACAACAAGGCGAAATCGGCAACGGGCTTTTCCGCCAAGACGCCGAAGGGCCGTTTCATCCATTACGGCATCCGCGAGCACGGCATGTGCGCGGCCCTGAACGGCATCTTCCTGCATGGCGGCTTTGCGCCGAACGGCGCCACCTTCCTGGTGTTCACCGACTATGCCCGGGGTGCGATGCGGCTCGCTGCGCTGATGGGAACCGGCGTGGTCTATGTCATGACCCACGATTCGATCGGGCTTGGCGAAGACGGCCCGACGCATCAACCGGTCGAGCATCTCGCCGCGCTCCGCGCCATTCCGAATATGCGGGTATTCCGTCCCTGCGATGCCGTCGAGGTTGCCGAGTGCTGGGAACTGGCGCTCAACCGCACCGATGGTCCGACGGTGCTGGCATTGACTCGTCAGAACGTGCCGCAGCTGCGCACCTCGGCTCCGTCAGATAATCCGTGCAGCCATGGCGCCTATGAACTGGTCGCAGCCCAGGGCGACGCCAAGGTGTCGCTGTTTGCCTCGGGCTCGGAAGTCGAGATCGCGGTCGCCGCGCAAAAGGACCTTGCCGGGCGCGGCATCGCGACGCGGGTCGTCTCGGTGCCCTCGCTCGAATTGCTGCTGGCGCAGCCGGACGACAAGCAAAAGACTGTGATCGGGAACGCGCCCGTGAAGGTCGCGATCGAGGCCGCGGTCCGCTGGGGCTGGGACGCCGTGATCGGGCACGACGGCTCCTTCATTGGCATGCACAGCTTCGGCGAAAGCGGCCCGGCGAAGGACCTTTTCAAGTACTTCGGAATTACCGCCGAGGCTACGGTTAATGCAGTTCTGAAACGCTTGGGATGAGGTTGAGCTGGAACCCGAAAAGGGTTACCTAACTGTCATCTTTTCCGTTCCTCGTCCGGCCGAACCGGGCGAAGCGCCGTCAGCCTCCCTCCGGGATCCGCCCGTGGGGATGGCGAGGGCTATTAGAGGAGAAAATGCATGGCAGTCCGGGTCGCTATCAACGGGTTTGGCCGCATCGGCCGCAACGTGCTGCGCGCCATCGCCGAGTCCGGCCGCAAGGATATCGAAGTGGTCGGCATCAACGATCTCGGTCCGGTCGAGACCAACGCGCACCTGTTGCGCTTTGACAGCGTGCACGGCCGCTTTCCCGGCACGGTGACGGTCGAGGGTGACTCGATCAGCCTCGGCAACGGCAAGATCAAGGTTTCGGCCGAGCGCGATCCGGCGAAGCTGCCCTGGAAGGCGCTCGGCGTCGACATTGCACTCGAATGCACCGGCATCTTCACCGCCAGGGAAAAAGCCGCGCTTCACCTCACCGCCGGCGCCAAGCGCGTGCTGGTCTCGGCGCCTGCGGAAAATGCCGACGCTACGATCGTCTACGGCGTCAATCACGACAAGCTCACCAAGGAGCATCTCGTCGTCTCCAACGGCTCCTGCACCACCAATTGCCTCGCGCCGGTCGCCAAGGTTCTCAACGACACCGTCGGCATCGAGATGGGTTTCATGACCACCATCCACGCCTATACCGGCGACCAGCCGACGCTCGACACCCTGCACAAGGACCTCTATCGCGGCCGCGCGGCGGCGATGTCGATGATCCCCACTTCAACCGGCGCGGCGAAGGCGATCGGCCTCGTGCTGCCGGAATTGAACGGCAAGCTCGACGGCGTCGCGATCCGCGTCCCGACACCGAACGTCTCGGTGGTCGACCTGAAGATCGTCGCCTCGCGCAAGACCACCAGGGAAGAGATCAACGAGGCGATGAAGCGCGCGTCCGAGCAGCAGCTCAAGGGCATCCTCGGCTACACCACGGCGCCCAACGTCTCGATCGACTTCAACCACGACCCGCATTCCTCCACGTTCCATATGGACCAGACCAAGGTGCAGAGCGGCACGCTGGTGCGGGTGATGTCCTGGTACGACAATGAATGGGGCTTCTCCAACCGCATGGCGGATACCGCCGTGGCGATGAGCAAGCTGCTCTGAGGAGTACGCGATGACGCTTCCACTCAGGGTGGCCATTCCAGCGGAAATTCTGATGCTTGCGTTTATCGTGTTCGCGTTCCGCCAAGGCATGCAAGTTACAAGCAAGCCAAGCGGAACTCCTCCGGAGGAAACCGCCAACTACACGGTTTCGCGTGATGACTGAGCAACAACTTGTTGCGCCGGGGCAATCGGGAGCGGTGATAAGAGCATGAAACCATTCCGCACCCTCGATGACGTCGACGTAAAGGGCAAGCGCGTGCTGCTGCGCGTCGACCTCAACGTCCCCATGGAGCAGGGTCGCGTCACCGACGCCACTCGCCTGGAACGCGTCGCGCCCACCATCACCGAAATCGCAGCCAAGGGCGGCAAGGTGATCCTGCTGGCGCATTTCGGCAGGCCGAAGGGTCGCGACCCCAAGGAATCGCTCAGGCCCGTCGCCGCAGCGCTGTCACAGGTGATCCACAAGCCCGTCGCCTTCGCCGAGGATTGCATCGGCGAGCCGGCGGCGAAAGCCATCGCGGCAATGAAGGACGGCGACGTTCTCTGTCTGGAAAACACCCGCTTCCACAAGGAAGAAGAAAAGAACGATCCGGCTTTCGTGAGCGAGCTTGCCAGGCTCGGCGACATCTGGGTCAACGACGCCTTCTCGGCGGCGCACCGCGCGCACGCTTCGACCGAAGGCCTCGGCCACAAGCTGCCGGCCTACGCCGGGCGCACCATGCAGGCCGAGCTCGACGCGCTTTCCAAGGCGCTGGAGGCGCCGACGCGGCCGGTGATCGCGATCATCGGCGGCGCGAAGGTTTCCACCAAGATCGACCTTTTGGAAAATCTCGTCAGCAAGGTCGATGCGCTGGTGATCGGCGGCGGCATGGCCAACACCTTCCTGCACGCGCAAGGCATCGGCGTCGGCAAGTCGCTCGCGGAGAAAGACCTCGCTCCCACCGCTTTGCGGATTCTCGACAAGGCGGAAACCGCCAATTGCGCCATCATCCTTCCTGTCGACGCGGTCGTGGCGTTTCATTTCGCCGCCAACTCGCCGTCGCACGCCTTCGGCCTCGATGCGATTCCGGCAGACGGCATGATCCTCGACGTCGGCCCGCAATCGATCGCGCGAATCCATGCCGCGATCGACGATGCGGCGACGCTGGTCTGGAACGGCCCGCTCGGCGCCTTCGAGATGACGCCGTTCGACCGCGGCACCATGATCGCGGCGCGTCATGCGGCGGAGCGGACGAAAGCGAAGAAGCTGGTGTCGGTCGCCGGCGGCGGCGACACCGTGGCTGCGCTCAACCAGGCCGGCGTGGCCCATGATTTCAGTTACGTTTCGACCGCTGGCGGCGCATTCCTGGAATGGATGGAGGGGAAACCTTTGCCCGGCGTCGAGGTTTTAAAAAAACAATAGTTCATACGGGCGATCAGCCCCAATGCGGAGAACAGGTGATGGCTCGGATCACGTTGCGTCAATTGCTCGACCACGCGGCGGAGCACGACTACGGCGTGCCGGCCTTCAACATCAACAATATGGAACAGGCGCTCGCGATCATGGACGCGGCGTCAAGCCTCGATGCGCCGGTCATCATCCAGGCCTCGCGCGGCGCGCGCTCCTACGCCAATGACGTCATGCTGCGCCACATGATGGATGCGGTCACGGAAATCTATCCGCAGATTCCGGTCTGCGTGCATCTCGATCACGGCAATGAGCCGGCGACCTGCATGACCGCGATCCAGTCCGGCTTTACCTCGGTGATGATGGACGGCTCGCTGAAGGCCGACGGCAAGACCCCCGGCGACTGGGATTACAATGTCGGCGTGACCAAAACCGTCACCGGCATGGCGCATCTCGGTGGCATCTCGGTGGAAGGCGAGCTCGGCGTGCTCGGTTCGCTCGAGACCGGCATGGGCGACAAGGAAGACGGCCACGGCGCGGAAGGCAAGCTCTCGCACGACCAGCTCCTCACCAATCCGGACGAAGCGGTGAAGTTCGTCAAGGAGACCAGGGTCGATGCGCTCGCGATCGCGATGGGCACCTCGCACGGCGCCTACAAGTTCACCCGCAAACCGGACGGCGACATTCTCGCCATGAAGGTGATCGAGGAAATCCACCGCAAGCTGCCGAACACGCATCTCGTGATGCACGGCTCGTCCTCGGTGCCGCAGGATCTGCAGGACATCATCAACGCCAACGGCGGCAAGATGAAGCCGACCTGGGGCGTGCCGGTGGCCGAGATCCAGCGCGGCATCAAGAACGGCGTCCGCAAGATCAATATCGATACCGACAACCGGATGGCGATGACCGGACAAATCCGCAAGGTGCTGAAGGACAACCCGGAAGAGTTCGATCCCCGCAAATATCTCAAGCCCGCGATGGAAGCGATGACCAGGCTGTGCAAGCAGCGGCTCCAGGAGTTCAATACCGCGGGCCAGGCGAGCAAGATCAAAAAGGTGCTGACGACGGCCGAAATGGCAAAGCGTTACGCCAAGGGCGAACTCGATCCCCGCGTCGCGTAGCGATCGCGAGGGTGGCGTGAGGAAAAACGGCTGTCCGCGGTCTTCGTCCGGCTTGCCGCCTCCGCTAAAGCTTCGGCGCGCCTGGACTCGCTCGCCCGTCGAAGCCTTCGCGTAGACGGGACCGGACGATCCAGTATTCCAGGGGCCGTAGCGCTCGGGCCGACAGGCCGCGGCGGACCGGATCACCCGCTTTCGCGGGCATGACACCCGAGGGAACCGCGATAGGCCACCACCCCCTGCCTCCGACCAACGTTAAACTCGGCATTTGCCCGAGAACGGTCTATTTTAGCCGCCAAAAGCCGAGCACCCTTCCGGAGGGCATTTCGATGAATCTCGCCGATCTGAACAAAGTCGCTCTCGCCATGGTCACCCCGGGCAAGGGCTTGCTCGCCGCCGATGAATCCACCGGCACGATCAAGAAGCGTTTCGACGCCATCAAGGTGGAATCGACGGAGGAAAGCCGCCGCGACTATCGCGAGATGCTGTTCCGCTCCAAGGAGGCGATGAGCCAGTACATCTCCGGCGTCATCCTCTATGACGAGACGATCTGGCAGAACGCAAAAGACGGAACCCCGCTGATCAAGCTGATCGAGCAGGCGGGCTCGATCCCCGGCATCAAGGTCGACGAAGGAACGCAGGCCCTGCCGAACTGCCCGGGGGAACTCGTTACCGCCGGCCTCGACAAGCTCGCCGAACGCCTGAAGAAATATTACGAGCGCGGCGCGCGTTTTGCGAAATGGCGCGCGGTGATCGACATCGGCCACGGCATTCCCACGATGACCGCGATCCGCGTCAACGCCCACGCGCTGGCGCGCTATGCCGCGCTGTGCCAGGCAGCCCAGATCGTGCCGATCGTCGAGCCGGAAGTGCTGATGGACGGCGATCACGATATCGACCGTTGTTACGAGGTGACGCAGCGTGTGCTCAACAAGACGTTCCAGGAATTGCGGGTGCAGCGCGTCCGGCTGGAAGGCATGATCCTCAAACCCAACATGGCGATATCGGGCAAGAAATCCGCGAAGCAGGCTGGCGTGCAGGAAGTCGCTGAAAAGACCATTCGTCTGTTGAAGACTTGCGTGCCCGCAGCCGTGCCCGGCATCGCCTTTCTTTCCGGCGGGCAGTCGGATGAAGAAGCGACGGCGCACCTCAACGCCATCAACGCGATCGGCGGCCTGCCGTGGAAGGTCACCTTCTCCTATGGCCGCGCGCTGCAAGCGGCGCCCCAGAAAGCCTGGTCCGGAAAGTCCGAAAACGTCGCCGCCGGGCAACGCGCGTTCAGCCATCGCGCGCAGATGAATGGCCTCGCCAGCACCGGCAAGTGGACGACCGATCTCGAAAAGAAGGCTGCCTGAAATTGGTTGCAAAGAATGTGGGTTCAAAGCCTGCCTCGCCGCGCCCGCTCCCGCGTCTCTATCTCTCGACACCGTCGATCGACGATCCGCAAAGCCTGCTTGGCGATCTTCCAGCCCTGTTGGCCGAAGCCGATGTCGCGGCCGTCTTGCTGCGGCTGAAACCGGCCGACCCGCGCACGCTGATCTCGCGCATCAAGGTGCTGGCGCCGGCGATCCAGGACAAGGGCGCCGCCCTTCTGCTTGAGGGGCACGTTGACCTTGTGGCGCGCGCAGGCGCCGATGGCGCGCATCTTTCCGGCCTGGAAGCGCTTGAAGAAGCGCTGCCAACGCTCAAGCCCGACCGTATCGCCGGCGTCGGGGGTCTTGCGACCCGGCACGATTCGATGACGGCGGGTGAACTGGGCGCGGATTACGTGCTGTTCGGCGAGCCGGATGCGCAGGGCCATCGGCCCTCGCTGGAGGCGATCTGCGAGCGCCTGCAATGGTGGGACGAAGTGTTCGAACTGCCCTCAGCCGGTTTTGCGGGCACGCTCGACGAAGTCGGCGCCTTCACCGCCGCAGGCGCCGACTTCATTCTCGCCGGTGATTTTATCTGGACGGCGTCCGAAGGGCCGCTTGCCGCGCTGCGTTCGGCCAAGGAAGCGATCCGCAAGGCCCATGCCGCGATGCCGGCCAGAGCCGAAGCGCCGCAAGGGTAGAGCCGGGAATGAAAGCGATGCGCGCATTGCTAGCGCCCACTTTTCGAAGTTCGTGCTCCGCCGCAGCACAGACCTTTCACAAACTTCGAAAAGTCATGGGCACTAGCAAAATTATAATAATTCCAGTGCCGCCTTTCCATTTGAAGTTCCTGGATGGTATTTGCCGCTTGCGGTGCAGGAACTTCAAATGGGCGGCACCGGTCCTTGCCGCCGCCGTGATGCTGACGGCTCACGCGTCCGCACAGGTGTCGCTTGCACCGCCCCCGGCAGCAGCGCCGGAAAAGCCGGCCGTCGCGGCAAAGCCGAAGATCAGGCCCGTGGCCAGGAAGCCGGC